>CALFGH010000156.1 GCA_937958315.1 uncultured Collinsella sp. | reverse complement strand
CGCCCGCCGCTGCGACTTTGTCGCCGCCGTCGAGGCCTACGGCCCCGCCGTGCGCGACCTGCGCCGTAACCTGGAGATCAACAAGCTTGATAACGTCGACGTCATTGGCGGAGACGCGGTGCGCGAGTTCCCCGACCAGGATGCCGACGTCTTGGTGGTCGACCCGCCACGCGCAGGCCTCGCCCCCGAGGCGATCGACCTTATCGCCAGCACGAGTGCTCGCGATGTCGCCTACGTGAGCTGCGACCCGGCCACCCTGGCGCGCGATCTCAAACGCTTTGTCGAAGAAGGCACCTTCTTCCCCGTAAAGATCACGCCAGTCGACCTGTTCCCACAAACCTTCCACTGCGAGACCGTCGTCCACCTTAGGCGCAACTAGACTGTTTGCCCAAGGCCACGCCCGATGATTTTTCTGGGACGGGGATTAAATAATCAATTTGTACCAAATGATTATTTAATCCCCGTCCCTTTTTAAACATTGGGAAATCGAGCGTGGCAAGCGCATGTCTTCGGGGTATAAGACGCCTAATTGTATGCCGCCTTACGAAAGGAACTCTCATGCCCAGCGTTGCCGTTCTCGCCGCCGATGGCTTTGAAACGATTGAATGTCTGACCATGGTCGATGTCATGCGTCGCGGCGGCGTGCGCGCCACGCTCGTCTCGATCATGCCCACGCGCGAGGTCGTGAGCTCGCTGCAGATCCCCGTGACCTGTGATGTGCTCTTTGACGAGATCGACTTTGACGAGTACGACTGCGTCGTGCTGCCCGGCGGCCTGCCCGGTGCCACCAACCTGCGCGCCGACCAGCGCGTCTGCAACGTAGTCTGCGATTTCGCCGCGACCAAGCACGTTGCCGCCATCTGCGCCGCCCCGTTTATCCTAGGCGAGCTTGGTCTACTCGAGGGACGCCGCGCCACGTGCTTCCCCGGCTTTGAGAAGAGCTTCCCCGAGGGCACCTATACCGGCGAGAAGGTCACGCAAGACGGCAATATCATCACTGCCAGCGGCATGGCACAGTCACTCCCCTTTGCCTTGGAGCTGCTGCGCACGCTCGCCGGCGAAAAGGCCGTCGAGAAGGTCGCCGAGGGCATCCAACTATGATTTTGGCTTCGCAATCGCCGCGCCGCATAGAGCTGATGCGCGAGGCGGGCTATAACATTCGCGTAATTCCCGCAGACATCGATGAAACGCCTTTTGATGGCGAAGCTCCGCTTACGCTCGTCGAGCGCTTGGCGCGTGCCAAAGCTGCTGCCGTCGCGGCCGAGCATGCCGAACCCAATGAGTTGACCGTCGCGGCCGATACTATTGTCACCTTTGACGGCCAAATATTGGGTAAGCCGGCAAACGAGGACGAGGCGCGCACCATGCTCCGCGAGCTTTCGGGCCGCACGCACCAGGTGGCGACCGGCGTCTGCATCGTTAAAGCCGGCGACGCTACAGCTCCGCATGCCGCCGAGAGCCTGTCGTTTGTCGATGTGACCGACGTGACGTTCTACGAGCTCACCGACGAGCAGATCGAGCGCTACGTCGCCTCGGGTGAGCCCATGGACAAGGCCGGCGCCTACGGCATTCAGGGCACAGGCGGACGCATGCTCGTGCACGATATTTCGGGCGACTTCTATAACGTGGTGGGCTTACCCATCGCCCGCGTCGCGCGCGCGATTCAAAAACTCTCGTAATTGCATCTGGCGCTGGGTATTCCCCAGCGCCTACAATTTTGGCGTACCGTACGGATCCCGACCGGGCACAAGGCGCGGCGGAAAACCGATAGGAGTTAAACATGGATACACTGCTCGAGGCCATTGACGTCTGCGATGTCGATGGCTTTTGCTATGGCAACTATACGGACGAGGAGGCCGGCACCGGTTGCACCGTAATCGTGGCACCCGAGGGCGCCACCGGCGGCGTTGACGTTCGCGGCGGTGCTCCAGCATCGCGCGAAACCGACCTGCTGCGCCGGCCGCAGCGGATCCTGCATATCGCCCCCGAAGTCTGCCTGATGAAGCGGCTGCGGCACAGGGCGGCCGACTATAC
>CALFGH010000155.1 GCA_937958315.1 uncultured Collinsella sp. | reverse complement strand
CTCGACATAGCGGGTGTAGCCGGTGGCGTGGCTGGGGTCGGCGACGACGGGCAGGTGCGACAGGTGGTGCAGCACCGGCACGGCGTTGAGGTCGAAGGTGTTGCGGGTGCGGGTCTCGAAGGTGCGAATGCCGCGCTCGCACAGGATGACGTTGTCGTTGCCCTCGCTCATGATGTACTCGGCAGCCATGAGCAGCTCGTCGACAGTGCCGGACATGCCACGCTTGAGCAGGACCGGGGTCTTGGTCTTTCCGACCTCCTTGTCGGAATGACCGAGTTCCTTGAGAAGCTCGAAATTCTGCATATTGCGCGCGCCGACCTGAATCAGATCGACATCGGCGAACAGGTCAATGTGGGAAAGATCCATGATCTCGGTGACGATCGGCATGTCGAGCTCGGCGGATGCCTCGCATAGCAGGTCCAGGCCGGCGGGGCCCATGCCCTGGTAGGCGTAAGGGGAGGTGCGGGGCTTGTAGGCGCCACCGCGCAGCATCGTGGCGCCGGCGGCCTTTACGCGGCGTGCGATGCGAATGAGGTTCTCGCCCTCGACGGAGCAGGGGCCGGCGATGACCTGGAACTGGTCGCCGCCGATCTTGACGCCGTGGCCGCAGTCGATGACGGAGTCCTCGGGGTGGAACTTGCGGTTGGCACGCTTAAAGGGCTCGGAGACGCGCTGCACGCGCTCGACGACATCCATGGACTCGAGCAGGAACGGGTCGATCTTGGTCGTATCGCCCACCAGGCCGATGATGGTCTCGTTCTCGCCGCGCGAGACGTCGGTCTTGAGACCCTTCTTCTCAATCCAGCTGACGATATGGCCGACGGCCTCGTCGCTGGCGCTCTGCTTTAAAATCGCAATCATGGTGTGCCTCTCACCTCGATGGATAGCTCTTGCAAAAACGGCCCGCATCGCGAGCCGTTATATATGTGCATGAGAGTTTATACTAATTGTTTCACTTTTGCGTTCTAAGGTGAGCCTCTGCGCCGTGTCTCCCACGTAATTGCAAAGCTTTTTCTATTCTTTTGTTAGCCCGTGGCGCACTTGGGTATAATGCCAACCGTTCGCCCTATTAGCTCAGGGGATTAGAGCGTCTGCCTCCGGAGCAGAAGGCCGTTGGTTCGAATCCAACATGGGGCACCATCGAACGTAAGACCGTCCGAACCTCGCATAGTCCGGGCGGTTTTCTTATACCGACGCGACGTGATGGGACGTGGTATGGCAGCAACGGATATCGAGCGCGGGCTTTCGACCGCCGAGGTCGAGGAGCGCATCGCCGCCGGTAAGATCAACCGCAACATGGAGCTTAAGACCAAATCGGTCAAAGAGCTCATCATCGAGAACCTCTGCACGCTGTTTAACTTGATCAACGCTGTCTTGGCGATTTTGGTGTTGCTGACCGGATCGTTCAAGAACCTCACGTTCCTGTTCGTGGTGTTTTTGAATACCGCCATCGGCGTCATTCAGTCCATGCGCTCCAAGAAGATGGTCGATAAGCTTACGCTGCTGACCTCTAAGAAGGCCATCGCGGTGCGCGACGGTGCCGAGGTGGAGCTCGACTTGGACCAGATCGTGCTCGATGACATCATCCGCTTGGGGCGCGGTGACCAGATTCCGGCCGACGCCGTGGTGGTTTCGGGTGAGGCACTCGTGAACGAGAGCCTGCTGACGGGCGAGAGCGATCTTATTAAGAAACAGCCCGGTTCCGAGCTCATGAGCGGCAGCTTTATCGACTCGGGCCTGCTGCGCGCCCGCGTGATCCATGTTGGCGCCGACAACTACGTGGCAAAGATCAACAACGAGGCCAAGTACGTAAAAAAGGTCAATTCCGAGATCATGAACGCGCTCAACGCCATCGTGCGGTTCGCGAGCATTATCATGATTCCGCTCGGTCTAGCGCTCTTTGCCTCGAGCGTGAGCGAGCTGTGGGATGCCGCCGGTACGCCGGGCGATAGCGCGCTTTCGTGGTGCTTCTCCGAGCTGTTGGCTGGTCATGTGCCTTCGTCGGCGCTGCTGTCCACGGTGGGCGCCCTGCTGGGCATGATCCCGCAAGGCCTGGTGCTGCTGACCTCGTCGGTGCTCGCCATCGCCACGGTGCGTCTGGCGCGCCGCAAGGTACTCGCGCAGCAGCTCTACTGCATCGAGACGCTCGCGCGCGTCGACGTGCTG
>CALFGH010000154.1 GCA_937958315.1 uncultured Collinsella sp. | reverse complement strand
GTGCGCGCCGCTGCGACGCATGCGGGCATCGAGTGGCTCAATGCCGACGAAGTCGAGGCTCGCTACGCGTCGAGCACGTACGGCATCGTCGAAGACACGGCGGCGGTCGCTGCCCCCGTACGGGAGAGCTATGCGCGTGGGGTGCCCCTTATGCTCGAGGGCGAGCTGGGCGCGGGGCAGGATCAGATTGCAAAACGCCTGTACCTGGATGGACCCTATGCTGATCAGCCCTTTGTGTCCGTTGCGCTCGATGAGCTTACGGATCGCGGTTGGCGCCATCTGCTCAAAAGTTCCGAATCGCCGCTATTCCAAACGGGGCTGACGCTTTGCGTGAGCGGCTGGCATGCTGTTGGCCCCCAACGTCTGCGCGAGCTCGTGTCCGCAATGATCGACACGGCGCTCGCAACTCGTTGCCATGTGGTGTTGACGGCAAACGATATGCCGGGCGGCGGCGAAAGCGATCAGGCTGCTTTTGTAACCGAGCGTCTGGCCTGTGCAGTGAGTGTGGCGCCGGCGATTGCCGAGCAGGGCGGCGCGTCGGAAAAGGTTGCGCGCTATCTGGGGTATCTGGCAGATATGTTTAAGACGGGTGCCCCCATGTTGTCCGCCGCCGCGGCAGAGACGCTCGATGCGTACCGTTGGCCCCGCAATTACCTGCAGCTGCGTGAAGTCTCTGAACGACTCTATATATTAGTGGGGGCTGGAACGGTGGAGCGTGCCGTGGCGAAAGAGGTGCTTGCCCAGGAGGACGTTATCAAGACCGCGACCTTTGGCGCCCCGGCGCTCGAAAGCGATTTGTACATCTTGCGTCCCCTGGCCGATACCGAGCGCGATGTCGCACGGTTGGTCCTGCAGCACCTTCACGGCAACAGGACACGTGCGGCAGAGGTGCTCGGTATAAGCCGCACGACTTTATGGCGCCTGCTGAAGGACAACGACCGCTGAGCGAGGCGCCGTGACCGCGTGCGGCGCGTGTGATACAGTCCAAAGAAGCATTGTTTCGATTGTGTTACGGCGTGCGGGGGAGTATGGCGGAGACTTCAAAAACGAACCGAACAAAGCGAAGTGCGGCGCCGGTCGGCCGGCGTACGACTTCGCGGACGTGGGGCAAAAGCGCCTCGGGGTTCGACGGCTCGTTCAAGCGCACAAAATATGGCTATCCTTCGGCAAGCGCTCGCTTGGCCATGCAGGCCGAGTCCTCGTTGTGGGGACGAAGGCGCGTGGTGGGCTCAAAGCTCAAGCACGATGGAACGCTTGGCTACATTAGCCGTGGTGCTGCCCGCCGTAGCGGCCTCAATCCTGCAGGCTGGCATCGTTACGTGCCGATCGTGGTCGTTGCTGCGATAGTCGTCATCGCGCTCGCAGCGCTTGGCTATGCCGGCGGCGGCGCGAGCCTGGGCACGATGTTCAAATCGCCCGAGCTCGCGCATGTTGGCACGGAGCTTGTTGAAGGCGCACGAGACCAGACGGGTGTGGCGCCCCAGCGTGGCATGGTCGCAGCTGCTGCCACCATTGCCGATGCGCAAAAGAACGAGGACGAACAAGGCGACGGCGCCAAAACGACTCACACGAACGAAACGACGACAACTCCATCGGCAAGATAAGTTGCGAGTGGGGCAGCAAATATGGGACGGGGCCTTTCAGCGGGTCCGCCGTTCGTTAGAACGGCGGAACTAACTACTTTACATACACCACGTTGTCGCGGCGAGGCTTGGCCTCGGGAAGCACGTCCTCGGCATAGCCCAGAATGCAGTTGCCGACGCCGCGCAGGCTTCCGTCGGCGGGCAGACCCCAGCTGGCCAGCAGTTCGAGACCCTCGGGCGAATCGAAAACCTCGTGGGCGCGATGAATCCAGCACGAATCGACGCCCAGCGCATAGGCAGCATTGAGCAGGTTGCCCATGGCGAGCGAACCGTCTTCGAGATGCGTGGGCACGCTGCGGTCGACCAGTACCACCACAACCGTTTTGGCACCGTAGAAGGGGTCGCCGTTGCTGCCCATGACTTGCGCATTGAGCTGCGAGAGGCGCTCGACGGTCGCGGGGTCGGTTACGGCGACAAACGTCACCGGCTGGCGGCCCATGCCGCTGGGCGCATACTGGCCGGCCTCGATAATGCGTGCGAGTTTTTCTGCCTCTACGGGGCGATCGCTGTAGTTACGGCAGCTACGGCGATGGATGAGCGCTTCGATGGTCTCCATGGGTTCTCCTAGCGATAACGTTGCAGATGCTCCGTTCTTACCCGTCGTGCCGTAGCCGTAATCGCGCAGAGGGCTCCAAACAGCAATAGCCACCGATCGGAGAAGTCGGCTTGCATAAAACAGCGGGAAAAATGTGAGAAGCTGATGAGATGGTTAAACGTTTTATCCCGTCTACCCTGCGGTTTTTTACCACTTGCCTAAATGATGCGCGCATAAGCTCTGATAAAGGTTTTACTAAAGGGGTACCAACGTTTATCAATGCGCTGTGGTGGCGCTGGGCCAGGAGGTAACTATCATGTTCCAGGCTGGAGATGTCGTCGAGACGGACTTCGAAGGATTTCTGAAGCTGCTGCGTTCCAAGACGCGCGCTTTTGTGACGATCGACGATCACGAGTACTACATCACGCACACCGATGGCTATTGGCGTGTTCAGGATTGCGAGGCCCTCAACGATAAGGGCCACTTTACTGACTGCTCCGAGCTGGTCAACACGGTCTGCGAGGTCGTCGAACTGCCTTGGATCTGCGGCAAGAGCCTGCACGACAGCTTTGCGGGCGCAACGGTCTACGAGGCCGTCGCTGCCTAACGGGCAAATACATCGCTATTCTCGCGTGACCGTCGGCGCTGCCCCCGCGCCGACGGTCTTTTTCTGTCGATATGCTATATAGGGTCGCCCGTATATAACGAGCTTATTGACGATAGTCAAAACTCGGACTAATCTGGAAATACAAATTGGTCAAAACTCGGACTATCGAATGGCGGGAGAGATGAATAGTGCAGTTAGCCTGGTCGATTTCGACCGGATGCTCAACGGGCTTGACCGTATCTATTCGGAGTTCGCGCGCACCTGCGGTCTTTCGGACTGTGCCTATTGGATGCTCGTCGACACCAGTACGGCGGGCGGTAGCATTGCTGTAAGTCGTCTGACAAGCGAATGGTTCTATAGCAAACAGACCATAAACTCGGCCATTAAAACCTTGACGGCGCGGGGTTTCGCCACGCTGGAGTTTGTCGAAGGCAGTCGCAAGAACAAGGTTGTGAGCCTGACCGAAGAGGGCAGGCGATTTGCCGGGCGTTATGCGCTGCCGGCACTCAAGGCCGAGCAGCGAGCCTTTGGCGCGCTTGAGCCGTGTGAGCAACGCGAGATTATGCGCTTGATCGGCAAATTTTCTCAGGTGCTCGGCGACGAGTGCGAGACATTTAAGCAGCAGGTGGCAGCCGAAAGTCAGATGCAAGATCGACGTGAGGGGGAGTCGTGCGACTGCTAATGAGGTTTTTGAAGCCTTATCGAGGGCTTGTCGCAGTGACGCTGCTGGTGCTGCTGGTGGATAACGTCGGTACGCTGTTGGTTCCCACGATGCTGGCGAACATGGTCAACACCGGTATTACCACGGGCGATGTCGACTACATTTTACGCAACGGCCTATACATGTTTATCGCGACCAGCATGGCTAGCGGCGGCACGGTGCTGGGCTGCTATCTTTCGGCGCGCCTGGCCGCCAACGTGGCCTGCGATATCCGCAATGCCGTGTACGACAAATCGCTCGAGCTCGCTGCCAGCGACTTTGAGCGTTTTGGCACGGGATCGATGATCACACGCTCGCTCAACGACATCAACGTGATTCAGCAGGCTATCCTGCAGACGATTCAGCTGGTGCTGCCGGTGCCGTTCTTGGCCGTCGCGGGCATCATTTTTGCTTGGTTCATCGATCCCGCTATGGGAACGCTGTTGGGCGTGGTAGTTGCGATCGTGCTGGTGGCGGCGGTCTTTACGGTGGCTAACGCCGCGCCGATTTTTATGCGCCTTCAGAGCTTTATCGACCGTATGAACGTGGTGCTGCGTGAGAACATCGTGGGCGTTCGCGTCATCCGCGCTTTCAATAAGGAGCGCCACGAGGAGCAGCGCCTGGACGAGGTATTTAGCGATTACGCGGACAACGCCATTAAGGTCAACCACCTGTTTGTGGGGCTCGACAGCTCCAGCTTCTTTTTGATGAACATCGCCGAGGTAGCGGTGCTGTGGGTGGGCGGTAACCGGGTGGGCGCCCATGCGATGCAGATCGCGAGCATCTCGGCGGTGCTGGAGTACGCGATCCTGATTCTGTTCTTTGTGATGATGGCGCAGATGGTGATTTTGACGCTTCCGCGTGCCGCTGCGTGCCTCAACCGTGCGCAACAGGTGCTGGAGATTGAGCCGAGTATCGTCGATGGTGAGCGAACGCTCGACGCGGGCACGTCCGACTCAAAGGACGGAACCGGCGCGGTTGCCGTGTTCGACCATATGTCGTTTCGTTTTGACGATGCCGACGAGGACACGCTGTGCGATCTGAACTTTACCTGTCGCCGCGGTCAGACGACCGCGATCGTCGGCTCGACGGGTTCGGGCAAGTCGACGGTGGCCAAGCTCCTGCTGCGCTTCCACGACGCCACCAAGGGCGCCATTCGCCTGGACGGCGTCGACCTGCGCGAGCTTACGCAAGACGAGATTCGCGGGCGCATTGCCTATGTGCCGCAAAAGGCATGGCTGTTCTCGGGCACCGTGGCAAGCAATCTGCGCTTTGGCAACGAAGACGCGACCGAGGCCGACATGCTTCATGCACTCCAGGTTGCCCAGAGCACCTTTGTGCTCGATCAGCCGCAGGGACTCGATACCCCGGTGGCGCAGGGCGGCACGAACTTTTCGGGCGGCCAGCGCCAGCGTCTGGCTATCGCCCGTGCGCTCATGAAGCATGCCGATCTATATATCTTCGATGACAGTTTCTCGGCCCTGGACTTTAAGACCGATGCCGCCCTGCGCCATGCGTTGCAAGACGAGACGCGTGACGCCGCGGTGCTCATCATCGCGCAGCGCATCTCGACGATCTTGCACGCCGACCAGATCGTCGTGCTCAAGGACGGCGAGGTTGTGGGCCTGGGCACGCATGGCGAGCTTATGGAAACCTGCGAGGTGTACCGTGCCATCGCGGAATCGCAAATGAAGGGAGGTGAGTAGCATGACCGAGGAGCTCGAGAAACAGGGCGGTGTTGTTGATACCGCCGCTGCGGACGCTGCCGATAAAACGGTCGACCAGGCTGCCGTAGCACCCGAGCTGGATGAGGCCGCCAAGGCTGCAGCCGCGCGCGAGGCTCGCCGCCAGGCGCTCTATGAGGAAAATGAGCGCGCGGAGGATGAGCGCGCCCGAGCCGAGGCGGAACGCATGCGCGATGTGGACGACGAAGACGAGGACGAGACGCCTCGAGATACCTGGGCGACGGTGCGCCGCCTGTGGAGCGAGGCTGCCGGCGACCATTGGCGCTTCTATATCGTGTTCGCGAGCATTGTGTTCTATGCCATCTTTAACACCGCTGCGCCGGCATATAGCGCCCGCGTGATCGATGAGCTGTGGAGCCACATTCAGGTGGCGTTTGCCAACGACACCACCTTCAACATCACCTGGGAGAACTGCGGCAGGACCATCTTCATCTACTTTATGATTTGGACCGCCGCTGCCTCGTTCTACGCGCTCCAGAGCTTTTTGATGTCGAGCGTGGCCGAACGCCTCAACCTGCGCCTACGCAACCGCATCGCACAAAAGCTCAACCGTCTGCCGCTTGCCTTCTTTGACGCGCATCGTCCCGGCGAGGTCGTCAGCCGTGCGACCAACGACCTGGACAAGATGTCCGAGAGCATGCAGCGTGGCTTGCTGCAGCTTCTGGTGTCGATCGGTACCGTGGTGGGCGCCGTGAGCGTGATGTTCGTGTTTAGCGTGCCGCTCACGCTCGTCTTTTTGTTCTTTACGGCGTTGTCGCTGCTGGTGACCAAGGTGGTCTCGCGCCGCACGCATGACGTGACCGGTGAGCGCCAGGAGTGGGTGTCCAAGATTACGAGTGCGGTTGAGGAAGGCTACTCGGGCCGTCTGGTGATTCGCGCGTTTAACCGCGAGCGTCAGAGTTCTGCCGAGGTGCACCAGGCCTCGGGCGAGCTGGCGCGCGTGAGTGCCAAGGCCGACTTCATGATTAACGCCGTCGGCCCCGCGGTGCGCTTTATCGGCCGCCTGGCACAGATCGTGATTGCGATTGTGGGCTGCAGCATGCTGGTTGCCGGCCACATGACCGTCGGCGTGTTCCAGGCGTTCTTCCAGTTTATCTACGAGGCATCCGAGCCCATGACGCAGCTGTCGTTTACCTTCAACTCGCTGCAGAGCGCGCTGGCGAGTGCGGAGCGCGTGTTCGACCTGCTCGACGAGCCCGAGATGGAGGCCGATCCGCTGCCGGACGAGGCCGCCAGGCTGCCGGGTCGCGTTGAGGGCCGTGTCGCCTTTGAGCATGTACGCTTTGGCTACGCGCCCGACAAGCCGCTCATGCGCGACGTGTCGTTTACCGCCGAACCGGGTCAGAAGATTGCGGTGGTGGGAACAACGGGCGCAGGCAAGACGACGCTCATCAACCTGCTCATGCGCTTCTACGAGATTGACGGCGGGCGTATTACGCTCGACGGCGTGGATACGAGCCGCATGGACCGCGGCGAGCTACGGCAGCAGTTTGGCATGGTGCTGCAGGACGCCTGGCTGTTCGACGGAACGATTGCCGAGAATATCGCCTATGGCTGCCCCGAGGCGACGCGCGAGGAGATCGTGGCGGCCGCACGCGCCGCGCAGGTCGACTTCTTTGTGCGCACCATGCCGCAGGGCTATGACACGCGCGTGGCCAACGATGCCGAGAGCATTAGCCAGGGCCAGCGCCAGCTGCTGACCATTGCGCGCGTGCTGCTCAACAACCCGGCGATTCTCATCCTGGACGAGGCGACCTCAAGCGTGGATACGCGCACCGAGCTTGCCATCGGCCGCGCCATGGACGCGCTCATGCATGGGCGCACGAGCTTTGTGATCGCGCATCGCCTGTCGACGATCGTGGATGCCGACCTGATTCTGGTCATGGACCACGGCAACATTATCGAGCAGGGCACGCATAAGGAGCTGCTCGCAGCCGAGGGCGCTTACGCCGACCTCTATCTGAGCCAGTTCGCATAATGTGACAAAGGGACAGTTCCTTTGCCACATCACAAATAAGGCGCGCCGGGGGCGAATCCTCTGGCGCGCCTTTGCGCTGGCGTCAATGTTGTCGGTGGTCGTTCGCCTCTAGCGTTCGTCCACGAGTTTGGCGACGAGGGCTTTGAGCTCGGCCACCTCTCGCTCGAGTTCCTTGACGCGGCGGGCGTTTTCGGTGATGCCTTGACGGTTGAGCGCGGACTGCTCGGCGGCGTCGTCGGGCATGTACTCGCGGTGCTGCTTGGCGTCGAAGCTCTCCTCGAACACGCGGCAGCCGTTGCGCTTGATGATGCGTCCCGGCACGCCCACGACGGTACAGTTGTCGGGCACGTCCTTGACGACAACCGAGTTGCCGCCGATCTTGACGTTGTTGCCGATGCGAATGTTGCCGAGCACCTTGGCGCCCGTGCCCACGGTGACGTTGTTGCCCAGGGTGGGGTGGCGCTTGCCGGTCTCGTTACCGGTGCCGCCGAGCGTGACGCCCTGGTAGAGCACGCAGTTGTCGCCCACGACGGTGGTTTCGCCGATGACGACGCCCATGGCGTGGTCGATAAAGAAGCGCTTGCCGATCTGTGCGGCAGGATGAATCTCGACGCCGGTGATGTGGCGGGTGATTTGCGAGAGCACACGGGCGAGCGAGCGATGTCCATGCTCCCAGAGCCAATGCTCGGGTACGTGGTTCCACTTGGCGTGCAGGCCAGGATAGGAAAGGAAGATGACCAGACCGCTTTGCGCGGCGGGGTCCTGCGCCTGGACGGTCTTGATGTCCTCGCGAATGGTATTGATAAAGCTCACTGGCCGCCCTCCCTTAGCGCCATGGCAATGCGATTCAATAAAGTATAGCGATTCGCTAGGGATTAGGAAGAACAATCTTGGCGGCTTTGCGCGACAGGTGTCAGTTATGCAAACTTGCTGGTAATGGAGTCATGCTTTTGTGGGGTTGCGCACGAGGGGGCGCCGCAACCGTATACTGGTCAACTTGGACGTATCCGCGCCCACAACTGAGAGGTTTTACTTCATGGGTTTCATCAATTTTATCGCCGAGCTGCTTAAGGATCCGCGCACCGCGATCGCCAGCTGGATCGCCGCCGGCCCGCTTATGGCCTACGGCTGCGTGTTCCTGATCATCTTTATCGAGACGGGTGTGGTGTTCTTCCCGTTCCTTCCCGGCGATTCGCTGCTGTTTGCCTCGGGCTTCTTTGCCCACAACGGCGGCTTTAACATCGTGGCGCTTCTGGCCACCGCATGGGCCGCAGCCATCCTGGGCGATCAGTGCAACTTTATGATCGGCCACTTCTTTGGCCGCAAGATCATCGCCTCGGGCAAGGTAAAGGCCATGACGCCCGAGCGCATCAAAAAGTCCGAGGACTTCTTGGACAAGTGGGGCCACCTGGCCATCTTCCTGGGTCGCTTCTTTCCGTTTATCCGCACCTTTGTGCCCTTTATCGCCGGCATGGGCGGCATGCACTGGCGCAACTTTGTCATCTTTAACGTGCTGGGCGGCATTACCTGGTCAACGGTCTTTACGCTGCTGGGCTACTTCTTTGGCGGCATTCCCTTTGTGCAGGAGCACTTTGAGCTGCTGATTATCGGCATCGTCGCCGTGTCGATCATTCCGACCGTGGTCGGCTTGGTTAAGGCTAAGCTGGGCAAAAAGAACGCATAGCTCGAGGCAGCGCACAAACTGTGTCGTTGAGGCCCGTCACCGATTACGGTGGCGGGCCTTTATGCTTCGGTCAAATGAAAATACTTTACTTAGTTAAAGAAAAGCGTTTTATCAGACGCGTACGGGGAGTACAATCTCCTGCATGCGAATCGATGTGCCATGGGCTTTGGTGTTGCCCGCGTGTCCCGTCCGGCTCTACGCTCCGGGCGTGCGACGTTGCGACGCGGTCGGCCTCGGTCCTTGCGTGCGAGTTCGCGAGTATGCAACTGTGTATGTAAGGAGCGACATATGACTGTCGAGAAGAAGGATATCGATTGGGGTAGCCTCGGCTTTGGCTACATGAAGACCGATTACAGTTACGAGGCCCATTGGAAGGACGGCGAGTGGGACGAGGGCGGCCTGACCACCGACCACACCTTGCACGTCTCCGAGTGCGGCGGCATCTTCCATTACTGCCAGGAGGTCTTTGAGGGTCTGAAAGCCTACACCGCCGAGGACGGCAGCATCGTCTGCTTCCGTCCCGACATGAACGCCGAGCGCATGTATAACTCTGCCCAGCGCCTCGAGATGCCCCCGTTCCCCAAGGACAAGTTCGTTGAGGCCGTTAAGCAGGTCGTTTCTGCCAACGCCGCCTGGGTTCCGCCCTTCGGCTCCGGCGCGACTCTGTATGTCCGTCCGTTTATGATCGGCTCCGGTGACGTGATTGGCGTGGCTCCCGCTCCTGAGTACACGTTCCGTATTCTCGTGACTCCGGTCGGTCCGTACTTTAAGGGTGGCCTCAAGCCCGTCAAGCTGCGCGTTTCCGAGTACGACCGCGCCGCACCGCATGGCACCGGCAACATCAAGGCCGGCCTGAACTACGCCATGTCCCTTAAGCCCACGATGGAGGCCCATCGCGAGGGTTATGCCGAGAACCTGTATCTCGACTCCGAGTCCCGCACCTATGTCGAGGAGACCGGTGGCGCCAACGTCCTGTTCGTGAAGGAGGACGGCACCCTCGTCGTTCCGCAGTCGCACACCGACTCCATCCTGCCCTCCATCACCCGTCGCTCGCTCGTTCAGGTTGCCGAGGATTTGGGCATGACCGTCGACCAGCGTCCCGTCGAGTGGGCCGAGGTCAAGGCCGGCACCTTTGTGGAGTGCGGCCTGTGCGGCACTGCTGCCGTCATCTCCCCGGTGGGCGAGATCGACAACAAGGTCTACGGTGCCGATGAGACCGTGACCTTCCCGGCTGGCTGCACCGAGATCGGCCCCGTGATGAAGAAGCTTCGCGAGACCCTGACTGGTATTCAGTCCGGTGCTGTCGAGGATAAGCACAACTGGGTTTACACCGTCGCATAAGCTGCCTTGTATGTCCGGCCCGAGGGCAACCTACCTTTCCGGCGCGTCCTCGGACATGAAAGAACCTTCGCTGCGCACTTCGTGCGGCGGAGGTTCTTTCGTCCTGCGGAGTGCGCCGGAAAGGTAGGTTGCCCTCGGGACTGCGTTACCTCGGTACTGCCGTTACGGGCAATATAGATCTGAATTAAAGATGGTACGCGGCCTTTTGGCCGCGCTTTTGTTTTGCTTCGAGCCATGTGGGGGTGGTGGCGACGTGCATTTTTGCGAGTATTCTGCAATCGAAGGCCCTTGCATACCGACCTCGGGCGAAAAATCGGGATTTATCGATGTTTTCTACGAATGATGGGCGGGGCTATGGGCTGACAGCGTTTGATTTGCAGGAATATTCGCGGTCTTTGGCATTTATCGTGGCGCTCGAAGCTGTCGGGCATGCTGAATACTCACAAAAATGCACGGCGCCTTGAGGGGGACCTTCGCGACAAAGGAAACCGCCCCGTCGAAGTATGCATTCGACGGGGCGGTTTATGTAAAAACGGTTGTGAATGCGTCAACGGCTCACTAGAACTTGACGGTCGGTGCCTGGCGGGCGGCCTCGGCGGCCTCGAAGCCCTGGCGCTCCTTAAACTGGAAGATGCCGGCAAAGATAACAGCCGGGAACGTCTGGATGGCGTTGTTGTAGCTGAGCACGCAATCGTTGTAGCTCTGGCGCGCGTAGCTCACCTTGTTCTCGGTGTCCTCGAGTGTGGACTGGAGCTGCGTAAAGTTGGTGTTCGCCTTAAGGTCGGGGTAGGCCTCGGCGACGGCAAAGAGCTGGCGCAGCGCACCGGTCAGCACGTTGTCCGCTTCCATCTTGGCCTCGGGGGTGGTGGCGCTCACGGCGGCGTTGCGCGCGTTGACCACGGCGGCGAGCGTGTCCTGCTCGTGCTTGGCGTAGCCCTTGACGGTCTCGACCAGGTTAGGGATCAGATCGTTGCGGCGCTGCAGCTGCGTGTCGATGTTCTGCCAGGCGTTATCGATGCGATTGCGCTTGGTGACCATGTTGTTGTAGATGCCGGCGATGGCACAGGCAATCACAACGAGAACAACGATACCGATGATGACGGGAAGCATGATGTCTCCGTTTCGAATGGCAGCGGCGTTTTGCGCCTGCCGTTGTTGGTATAACGTATCTAGTATACCCGCAACCTTTGGCGGTGCCGAACTTTCCGGTAAGCGTTGTGTTTCAACCAGGGAGGGGGCGCCAATAACGAACGGGTGGTACAGGTGTAAGATATGCGACAAATTAAGGAATGCTGTCTACGCCTTGAGGATGGCGATACGGATGGACCTTCGCATCAAGAAAACCTATCGTGCCCTGTTCGATGCCTTTACCGAGCTTTTGGAAGAGCATCGGTTTGAGGATTTGACGGTTGCCATGCTTTGCGACCGGGCCCTGATTCGCCGCACGACGTTCTATAAGCATTTTCGCGATAAAAACGATTACTTTGCCTTCTATATCGATGAGCTTATGACGGGCCTGCCGCAAAACCGGACCGATGCAGCGGACGCGGAGCCGTTTGATGACGTACAGGCGCTTCGTCATGAGGTCTTTGAAGATGCCATGAATATGATTCTGGCACATGAGCAACTCATGGATAACATTTTGGCAAGCAGCATGTCGGGCATGCTGACCGGCATGATTTGCGACCGCATTGCGCGTTCCATCCGTGAGCGTGTGATGAGCTCGCTTGCCGAAGATGCCCTGGCGCCCGTTTCGCTCGAGACAACATCGGAGTTTATCGCCGGTGGCATTATTCGACTGTTCACAAATTGGTGGGAATCGGGCCACGATCTTGAGCGTCGACCCGAGATAGCCGACGTGGTCGATGCGCTGTTTGAGCGCACCATGACGCCGGTGCATCACTAGAAGTGGCGGAGAGAGGGGGATTCGAACCCCCGGAACGCTCTCGCGCTCAACGGTTTTCAAGACCGCCGCATTCAACCGCTCTGCCATCTCTCCGTGAGTCGTAATGATAGCATCGTTTTGAATTTGCAACAGGGAAGGCGAACGATGACGAGCACCGAAATCGACGAGAAGTTCATGCGCGAGGCGCTGGCCGAGGCGCGCGCCGCTGCTGCGGTGGGCGAGGTACCGATTGGTGCCGTGGTGGTGCGCACGGGCGAAATTGTCGCACGGGCGCATAATCGTCGCGAGCTCGACCAGGACCCTTCGGCGCATGCAGAGTTCGCGGCCCTGTGCGCTGCCGCTCGGTCGCTCGGTCGCTGGCGCCTTTCCGATTGCACGGTCTATGTAACGCTCGAGCCTTGCTGCATGTGTGCGGGGCTTATGGTTAACGCGCGCGTGGGGCGTTGCGTGTATGGCGCGGCCGATGCCAAGGCGGGTGCGCTGGGCTCGCTGTACGACCTGAATGCCGATTCGCGCCTGAACCATCGGTTTAATGTAACCGCCGGCGTGCTGGCAGGCGAGTGCCGCGAGATGCTGAGCAGCTATTTTGCTGGTCTGCGTGGTGTCGACGGCATCGGTTGCGGTTGCGGTTTGAACCTTGAGGCGCATGCGGCCCACGCTGAGGCGCTTGTGGGTGTTGGAGATCTCGCCGACGAGACGCTCGGCTTTGGCCCCGCGTGTCGCCGGCCCCGCCGTGTGCTGTTGGCGATTGATTCCTTTAAGGGCAGCGTTTCGAGCGCGCAGGCGGAGGAGGCCGTTGCCGAAGGCATGCGCCGTGTGTGGCCCGATGCCGAGGTGCACGCATTGCCGCTGGCGGACGGTGGCGAGGGAACGCTCGACGCCATCGCCGCACGCGCCGGCGTGCTTTCAACCTGCGAGGTTGCAGGCCCCTTGAGCGACCGCGTGTCTGCCCGGATGCTGGTGGAC
>CALFGH010000153.1 GCA_937958315.1 uncultured Collinsella sp. | reverse complement strand
GTTGAGCAGCTCGGGCAGGGCGCCAGCCTTCATGCCGGCCGCCTGCAGCATGGTGCCCATGCCGCCGTCGAACAGGAGATGTCCCGTGCCCTCGATGGCGGCGCGCAGGCGATCGTCCTTAATGCGAAGGTCGCCGATCGTGCGCGTCTTGTATGCAGCGCCATTACGGCGTGCTGCATCAACGGGCGCCGCCAGCGCGGCGCCGTCCAGATCATGGGTGATAAGCGGAGTAAACATCGAGGGCTCCTAATGGCTGGAATAGCAGGTGGTGTGGGCGGCGCGGAAGCGGCAGTGCTCGCGCATGCGGCAGATATTGCAGGTGGGGCGGCCCTGGGCGTCGTGGACCTCGCCGTCAAACAGACCGATCACTGCGGTCACACTCTTGGTGGGCATGAGCAGGCTGGTAGGTGTGACGGTAAGCCCGATGAGCCGCGTGGCGTTGAGCGCAGCCACGATTGAGTGCTGGGCCGTAAGCGGGCAGTCGCCGTAGCCGGGGCTGAAGCGCCAGTTACCGGCGAGTCCGTGTGCGGCGGCCACAGCCTTGACCTGCTGGTCCATCTGCTCGACGGCGGCTTCTACATAGGCAGAACATGCGGCGTCGAGCACGGCTCCCTCCAGGGGCTGCTGGGCTCCCGTGGTGCGCAGGCGACGCTCGGCTTCCATGCCGAGGGTGCATGCCATGAGCGCGGCAAAGCGGGCGTCTTTGAGATGTCGATAGATATCGCGACCGCGCAGCTCAACGTTAGTGCCGACCAAGCGAATGCAAGGCTCGCTCTGTTCATCGACGCCCGTGGCGTCGATGGCAAATACGCGGCGCACGCCACGGGGTTCAATGTCCAGCTCCAGACGCTCAACGACAAGCTCAATACGCTGCGACAGTTCGGGCTCAATCTGCTGACCGCTGTAGCCCAGGTAGCGCAGCATCTCGGCACGGTCGACTCGGGGGCGATGGGCGGCATCGATACGGTAGAGCGCCGGCGACGCAAGGTCGGCCGGCACTTCACCAAAAGCTGTATCGATGTGCGGTTTTTCCATTACCCCAGGCGCTCCATAATGGTTGCGGCGATCGCAGGACGATTCATAGTGTACAGGTGCAGACCGTCGGCACCGTGCTCCTTGAGGTCGCAAAGCTGACGGGCGGCATAATCTACACCGGCTGCCTGCAGGCTCTCGGGGTCGTTCTCGTACTTGGCGAGAATCTTGATGACGGGGGAGGGCAGCGACGCGCCGCACATAAAGACCATACGGCTGATCTGCGACTTGCCCATAAACGGCATGATGCCCGCGGTAATGGGCACGGTGATACCGGCCTTGTCGGCAAGCTCGCGAAAACGGTAGAAGCACTCGTTGTCAAAAAAGAGCTGCGTCACAAAGAAGCTCGCGCCGGCGTCCTGTTTTTGCTTGAGGTATTCGACCGAGAGGTTGAGATCCTCGCAGGCAATGTGGCCCTCGGGGTAGGCTGCGGCGCCCACGCAAAAGCCGGCGTCGACGAGCTCGGGGATGAGGTCACGGGCGTAGGCGTAGTCGGAGGCGGGCTTGTCGTCCTCAGTCGCGCCAGCGGGGAGATCACCGCGCAGGGCCAGCACGTTTTCCACGCCGACCGAGCGATACTCGTCGATCTTGGTGGCGATATCGGCATGCGTGCGGCCAACGCAGGTGAGGTGCGCCACCGAGGGCGTATCGAATTCGCTCGTAATCATATGCGCGATGGAGGCGGTGGTGGCACCGTTGCCCGAGCCGCCGGCCGAGCAGGTGACCGAGACAAAGCTCGGCGAAAGCTTGCACAGATTGCCTGCCACCTCGCGAGCCGTGTCGAGGGTCAGCTCGCCCTTGGGCGGGAACATCTCAAACGAAATGGGCGCGGTGCCCCGGGATGCTGCCTGCTTAAAAACCTCGTCGACGCGCATATCGTGCTCCTTTAGATGCCTAGGTGCGATGTTTTGTTGCAAGGATTCTACAGCACCACTGCGCCAAGATGGAATTTCTCTCGCGATTTGGTGATACCAATCGAAAATGCTTCGCTATCGGCATTTCCTATAACAGGGCAGTCAATGTAGGATGGGGCTATATTGAATGGTATCTGATGCGAAATACCAGTTAATAGAGCCCATTCTACATTGACTACCCTTAAACCATGGGGAGAGGTCTGCAATTTATGCAGTTGATTGACTGTTGAGGGTGGCAACGCCGCCTCGATAGGGTAACCTCATTGATTGGTTTCGCGACGGCAACATAACGGTAATGTCGCGGAAACACGGCGAGTCTAAGCTATGACTCGTTCGTTAGTAATCAACACCGCTTCTCACGCGGTGCCGATACGAAGGGAGTTCCGTATGGCCGAACTTACTGACCGCTTCGGGACCATGGTGTTCTCTGAGGAAGTCATGAAGGATTACCTCCCCAAGGACATTTGGAAGCGCCTTGCTGCAACCCTCGAGGGCGGTGAGCCGCTCGACCTGGACGTGGCCAACGCCGTTGCCCATGCCATGAAGGTCTGGGCCATCTCCAAGGGCGCGACGCACTATGCGCACTGGTTCCAGCCGCTTTCGGGCATTACTTCCGAGAAGCACGATAGCTTCCTGGAGCCCAACCACGACGGCACCGCCATTACCAAGTTTACGGGCAAGAACCTCATCCAGGGCGAGCCGGACGCCTCCAGCTTCCCCAACGGCGGCCTGCGCGCTACCTTCGAGGCCCGTGGCTACACCGCTTGGGATCCCACCAGCCCCGCCTTTATCAAGGACGATGTCCTGTGCATCCCCACGGCTTTCTGCTCCTACACGGGCGAGGCCCTGGACAAGAAGACCCCGCTGCTGCGCTCCATGACCGCGCTCTCGCGTGAGTCCAAGCGCGTTTTGGCGCTGTTTGGCAAGACCCCCAAGAAGGTCGTTCCTTCCGTGGGCGACGAGCAGGAGTACTTCCTGATCAAGAAGGACGCCTATCGCAAGCGCAAGGACCTGGTCATCACCGGCCGCACCCTCTTTGGTGCTGCTCCCTGCAAGGGCCAGGAGCTCGAGGAGCACTACTTTGGCGCTATCCGCCCCACCGTCTCGGCCTATATGAAGGATCTGGACGATGAGCTGTGGGCGCTCGGCATTCCCGCCAAGACCAAGCACAACGAGGTTGCTCCCTGCCAGCATGAGCTTGCACCGGTCTATGGCGAGGTCAACGAGGCCATCGACCAGAATCTGGTCATGATGGAGAAGATGAAGCTCATCGCCTCCCGCCACGACTTGGTCTGTCTGCTGCACGAGAAGCCCTTCGAGGGCATCAACGGTTCGGGCAAGCACAACAACTGGTCGCTTGGCACCGAGTCCGAGAATCTGCTCGATCCGGGCGACACCCCGCTCGACAACCTGCAGTTCATCGTCTTCCTCACCGCGGTGATCGAGGCCGTCGATAACTATCAGGAGCTCCTGCGTGCCTCCGTTGCCTCTGCCGGCAACGACCATCGTCTGGGCGCCAACGAGGCTCCTCCGGCGATTATGTCCATCTTCCTGGGCGACCAGCTTACCGAGGTCGTCGAGAAGATCATCGATGGCAAGGCTTCCGTCCATGCCACGCGCGGCGTGCTCGACCTGGGTGCCGATACCCTGCCCAAGCTGATGCAGGACAACACCGACCGCAACCGTACCTCCCCGTTTGCCTTCACCGGCAACAAGTTCGAGTTCCGTGCCTGCGGCTCCGAGCAGAACGTCTCCGACTCCAACCTGGTGCTCGATGCCGCCGTGGCCAAGTCGCTCAAGTCCTTCGCCGACGCGCTTGAGGGTACGCCCGAGGATGAGTTCCAGGACGCTGCGCTCGAGTACTGCAAGAAGGTCCTGACCGACCACCAGCGCATCCTGTTCTCCGGTGACGGCTACTCCGACGAGTGGCCCGTTGAGGCCGAGAAGCGCGGTCTTGCCAACAACAAGACCACGGCCGACGCCCTGCCCGCCTTTGTTTCCGATAAGGCCATTGCGCTCTTTGAGGAGACGGGTGTCCTGACCAAGGCCGAGGCCCAGTGCCGCTACGACTGCAAGCTCGAGAAGTACAACAAGCTCATGAACATCGAGGCCACCACGATGGTTCGCGAGGCGCGTCGTACCTATCGCCCGGTCATTACCGCCTATGCCACCAAGGTCGCTAAGGGCCTTGAGACTATTCGTGCCGCTGGTGCGGAGGCCGCCATGCAGTGCGAGCAGAACACGCTCAACAAGCTCTGCAACGGCATCACCACCATCAACGACTCCATCAAGGCGCTCGACGCCGTGCATCAGAAGGCCGAGGCTCTCGATGGCCAGGAGCAGGCCAACGTGTATGCACATGAGGTCGTTCCCGCTATGGATACGCTGCGCGCCGCCGTGGATGCCATGGAGGAGATTGTGGCCGCCGACTACTGGCCGGTCCCGACCTACGACGACATCCTGTTCTACGTGTAGAGCGTAACTGACATATCGTCACGGTATTGAGCCGGGGTCCGCATCATGCGGGCCCCGGTTTTTGTTTGCGAAGGACGCTTTGAAGCCCGTTTTGCCGCCGATTCGCCTAGGTATAAAGGGTTGTGGGCAAAAAACGTCAAATATGAGTACTGTCACAAGTCCTGTAGCATTATTTATTTGCAAAATATGCAGTGTTACGCAACATATGTCCAAGTACTTAGCCGATAAACGTCTGCAATTCTTCCGCCGTAGGACACCTGACGTCTAAATCGATTTCTGAAGGCATGAAATCGCTGTTACTAAATCGGTAACAGTACTCATATTTGCCATTTTTTGCCATGGTCCATCGGAAGATGCCGGGATCCGCACCCTGCCGGGTCCGAATCCCGGCATATCGGTAGCAAAAAGCCCGCTACCGAATTGGTAACGGGCTTCACATTTCAAATGGTGCCCCCAGCGGGATTCGAACCCGCGATATCCACCTTGAAAGGGTGGCGTCCTTGGCCGCTAGACGATGGGGACAGCGGGAAAGAGTATAGCAGACTTTTTTAGCCGTTCACATATCGTTGGCAAACTGAAAAACCACCACATAGGAGCTGGCTCTCTATCCCGATCATCAAACATCTCAACCTGTAACATCTGGGCTGATAAATCGGCTCTATGTGTTACAGATCGAGACAAAAGGCAGACGTCGGGACGAACATCTCATTCTGTAACAGTAAGACGACTTTTAACGGTCTAGATGTTACAGATTGAGACAAACAGCTGGGATGGGGCAAAACCACCACAAAGGTGCCTGTCCCCTTTGTGGTTGTGAGGTGCTAGGGGAGGAGCTTCATGGCGGCGTCGTGGGCGGCGTACTCGTAGGTGTCGTCGAGGGGTTTGAGCGGCAGCAGGGCTGTGGCCTGCGCATCGCCGCGCCGCTCGAGGGCGTGCGCGATCAGCCAGTCGGCGAGTTCGGGGTTCTTGGGCAGTGCCGGTCCGTGCAGGTACGTGCCGATGACGCCCTTGTAGATGAGACCCTCAAAGCCATCGTCGCCGTTGTTGCCGGTGCCAGTGACGACGGACGTTCCGAGCGGCGTGGCCTCGGCGTCCAAAAGCGTGCGGCCACCGTGGTTCTCGAATCCCACAAAGGGCTCGGGTGCCAGATCGGTTTTGACGGCTACGTTGCCGATCAGGCGGTCGGAGCCGCGTACGGTTTCGGCGGCAATGACCCCCAGACCCTCGATGCGATTCTCGCCCATATAGTACGAACGGCCGAGCAGCTGATAGCTGCCACAGATAGCGAGCAGCGAGCCGCCATCCTCAACATAAGCCGCGACCTTGTCTTTTTGAGCGAACAGCTCGTGTGCCACGGCCAGCTGGTCGCGGTCGGAGCCGCCGCCCATCATGATGATGTCGGCGTCGGTGAGATCGAGCGTCTCGCCCATACGGACCTCGTCCACGCGCGCGGGAATGCCGCGCCAAGCGCAGCGACGCTCGAGCGCGATAACATTGCCGCCGTCGCCGTAGAGGTTGAGGGCATCGGGATACAGGTAGACGATGCGCAGCGGGCGCGAAAGCTCGACTGGCGCAATATCGGTGGGGACAGCGCTGCCATCGGTGCGCGTTGCGGCGTGGGAGGCAACCGAGCTCGCATCGGCGCCCTTAAGCTCGTCGAGCTCCTTGACCAGTGGCGGGAAGGCCGTGTAGTTGGCGACGGCGTAGAAAGTATCACCAGCCTCCTCGTCCGCCATGGCGCCGATCGCTTGCTCGATATTCGAGATGATGGCGGCGTCGATGCCGGCGTACTTGAGACGTACCTGCATATCGTGTGCACGCGTGCCGCCGGCAAAGGCGACAAGCCCTGGGGTGTCGGCGATGCGCTCGAAGTCGACGTCGTAGATCCACGAGACATCGTGACCGTCGGCGTCGTTGTCGTTCAGGAAGAAGGCGCAGAGCCTGCCGCCTGCCGTTTTAATGGACTGAATCTGGCGATCAAAGCCCACGGGATTCTTGGCCAGGTTTGCCTCGACGGTACGGCCGGCGATCTCCCAGCGGCCCATGCGTCCGCCGGCGGGGACGTAGGCATCGAGCGTGGGCTGCAGGTGAGCTGCGTCCACGCCTAGCTCGCGCGCCGCAAAGAAGGCGGCGGCAACGTTGTAGACCATGTACAGACCGTTATAGCGCGTGGCGATGTGCGTTGCGGGCGCGTCGGTATCGGGTCCAAAGTTCAGTTCAAAGCCGTAGCCGTCGCAGGTGAGCTCAATGTCCGTCACGCGACGGAGCAGCGCGGGGCGAGCCCAACCGCACGAAGGACAATGATAGGCGCCGAGCTGGCCGTACTGCACATAGTCGTACTCCAACGGCGCGTTGCACTGCGAGCAAAAACGCGAGTCGCTAATGCGATCGGATTCGGTGCCCGTGGCACCGTCGATGCCAAAGGCGATGTTCGTGTTGGGGACGCGTGCGGCGATCGAGGCGCACAGCGGATCGTCGGCGTTATAGATGAGCGTCGTTGCCGGCGAAAGCTCCAGCGCGTGGGCGATGACGTTCTGGGTGTGGTCGATCTCGCCGTAGCGGTCCAGCTGGTCGCGGAACAGGTTGAGCAGCACAAAGTAGGTCGGCTTGAGCTTGGGCAGGACGCGCACCGTGTAGAGCTCGTCGCACTCAAAGACGCCTACGCGCTTGCCGTTGCCGGCACGCTTAAGATTGCTGCGGGCTTCGAGCAGGGCACCTACCACGCCCGGCTCCATGTTGTTGCCAGCGCGGTTGCATACCACGGTGGCGCCGCTGGCGGCAACGGCATCGGCGATGAGGTTGGAGGTGGTGGTCTTACCGTTGGTGCCGGTGATCACCACGCTGCGGTCGACAAGGCCCGCGAGGTCGCTTAACAGCTCGGGGTCGATCTTCATGGCGATACGGCCGGGGAGTACGCCACCCTGGCGCTTAAGGACGGAGCGCAGCCCCCAGCGGGCGATATCGCTCGAGGTGCAGGCGAGAGATGAGCGGAAGTTCATGAAGCCGTTCCTAACGTGAATGACATGGTCGTGGCGTTTGCGCCGTTAAAAGCCGTAACGGCGCGCAAATTCCTGGGCAAGCTGCGATACGTCTTCGCAAGCGCTGGCCCAGGGGGCAAAGTCTGGAGTATCCGAGATGATGCCGTCGGCCTCCCAAACTGCCTGATGCGAAAGGTCCCAGGGGTCGTGCGGTTCGGGCCGGCAGGGAAGGTACGGCGTCTGATACATGGGGTTCAGCAAAAAGAACGCGCCGCCCTCGCAGCGGTTGGCAAACTCACGCAGCGCGCGTGTCGCCGGGCGCATCTTGTTCGTTTTGAACAGCAAGATCGTGCGGGCGAGCAGGTACCAGGGGGAGTTCTCGAGGGTATCGGCCCCCATCTGCTCCTCGAGCTGGTGGGCCAGGGCAAAAAAGCCGTCCTCGTCTTCCAGACGAGCGAGGGCTAGTAGCACGGTACCTGCAGCTCGGGTGGGATAACCTTCCGCCTTAAGAACACGGCGAGAATAGTTGACGGCAGCACGGTAGCGAGCGCTCGCCATGCATAGCTGCGAGATGGCCTCGAGCGTGTGGAGCCATCCGATAAGCGCCGGCTCGCTTACGGTGAGATCGGCCGCCGTCACGCCGTCCGCCAGCACCTTGTTGGCCCAGTAGTGTGGGGCTTCCATATCGAACCCGGGCACGCTTTGCTGCAGGTAGTCGGCCGTGCTCGCCTCGAGCTTCATCAGATCGCCCAGACAGGCGTCGACGGGCGTGTCCGCCAAAATGATGGCGAGCAGCTGGGCATCGAGGACATGCGCATCGATGCGGACGATCTTGAGCAGCTCATCGCGCATGTCGTCGAACAGGCGGTTGCGCGTCTGCTCAAACTCCTCGTCACTGCCCATGTCCTCGATGCGATGGAGTTCGTCGAGCAGGTGGCGGTGAACGCCGGCATAGGACAGCAGCGCCTGGGCATGCTCGGTCTGCGCATACTTATGAGGGTTGACGCTCACGTCGTTATGGACAAGTTCGCGTGCTGCATCGGTGAGTTCGGGGTGCGACGCAACGTAGGCGCGCTCCAGGTAGGCGGGGATGTAGACGCTCGGATCCATTAGAGGTCTCCTCCCTTAAACGGCAAGCCCTGCTCGGCCGCCCGCAGGATGCGCTCGTCGATCTGGGAACGCACGATATCGTTGGTGGCGACCCAGGCGGCAAAGCTGGCATTGTCGGGGGCGCCCAAGCCCTCCTGCAGTACCGGCGTCGCCTCGGACAGCGCAAGGACAAGCTCGTCGGTAGAGCCCACACCCACGTTGACGCGGGCATAGACGCCATCGGGAAACTCGGTTTGGAAGTAGAGTGCTTCGGCCGCGTGCGGGCATGAGCGCACCAGGATGCGCAGGTAGTGTTCGGCGCCCTCGTAATCCAGCTCGCGCCAGGCAGCGCTCATCAGCGCGATGAGCGTCCACGGGTCCAAGTCACGCTCCGCGTCCTTGGGACGACGGCGTAGCGGCGTGTTGGCGAGATAGGGGACGGAGTGGGCAGAGCGAAAGCGCTTGAGCTCCTCGGCGGGGTATTCGAGCTTTGCCATGGCGAGCATCGCGGTGTGGCGGACGCCGGCCGGATCGTTGGGGGCAAAGTCGAGGCTGCAGTTTGCAGCTTCGAGCGACATGCGATAGCGACCGCTAATGAGGGCGCGCGACGCAAGGGCGGCAAGCCAGCGCAGATAGGGGCGGCGCGTAAGGTCGCCTGCGGCTTCGCGCTCGTAGGGGTCCTGCGCCGAGGCGATTTTGAGCGCTAGGTCGTGCTCGACCTCATCGCACTTGGACACCAGGTACTGTACGTATTCCTCGTTGGAGTTGGCGGTGAGGGCGGTCAGCATGCGCTGGGCATCCCAGTTGGTGGGGTCGAGCGCGGCTGCCTCGCGAAGCATGTTCTCGGCAGCGGCCTCTTCTTGCTCTGCCTGGGTATCGTCAGGGATAAAGGGAATGCGGTAGTCGACAGCCTCGACCACCTTGGCAATGAGGTGCCCGGCGCGGTCGCGGTCGTGCACGATGAGCGGCGCGGGGTTGCGGGTGAATTGTTCCATCAGACGCTCTACGGCGGCACCGTCGGTGAGCGGGATATTGTCGCGGCGCAAGGCCTCAAGAACGAGGCGATGGCAATCCTCTTGAATGGGATCGAATGCCATGGGGCCTCCTTTGCTGCGGTTAGGGTTCAAATGTCTCTATATAAGGTTCTAGTTTACCCGCATGTGGCACACCGGGGGTGTCGCACTTGGACATGCACCTTTGCACCACGAAGACGGATGTCGCACAAATGTCGGCACCTTGGACGACTGAGTGGTATTACGGTGCCGCAAACGGTCGATTTTTGGCGGCGAACGGGGCGCATTTTGGAGGGGCACAGTCCTGCCCGGGATATGTGGTCAACCTTGATAAAACGTTTGCCCAGCTTGGGAGTATGAATGCCCCACAAGGGTCTTCAGGGATAGAAAAAACGTTTCATCATTGTCGGCTTTAGGTGAATAACTGACCAACCAGAACGGTAGAATAGTGTTTGTCTGAGCGTTGAGACGTTTAGACATCGCGCATTGTCATCGCCGGCAACGCGCAAAACGGTCCTAACGGAGCCAATTGGGTGCTCCGTTATATACGCAAGTCTAAGAGGGGCTTGTTTAGGAGGCACAGTATGGGACGTTTTACCAATCCTCGCGATCTGTACTTTGGTGAGGGCGCTCGCCACGAGGTGAAGAACCTCAAGGGCAAGAAGGCCATCATCGTTTCTGGCGGCAGCTCTATGCGCCGCGGCGGGTTCCTGCAGGACGTTGAGGCCGACCTCAAAGAGGCCGGCATGGAGGTCAAGCTGTTCGAGGGCGTCGAGTCCGATCCGTCCATCGAGACGGTCATGAAGGGCGCCGAGGCCATGCGCGAGTTCGAGCCCGACTGGATTATCGCCATCGGCGGCGGCTCGCCCATCGATGCCGCTAAGGCCATGTGGGTCTTCTACGAGTATCCCGAGGAGTCCTTCGATAACATCATCCAGCCGTTCAGCTTCCCCGAGCTGCGTCAGAAGGCTCACTTCTGCGCCATCTCCTCTACCTCCGGTACCGCTACCGAGGTCACTGCCTTCTCCGTCATTACCGACTATGCCAAGGGCATCAAGTACCCGCTGGCCGACTTCAACATCACCCCTGATGTCGCCATCGTCGACCCCGAGCTCACCTACACCATGCCCGCCAAGCTGTGCGCTCACACCGGCATGGACGCTCTGACCCACTGCATGGAGGCCTACGTTTCCACCTGCGCTTCCATGTTCACCGACGCCAACGCTCTGCACGGCATCCGCGAGATCGTCGAGTGGCTGCCCAAGTCCTATGCTGGCGACCATGAGGCCCGTCAGCACATGCACGAGGCTCAGTGCATCGCCGGTATCGCCTTCTCCTCGGGCCTGCTCGGCATCGTTCACTCCATGGCTCACAAGACCGGTGCTGCCTTCGAGAACGGCCACATCATCCACGGTGCTGCTAACGCCATGTACCTGGGCAAGGTCATCCAGTGGAACTCCAAGGATCCCCGTGCTGCCGAGCGTTATGCTTACGTGGCCAAGGAGATCCTGCACCTTCCCGGCGAGACCAACGAGGAGCTCATCGCTGCGCTCGTCCAGAAGATTCGCGACCTCAACGACCAGCTCAACATTCCGCAGTCCATCAAGGATTACGCGAATGGTGGCGTGAAGGTCGACGCCGAGAACCCGCAGATGGTCTCCGAGGAGGAGTTCCTCGCCAAGCTTCCCGAGATCGCCGCGAACGCCGAGACCGACGCCTGCACGCCCGAGAACCCGCGTGAGACCAAGGCTGCCGACTTCGAGAAGATCCTCAAGGCCTGCTACTACGACACCGACATCGATTTCTAATCGACTCTTGTTATCGTAACGAGGGGCTCCGCACGTATCCGTACGGAGCCCCTTTCTTTTTTAGAGAATGGGATAGTTATGGCTGCAATTTTCAATAGCCCCAGCAAGTACATCCAGGGTCCGGACGAGCTCGCCAAGCTCGGCTCCTATGTCGAGCCGCTCGGCGCTAAGGCCCTCGTCATCGTGACGCCTTCGGGTAAGAAGCGCGTCGGTGCCAAGATCGAGGGCGGTTTTGCCGAGGCCAAGGCCGAGCTGCTGTTCGAGGACTTTAACGGCGAGTGCTCCAAGGGCGAGGTCGATCGTCTGGTTGCGCTCGCTCGCGACAACGGTTGCGACATCATCGTCGGTGTCGGTGGCGGCAAGATCCTCGACACCGCGAAGGCCGTTGCCTACTACCTGGAGTCCCCGGTCATCATTTGCCCCACCATCGCTTCGACCGATGCACCGTGCTCGGCACTTTCGGTGCTCTACACCGACGACGGCCAGTTCGATAAATACCTCTTCCTTAAGGCAAACCCCAATATTGTTCTGATGGATACGACGGTTATCGCGGCGAGCCCGGTGCGCCTGACGGTTTCCGGCATGGGCGATGCGCTCGCAACCTACTTTGAGGCCCAGGCGACGCACGATGCCGACGGCGGCACCTGCGCTGGCGGCAAGGGCGGCATGGCCGGTCTGGCGCTCGCCAAGCTCTGCTACGAGACGCTTATGGCCGATGGCGTCAAGGCCAAGGTCGCGCTGGAGAAGGGTGCGCTCACGCCTGCCGTCGAGCACATCATTGAGGCCAACACGCTGCTCTCCGGCATTGGCTTTGAGAGCTCGGGCCTTGCTGCTGCTCATGCCATCCACAATGGTCTGACGATGCTGCCCGAGTGCCACGGCATGTATCACGGCGAGAAGGTCGCCTTTGGCACTATCGTCCAGCTGGTACTCGAGGATGCTCCGACTGAGAAACTCGAGGAAGTCTTGGGCTTCTGCATTGAGCTGGGCCTGCCGGTCACGATGAAGGAACTTGGCGTTGCCGAGCTTACGCGCGAGCAGGCCATGATTGTTGCCGAGGCCGCCTGCGCGCCCGATGACACCATGTGCAACATGCCGTTTGAGGTGACGCCCGAGATGGTCGCAAACGCCATCCTGGGTGCCGACGCGCTGGGCCACTACTATCTCATGGATGAGTAAATCAAGCTAAGGAAGGGGCAAAGCCAGCAGATGGCTTTGCCCCTTTTTGCTATGGTGCAAAGTGGCCTGTCTCCAATGCACAAGTTGGTGCAGGGGGCAGGTTACTTTGTACCAATCGTTGTTTGATGAAGGGCGGATTCTCGTATGGCGCTTCCCATGGTTTATGGCGGTCCCGGCCGGTATGTTCAGGGGCCGGGCGAACTTTCGCGTCAGGGCAGGTATTTGTCATGGTTGGGCTGCGCTGCTTATATCTTGTTTGACCAGGGCACCGAGGATCGGCTGTGCAAGCAGATTGTCGATGGATTTCTGGACGAAGATCTAAGCGAGCCGTTCTTTAAGATTTATGACGGTCCGTGTACGGAAGAGGCCGTTGTCGAAATGGCTAAGGAAGCCCAGGCCGAGTATTGCGACATGGTGGTGGGTATTGGCGGCGGCAAAATGCTCGATATCGCCAAAGCAGTAGCGTTTTATGCCGAGCTGCCGTTGTGCGTATGCCCCACGGCGGCTTCGATGGACGGTCCGTGCAGCGCGATTTCGGTGCTGTATCACGAGGATGGGTCGTTCGACCACTACCTGATGCTCGAGAAGAATCCAGACCTGGTCGTGGTCGATACCAACGTGGTCGCGGCAGCCCCGCTGCGTATGACGGTCGCTGGCATGGGCGACGCACTGGCAACGTACTTCGAGGCGCGTTCGTGCGCCGCGGCGCACGGCGCCAACGAGCACGGTG
>CALFGH010000152.1 GCA_937958315.1 uncultured Collinsella sp. | reverse complement strand
TGCCCGCCGCCACGCTCGCCGCGCGCGTGCCTACATCGCGCTCGTTATGGTGGCGCTCGCCGCCACTTTGGGCGTCGCGACCTACGCCTGGTTTACCAACAACATGAAGGTCAACACCAACTCGGTGAGCGTGCACAGCGACACGTCCAAGCTGGTGCTGGAGCTGGGTGACGCCGACCGCGGCAGCTGGTCGCAGCAGGGCGACGTTTCCCTAACTTCCACCGCGAACGGCGCCGTGACGCTCTACCCGGTCTCGACCTTCGATCTCAACGGCTTTGCTGCCTGCGCACAAAACAACTCAGCCGGCGATGCCACGGTGTTTGAGCAGGCAAAAGACAACGGCTCCGCGTTCTACCACGGCTGGATCGACCTGCGCCCCACCATTACCGGAACGGGTGCCAGCAAAGTAAGGGGCAAGGTCAACCTGTATCTGGCCGAATCACTGGTCCCGCAGGGTGCCGATGCCGAACTGCTACGCGCAGCCCGCGTGGGCATAAAGATCTCGAGCAGCAACCAGGTGCTTGCCACCAACATCTTTGAGCTCGACAGCTCCGACGGCGGCCATCGCGACGAGCATCCCGCGACCGCGCCGGCGAGCCTGGCGGGCTACACCGAGGGCATGCTCCTGGGCTGGCAAAACGGCCAGCTCGCTTGCGGTGCCAACGTGACGCAGGACCCGGCCGCCTTTACGCTGGACACGAGCGAGACAGCCACGCGCCCGCAGAACACACTCGCTACGCTGGCGCTGGGCCAGACCTATCGTCTGGATATCTATTACTACATCGAGGGCACCGATCCCGATAGCGCCGACTATCTCTATCAAGATCCGGGTACCTTGCACCTGGCGCTCTTTGCGACCCTGGACGGTGAGTAGCAATGGCACGTATCATGCCCGACGACCGACGGCCCGTCGCCAACGGCGCCCAGACACAAGCCGCCGCCCCCGCCGACACCGACCTACGCCGCAAGCTCACCACCACCGTGGTGCTGGTGCTGTTTGCGCTGGTGGCGATAGCCATGGCAACGTTTGCCTGGTTCTCCATCGCCGATAGCGCCAAGACCCGCATGCTCATGATCGACGCCAACGCCGACGGTTCGCTGCGCTTTGACCTGGACGAGCACGCTACGTTCGACGAATACGTGCACAGCCTGGGCTTTGACCAGATCTCGGCGCGCATCGCCAGCGAAAAGGGCGTAGACATCGATGCGTCCAAGCTCAAGCCCGTAACCACGAGCGACTACCAGACCTTCACTTTCGAGGACGGTTCCACCGCCGATCCCGCCACCGGTGCCTACCTGGAGTTCACGCTGCACTTTATGAGCAGCACGGACCTGCGCGTTCGCCTGACCGGGCAGGATGGCGACGGTGGCGTGTCCGGCACGCGGTTTAGCTCCGACACGCAGGGCATGGCAAGCGCCATGCGCATGAGCTTTGCCGCCGACGGCCACACTTGGGTCTACAACCCCAACGGGGGCGGGGGCTCGTCCGGCGCGGCCACCGTCTTTGGGCTCGACTCGGGCGCTGCCACCGCGGCCAGCGATATGTTCGACCTGATAAAAGATACGGATAAGCCGGTGACCGTTCGCATATGGCTCGAGGGAACGGACCCAAATTGCACTAATATGCTAAAGGGAGCTAACTATTCGGTTTCGATGCGCTTCGAGGGCATCGAGGAACAGTAGATATGCACGGCGGCTGCCCGGCCGCGCACGACCTAGACAGACACGGTAGTAAGGGACATCATGCAATCTGTTAAAAAAGTCGCATCCATCGCGTTGAGCGTCGTCATGTGGATCATCATCCTGGTGGCGGCCCTGTATGCGTTTACCACGCTCGCCACGCGCGAGGACGGCAGCGTCTCTGACATCGCCGGCTTCACCCCGCTCGCCGTGCAGTCCGACTCCATGGCGCCCACGTTTAACAAGGGCGACCTCATCTTCATCAAAAAGTGCGACACCTCCAAGCTCGAGGTGGGCGACATCGTGACGTTCCATACCATCATCGACAACGAGTACGCACTCAACACGCACCGCATCGCCGCCATCGACGAGGTCAACGGCATGCGCAGCTTTACCACCAAGGGCGACAACAACGACGTGGCCGATACGCACATCATCAGCGACGGCGACATCGTGGGCAAGTACCTGTTCGCGTTGCCGCAGATGGGCAAGGTCATGGACTTCCTGTCCAGCTCCATGGGCTTCCTCATTGTGATCGTGCTGCCCATGCTGCTGTTCTTTATCTACCAGGTGTATCACCTCATCGTGGTGGGCATGAACCTCAAGCGCGCTATGGCCGAGGAGGACCGCCTGGCCGCCGCGGCTGCCATCGTGGACGCCGAGGGCAAGGGTGACACCGCCGTCACGGCCGATAACGCCGCCGAGCAGCTCGCCCAGGCCGAGGCCAAGCTCGAGGAAGCCCGTCGTCTGAAGGCCGAGGCCGAGGCGGCGATGAACGCGACCAAGCAGGAGGGTACCGACGGTGAGTGAGTTTCTGGGATTTGCCTGGGAGCTGCTGGCAAAGGTCGTCTACAACGTCGTTGCCGTCGTGAGCTCCATCCTTAACCTGCTGGTGTTTGGCTGGGTTGAGTACTTCAACATCTTTATGACCTACTTCACCACGTTTGACCTAGTGGGCAAGATCGGCGCGGTCATTCTGTTTGCCATGCTCATCGCGGTCCCCGTGCTGATCGTGGCCATTCTGGTCCACCGCTACCGCATCAACCGCCGCCTGCATCGCGACGACACGTCCAACAAGGCACTCTATCGCGAGATCGGCCGCCTGAACAAGCAGGTGCTCGACCTCATGGACGAGAAGAACAAGCTGCTGGCGCTCAAGGTCAATGCCATGGGCGGCACCAAGCAGATTCCGTACGTGGGCGCCTCGGCCCTGGCCGACGACCATCTGCCCACGGTGGGCAACGTACTGCGCAGCATGTGGGAACGCGGCTGGTCTTTCATCAAAAAAGCGGGAACGGTTATCCTCCT
>CALFGH010000151.1 GCA_937958315.1 uncultured Collinsella sp. | reverse complement strand
GCCAGCCCGGCGACCCCGAGCGCTATCCCGTGGGCGCGGTGACCCGCCGCCTGCTGGGCTATGTTCGCCCGCACCGCGTCTCGTTTACGGCGTCGTTTGTGAGCGCCGCCATCTCGGTGATCTTGCAGCTCTATACGCCCATTCTCATTGGTGAGGGCATCGATCTTATCGTCGCCGCCGGGCAGGTGGACTTCGATGCGCTGCTGCCACTCGTTACCAAACTCGCGCTCGTTGTGGTGGGCGCCGCGGCCTTCCAGTGGCTGCAGGGCTATTGCGTCAACCGCTTGTCCTACGAGACGGTGCGCGACATGCGCGTGGAGGCGAGCGACAAGCTCAGCCGCATGCCGCTCAGCTTTATCGACGGCCATGCCCACGGCGACCTCATGAGCCGTGTGGTCAACGATGTCGACCAGGTGGGCGACGGTCTGCTGCAGGGCTTTACCCAGCTTTTCACCGGCGTCATCACCATCGTGGGCACGCTTGCGTTTATGCTTTCCATCAACCTGACCATGACGCTCGTGGTGGTGCTCGTCACGCCGCTTTCCATTTTTGCGGCCGGCGCCATCGCCAAGCTTTCCAACAAGAGCTTTACGGCACAGCAGCGCATTCAGGGTCAACTGGGCGGTCATATCGAGGAGTATGTGGGCGAGCAAAAACTGGTGGATGCGTTTGCCTATGGCCCGAACGCCCAAGCGCGCTTCGACGCGCTCAACGCCGAGCTCTATACGGCAGGTGAGCGCGCACAGTTTATGGGCTCGCTTTCCAACCCCGGCACGCGCTTCATCAACAACATCATCTACGCCGTGGTTGCCGTGATTGGCTGCGTGGGCGTGATCACGGGCGTGCCCGCTGCGCTCACGGTGGGCGGCGTGCAGATTTTCCTGTCCTACGCCAACCAGTACACCAAGCCGTTCAACGAGGTTACCAACGTCATTACGCAGATCCAGACGGCGTATGCCTCGGCGCGCCGCATGTTTGCGCTGCTCGATGCGCGCGAGCAGGAGCCCGATGCGGCGGATGCCGTGGAACTTGCCGCCTCGCAGGGTGAGGTGACCTTTGAGCATGTGGACTTTAGCTATGTGCCCGACCGCAAGCTGCTGCAGGATATCTGCATCGAGGCCAAGCCCGGCATGCGCTTTGCCCTCGTTGGCCCCACGGGCTGCGGCAAAACAACGCTCATCAACTTGCTGCTGCGGTTTTACGATATCGATGCAGGACGTATCATGGTCGACGGCCGTTCCTCGCGTGACTACACGCGCGCGAGCCTGCGCCGTGCCTTTGGCATGGTGTTGCAGGATACGTGGCTGTTCGAGGGCACGGTGGCGGACAACATCGCTTACGGTTGCCCAGGAGTTACGCGCGAGCATGTCATCGAAGCCGCCAAGCGCGCGCACGCGCACAAGTTTATCGTGCAGCTGCCAGGCGGCTACGACACGGTGATTGGCGAGGACGGCGGCACGTTTAGTCAGGGCCAAAAGCAGCTGCTGTGCATCGCGCGCGTCATGCTCACCGACCCGGCGATTCTGCTGCTGGACGAGGCGACCTCGAGCATCGATACCCGCACCGAGCTGCAGGTGCAGGCGGCATTCGACGAGCTCATGGCCGGTCGCACAAGTTTTGTCGTGGCGCACCGCCTGTCGACGATCCGCAACGCCGACTGCATTCTGGTGATGCGCGACGGCCAGATTATCGAGCGCGGCACGCACGACGAGCTGCTAGCGGCAGGCGGCTTCTACGCCGAACTCTACCGCAGCCAGTTTGCCCAGTGAGCACGGCTGTGGGGCAAATTAATCAATCGACAGACGGTGGTTTACATCTGTCACGTTAGTACTAAGATATTCATCTAATAAATTGCATTAGTGGCTTTAGTTTTGGGGGAAACGAGGCAACGTGACTATGACGTGCTCTTTGGTGGTTAACAGCAAGAGCGGTAATACCAGGATGGTTTCGGGCGCGATCAAGCGCGCTCTGCAGGCTGCGGGCGTTGAGTTTGTCCATGCCGCGGCGTTGAGCGACGATGCGGATGCAGATCAGGTTGCGCTCGAGGCGCAGGGCGCCTGCGCGGCCGACACGGTGCTCGTCGGTTTTTGGTGCGACAAGGGCGCGTGCACGCCTTCGGTGGCGTCGCTGCTCTCCGCCTTGCACGGCAAGCGCGTCTTCCTGTTTGGAACTTGCGGCTTTGGCGCCAGTGAGGAGTACTTTAGGCAGATTATCGACCGCGTATCGTCTAGCTTGGCCAATGATGCCGAGCTTGCGGGCTGGGCGATGTGCCAGGGCAAGATGGGCCCTGCCGTAAAGCAGCGCTACGAGGCAATGCTTGAACAAGAACCCGAAAACGCGCGCTATAAGATGCTGCTCGATAACTGGTTTGCCGCAAAGGACCATCCCACCAAGGAGGACCTGGACAACATGGCCGCAGCCGCCAAGAAGGCCGTGCTGGGGGAGTAGCTCCCATCGCTGACGGCGGTCGGTCCATCTTTCTAAATGAAACGTCCTCCCGGGCGTCGGGGCACGAAGTTCCCTGCTCTACAGTCCTGCGCAAGACGAAGGCCACATTAAGTGGCCTTCTTTGCGTGCGGAACTCGCGATGAACTTCGTGCCCCGCCGTCCGGAAGGACGCCTCTTTATTGATGGGAGGCCTGATAGGTCGATGGTTCCGTGCCCGGATGCGTCCAAAGTGGGACGGGCTTTCCGGATGGGCAGGCTTTCAAAAAATGCGTCCCGGAATTTGCCTTTGGAATGGGACGCCGTTTCCCAATGAGGCTCAAGCGGAAAATGCATCCCGGAATTTGCGCTCAAAGTGGGATGCGGTTTCCGGTTGAGGGTCTAAGGGAAAATGCGTCCCAGAATCGACGCTTGAAATGGGATGCAGTTTCCCGATGAGGCACTCGACGGAAAATACATCCCAGAAATGGCCTTTGAGCTGGGATAAGATTTCCGCGGCATCTCGGATTCTCAAAAATGAGACACGCCGTTGGCGAAAATGAGACACGTGATATCGGGCATCGGATGTATCATTTGCAAAAATGAGTCCACTCCACTCGAATAAAGCGAGGTCCCTCATGTACGTTCCACACCCCCGTATCCGTAGGCTGTCGATAATCCCGCTTGTTGGGACGGCGGCGCTTGCTGCGTTGATCGCCACGAGCGTCGCCTGCTTCACGGCCACGCCCCAGGTTGCCCAGGCGGCAGACGCGCCCGCAATCACCGATATGACCGAGCAGGATTATCAAGCCCTGGGTCTGGGCACGAGCGAGGACATTCCGGCCGATACCGTTGGCCCCTATTCCACTGATACCCCCACGACGTTTGCCACGCGCAGCGAGGTCTATATGGCAGCTAACGGTAGCCATGGCAATCGCTACACTCTGCGCGACAAGCTCGAGAACGTCGAGCGCGGTGACATTGGCGGCAGCAGCAAACTCACCGATGGCTATGGAAGTGTGTGGGGCGCCGCAAAGTTCTGGCAAAACGTCAACAACTTCGATACGAACAGCGATCTCTACAAGCATAGCGACTACGGTGGCGGCACCTGGTCGTACCTAAGCAACAATGAGTCCTCAACAGTACTCGCCAACGACAACAACGGTTTCTCGGGCATTCACGCCACGAGTGTTGAGTTCTGCAGCGACGCCAGCACGGGCAAAAAGAGCCGCGTTGCCGAGCTCCGTGCCTACGGCGACAGTTCCTCCACGACGATTGACGGCAAGTCATACGCCGGAAAGGTTGAGCTGGTCCTCTACTCGTTTAGCAACGGGCGTACGCGCACTCTCGACACACACCTGCCGGTGACGGTCAACACTAATATGATGTACGAAGGCCGTTTTAAGTACCTGGATGCCGGTTACCTGCAAGAGCACGACGCCGTCTTTGATGTCGAGGCGGGCGATGTCGATGGCGACGGCGTCGACGAGCTTTTTGTCTACGCGGGCTGCTATGTCGACGAGAACGGCGTGCGCAAGGCTGTAGTCGACATGTATGACTTGGAGGGCGGCAACTGGAAGCAAAGCGTCGTCAAGATCGATGCCGGTAACGCCGCGGACTACACCACGCACAACAAGGGCGGGAACGACTCCTGGACGCAGCTTCAGTCAGCTCCTGTCGTTTCGCTAGCGGCCGGCGACCTCGATCGCGATTTTTGAGATGACCTCGCCATCGTGGTCTCGGCACCCTACGGCAAGAAGAATATTGATAAGTCGACGCATTGCGAGCTGTTTTCGTGGGATGCATCCAAGGGTGCGCTCGTCCATGTCGATGCTCTGGGCGACGCGGGCGCAATCTCCCTCTCCGCGAACGGCAAGACCATGGTCGCTGCGAATGCGACGTTCGGCACGTTTGCCGCCTACGATGAAGAAGGAAAGAAGACGGGTGAAACCGTCACGGGCCTTATTCTTGCGGGCTATGACTGGCAACGCAGCGCTTTTGATTACGGCGCTTCTGACGGCAGCAAGGGGCTGTACGGCGCGCTGTACCGCTACGCGTATTTTGACTCGGAGTCTGGCGAGTTCAAGCTTTCCGATTGCAAGGAATACAGAGACGGGCTCCTCGCCTCCTATGGGCTGATGCATGTGCCCAACAGCGCATGGAAGGATAGCGCTCAGGATAAGCGCTATCCGTGCACCTTGGCGCCTATTGCCCTTGCCACTGCCAACCTTGACGGCCTGTCCGAGCAGCTGGCGGTCGACGAGGTGCTCGTGGGCGGCGATGTGTTCCGCGACTTTGCCTGCAACACGGCACAGAGCGGGGCTCAGGGCTTGGGGTCCATGGTCGGAACCATGAGCATGAGCGGTCAGCAATACAACAGCAGCAACAAGCATGACCACAAGGGTATAGAGCAGGTGTGGATCAGCGACGTCAAGGCGGGCAGCGTCTCGGGTTCGGACCGCTATAACGAGAGCTTTATCGCCGTGGTGGGCAAGCACCGCGACGAGGACCTGCGCAAGAACGATGACTACTATTGGATGACCGCCTCGCATTTTTCGCTCGACGAGAACGGAAAGGTGCGCCGCGGCGAGGAGCAGGTGATTAGCGAGAGCAACCGTCGCGGCACTACCTACGGCACATTTATCTCGCTCGCGCTGCCCGATGTCGACAACGACAGCGTCAAGATCACGTACAAGGACCGCTACAAGGTCTATACCAACCCGCGCGTGCTTGCCGTGCTGCAGGATGCGCCCTATGTTGAGGATCTGGAGCAGGCATACGGCTATCTGGTGTTGGGCGGCACGTCATACGGAGAGGAAAAGGGCACGGGGACATCCCAGGGCTATACCATTGGCGCCGAGTTGGGCGTTGCCGTCGAGGTGCAGACCGGTCCGCCCCTGGTCGCGATGAATGCTTCAGTCGATTTTGCCGCCGAGGGATGCTATGACTACCGGAGCGAGCGCACGGTCAGCGCAAGCGTAAGCTATGAGTCGCATGCCGGCGAGGGTGACAAGGCCGTGCTCTACACGATTCCGATGGTCTATTACGAGTATGAGATCGAAAATGAGGAAACTGGTGGCAAGGGCGTGATGGCGGCGCCCGTGTCGCTCGGCGCGCAGACCTCGGTCGTTAATGTCGAGGCCTATGACCGCATTGCCAAACAGCACAATATGACGCCGCTCAGCTACTTTTTGACCAACCGGTCGGGAGAACCCGGGACCTATCAAACGACGCTCAACGGCGAGACTCCCGTTGGGGATTCCTTTGGCCTGGGCAAGCCTGGCGTAACGCGCGCCTACACGCACGATGGGTTTAACGGCGCCGCCGCGCAGTCGGGGGCGAGCATTGAGCAGACCATCGAAGTCGAGGAGGGCAAGGAGCAGGAGCTCGAGCTCGACTTGACGCTGAACGGCAGCGTTGTCATGGGCGCGAAGCTCGCAAAGCACGAGTTGTTTGGCGGCCTGTGCTTTGGTGCCAACGCCGGCTTTACTACGGGTAACTCCTCGAGTGAATCGACCGAATACGGCGGCACCGTCGACAACCTGCCCGAGGCCGCGCAGGGCAAGTACGGTTTTGTGTGGCGTCTGGGCGTCAACGCGGTGGATGTCGACAAGTTCGAGGCAGACTCGGGCGATAAGCTCGGCACCAAGGACACCGACCAGTTCTGGATCGTGGGCTATGACGTTAAGGACGTCGAGATGCCCGACGCGCCGGCCGTGACGGGCTTTACGGCAAACGCCGTCGATTCGACCAGCGTTACGTTTAGCTGGGACGATGTACTCGCAAACAAGAGTGGCTTTAGCTACGGCGTGGGCATGCTGCAGAGCAATGCGGCGGATGCGGTCGTCAATAGCTGGAAGATTGCCGACAACACGCAGACCTCGCTCAAGTGGGATGGGCTGCAGCCCAATACGGAGTATCGATTCGCCATCGCCGCCGTTAAGAATGGATCCACGACCGAAACAGGTATTCGCTCGGCAATCATCACGGTCAAGACCATGCCCGATGGCATGACGATGACCGTGAGCGGACCTGCGGCGGATGCTGCGGAGGGGTCGGATCTTGGATACGACTCTTCGGTTGAGCGCGCGGCGGGAAGCCACCTGACGCTCTCGGCGATTGGCCATGTGAAGCAACTCGGTGCCGACGATAGCGAAACAGGGCTGGCACCGACCTATATGTGGTACCGCAAGGGCCGCGGCGAGACAGAGTTTAAGCTCGTGGGTGCCGATGGCAACCTCGCGGCTGGAACGGCCTCAAAGCTCGAGATTGACCTGACCGCAGACGATGACGGTGCGCAGTATTACTGCCACGTGGGATACAACGACGTGGGCCTCGACACCGGCACGACGCTCGTGAATATCGAGGCCGAGGAGACGGCGCCCACAACGGTGAACGCCACCCCGATCCGCACGCGCCGCCTGTTCTCACAGGCAAGTGCGGGCGCCAAGAAGTTCCTGGACCATACGCTGGTAAACACCGCCGGCCCAACCGATTCCGAAGGCTCAAAGGACCCCGAGACTCCTGAGACCCCGACGAACCCGGACAAGCCCAAGTCCGACAACGGAGCTAAGACCGACACCAAGGTCAAGACTACGACCACAGCGAAGAACCTCGCAAACACCGGCGACCAAACATTCGCCCTAGTCGCCACCGCAGCAGCAGCGGGAGCAACGCTCGTAGTGATAGCCCTCATCATGCTGATCAAGCGCCGCAAGACCCACTAGTAGCCAGTCGAACATATCGACAACCCAAAAACCCGGGTAGCCAAAAAACAGGCCACCCGGGTTTTCTGTTGAGTGGAGACTCCGCAAGCGGAAACTGCATCCCATTCCAGACAAGAATTCCGGGACACACTTTCCGCAAACAAAGAAGGCCACATAACGTGGCCTTCAACTTATATATGTTCGGCGATACACCCAAGACAAGCCACGCCCCAACATCAGGGCGTCTGTCCAGGCGGAGGCATATAAGGTTCATCGCGAGTTCCGCACGCAAAGAAGGCCACTTAATGTGGCCTTCGTCTTGCGCAGGACTGTCCGAGCAGGGAACCTTATATGCCTCCGCCTGGACAGACGTTTCAGTTGTGGCTCAGCAGCTAGCAGCTACTTAATCTTGGTCGTACCCGGTGCCAGGTTGGGGTCGGTCTCGTTAGCCTCGGTCTGGAAGTGCTCGGTGTACACATTCTTGCCGTCGCGGAACATCTCGTAGTACTGCATCTTGGCGTAATCCTCGCGCGCCTTGGTGGCAGCCGCGGCCTCGGCGTCGTCGCCGGTGACGTTGGAGGAGAGCGCCCAACGCAGGCTAGCGTCCTCGTAACCCACGGAGTTGATGGCGGGCAGCGACTCGCGCAGCGTCATGTGCGCTTTCTGGTAGTCGGTCAGCGGTGCGCCGATCAGCTGCATCAGCTGGGTGGACAGATAGTTGGTGGACAGGTCGTCGACCTCACTCGTCTGGTTGCAACCGGCAACGTCGTAGTTGGCCCAGATGATGTAGTCGGTCTGCCACAGACGCTCCTGATGCGTGGCGTCGTCCTCACCGGTAAACCACTTGTCGTTGAACTTGGACGGGAAGAACGGCTGGTGGTCGCCCCAGAACACCACGACCACCTTACGGTCGAGCTTGCTCAGGGCGTTGAGGAAGTAACGCAGCGCCTGGTCGGACTGCTCAATGCACGAGACGTACTCGTCGACATCGGAGAGCGTGCCGTCCTCGACGGTCTTGGCGTCCAGATCGGTCGTGTCGATGTTCAGGTGCATCTGCTTGTCGACCGGCAGCAGGCCCGTGTCGTAGCCCGAGTGGTTCTGCATGGTCACGTCGAAGATAAACTGCGGATCGGCGTTCTGGTCGAGCAGCTCAAGAATCTTGTCGTAGGTAGCCTGGTCTGTCACCATACCGCGCAGGGTATCGGCGCCCTGGAAATCGTTGATGGACAGGAACTGGTCAAAGCCAAAGTCCTTGTAGACGTTCTCGCGGTTCCAGTTGGTTGCGTGGTTGGGGTGCATGGCCGTGGTGGAATATCCGAGCGACTTGAACTGCTCTGCCAGATTCCCGGTCGTTTCCATGTTGTAGATGGTGTAGGGGTACACGCCCGAGCCCAGGTTGGCCATGGAGTTGCCGGTCATAAACTCAAACTCGGTATTGGCCGTGCCGCCGCCGTAGGCGCTCACGTAGAGCTTGCCGCGGCTGAGGCAGCTGGACAGGTTCTTAAAGTACTGCGGGCCTTCGTAGCCGGCGCGCATGTTCTGGTAGATCGAAAGATCCGAGAAGGTCTCGTTCATGATGGCGATGACCGTGGGCTTCTCGCTATCGAACTGCTCCTCGGCGGCGGCGCGCTCGTCGCTCTTGGCCGCGTCGGACTTGTCGTAGGCCTTGGCGTACTTTTTGAGCGTGGCCTTGGCATCGTCGACGGAGTAGTCGGCGGGTTTGGGCGGCTTGATGGACTGCGCCGCGCTAATGAAAGCGGGCAGGTAGCCCTCGCGCCAGTAGCTCTCGAGCGGGCGCCAGGTGTAGACGGTGATGCCGAGGGTGTTGTAGTAGTCGATGAGCGTGACGTGTGCGGTCACACCGCCCAGGCACAGTACGGCGACGAGCAGGTTGGTGAGTAGGATGCGCTTGGCGTTGGCGGCACCCTTCTGGCGATGCGGTGCCACCAGGCCGGCGTACTCGCACAGCAGCATGGCGATGGCGGTAAAGCCCATGGACAGCACGCAGAACAGCGAGATGGAGAAGGTGTAGCCGGTGCCGGCGACCGCGGCGGCGGTGGAGATGGCCGAAAGGTCGCCCGGCTGGATGGGCATGGATTTAAACGTGATGACGAAGAACTCGGCAATGCCCAGGACAAAGAGGGCAAAGGCCAGGACCGCGGGAGCTGCACCGTGGCGCTGGAACAGGAAGAACAGGCCGACCATGAGCGTGGTGATGATGGCCCACTCGAGCAGGATGCACAGGGGGTAGACCCAGGTAAAGTCGTGGTTGGACGAGACCTCCATGCCCAGCAGCGCAAAGACGCCGGCGAGCAGCAGGCACAGGACGGCGGCGACGAGCGGTTTGCCCACAAAGGCGCCGCGCAGGCGGGCGAGCTTG
>CALFGH010000150.1 GCA_937958315.1 uncultured Collinsella sp. | reverse complement strand
CGCCGCCAGGTCGCCTGCCGCTTCGCCGGCAACGCGGCGCTTTTCCACCGCGTCGACCTCCTTGGAACGGCCCACGTAGGCCGGGTCGCGGCGGCTGAGCGTAAACTCGGCCAAGCCCAGCGGGTTGGAGCGGAAGGAGCTCGTCTCGCCCGAGGGAATGAGCTCATCGGTCGTAGTGACCGGGTCCATGATCTTGGAGCACACCTTGAGCAGGATATCGTCGCCGAGGGGCTCCATCGCGGGCCACGGCTTGATGGTGGGGCCTTCGACCAGCTCGTCGGCAGGCTCCGCCTTGCCAAAGCCCCAGTACACGCGCTTTTTGTACGGCGCGTCGTCAAAGGTGTACTCGCAGGCCTCGTCCCAAGTCTCCTCGGGCAGGTCGGTCGCCGGCGTCAGGACGCCGCCGTTGGCAGCCGTCGCCGCAATGGAGCGAGCGTCCATCAGGGCCACGGCGCTCAGCTGGCCATTACCCGGCTTGGAACCCTCGCGGTTGGGGAAATTGCGCGTGGTGTGGCGGATGGACAGGCCGTTGTTGGCAGGCGTGTCGCCGGCGCCAAAGCACGGACCGCAGAACGCCGTACGCACGATCGCGCCGGCCTCCATAAGGTCGTAGATGTAGCCACGGCGCGTAAGTTCGAGCGCCACGGGCTGGCTTGTGGGATAGACCGACAGCGAGAACTCGCCGCAGCCGGTGTTGGCGCCCTTAAGCACGCGGGCAGCCTGGACCACGGAGTCGTAGTTACCGCCCGAGCAGCCGGCGATAACGCCCTGCTGCACGTGCAGCTTGCCGTCGACGATCTTGTCGAGCAGGCTAAAGTGCGTCTTGCCCTCGCCGATCTTGGCAGCCTCGAGCTCCACCTCATGCAGGATATCCTCGAGGTTCTCGTTGAGCTCGTCGATCTCAAAGCCGTTGGAAGGATGGAACGGCAGCGCGATCATGGGCTTGATGCTGGACAGATCGACCTCGACGCAGCCGTCATAGTAGGCGACATCGGCGGGCTTGAGCTCGCGGTAGTCGTCGCCGCGGCCATGCATGGTCAAAAACGCGCGTGTGTCCTCGTCGGTGGCCCAGATGCTCGACAGGCAGGTGGTCTCGGTGGTCATGACATCGACGCCATTGCGGTAATCGGTCGTCATGCTCGCGATGCCCGGGCCCACAAACTCCATGACCTTGTTCTTGACGTAGCCCTTGGCAAAGACCGCCTTGATGATAGCGAGCGCCACATCGTGCGGGCCGACGCCGGGGCGCGGGGTGCCCGTGAGGTAGATGGCGACGACGCCGGGATAGGCAACGTCGTAGGTGTCGCGCAGCAGCTGCTTTGCCAGCTCGCCGCCGCCCTCGCCCACGGCCATGGTGCCCAGGGCGCCATAGCGGGTGTGCGAGTCGGAACCCAGGATCATCTTGCCGCAGCCGGCGAAGTTCTCACGCATAAAGGAGTGGATGACGGCGATGTGCGGCGGAACGAAGATGCCGCCGTACTTCTTGGCCGCGGAGAGGCCAAAGACATGGTCGTCCTCGTTGATGGTGCCGCCCACGGCGCACAGCGAGTTATGGCAGTTGGTGAGCACGTAGGGCAGCGGGAACTGCTCCATACCCGAGGCGCGCGCCGTCTGGATGATGCCGACAAAGGTGATGTCGTGGCTCGCCATGGCGTCGAAGCGAATCTTGAGCGCCTCGGGGTCGCCGGACGTATTGTGTGCCTGGAGGATCGAATACGCGATGGTGCCGCGCTTGGCATCCTCGGGCGTCTGCGTAATACCGCGCTCGGCAGCCTCGGCCGCAGGCACAACCTCGCTGCCGCCGCGCAGGTAGATGCCGTCCTCGTACAGCTTGACCATACTGTCTCCCACTCTGCCCAAAAGATTTGGGCGCATAGCATACATTCGTTCAATATCGTGCCATAGAACGGTTGCGAGTGGGTTACGAATCTGCACGTTCACTTTATCTCGGTAAAGCATAGAACGAGCCGGGGACGGGAAGACAGGTTTGGCGCAAGGAGTGTCCCCAAGTGCCGGCACAAAAGGAACGTCCCCAATGACTACCAGAGCGAGCAAGGCAACGCCGCAGGTAGAGGACGGACAGCGAGCGACGTCCAGAGCGAACAAGTTGGCATGAAAAAGGCAAGGCATAGACCTTCTGGTCATGCCTTGCCTCTTGAATGACAAATTGTCGCTCTGGGCGGCGCGCAGCGTCGAGCCGTTACGCCGTTCGGCAGAACGGCGTAACCTACAGATCCCCTCCGGCGCCCAGCAGCTTGCGCATGACTTGCTCGGGGTTAACTGAGCCGTCGCGCGGGGCCAGGGCGGTGATCTTCTTCTGCATCTTGTACTCGTGCAGCTCGTCCTCGAGCTGGCGCACGCGGGCGCGGAGCTTCTCGTTCTCGCGCTCGCGCTCCTCGGCACGCTCCTTCATATCGAGGATGCGCACCACGCCGGCAAGGTTGATACCCTCGTCGGTCAGCTGGTTGATGAGCTCCAGGCGCTCGATATCGGCACGCGAATACAGGCGCGTGTTACCGCCCGAGCGCTGGGGGTTCACCAGGCCCTTGGACTCGTAGACGCGCAGGGTCTGCGGATGCATGCCGGTCAGCTCGGCCGCCACGCTGATCATGTACAGCGGTTTGTTCCTATTGTCCTCGGCCATGCTACCTGACCCCTTTCCGTCTCGTTATCGTCCATCATAAGCCCGCGGGCGCGGGCGTGCGCCACGACCGCCCTAGTACGTCGCCTTGTAACGGTTGACCTTCTCGCGGTAGTCGCGCGTGTCGGCCTCGCGCAGCTTGGTCATGGCATCGCGCTCGTCATCGGACAGGTTCGTGGGAACCTGCACCTTAATCTCGACGAGCAACGCGCCTGTGCGGCCACGGTGCTTAACGTCGGGCGCGCCCATCTCCTTAAAGCGGAACTTCTTGCCCGTCTGGGTACCCGCGGGCACCTTCAAACGGACCGTCGCACCGCCGGGCGTGGGCACGTCCACCGTGCAGCCGAGCGCCGCCTCGTAGACCGAGACCGGTACCTCCATGGTCACGTCGGCACCTTTGCGCTTAAACAGCGGATGCTCCTCCACGTGCGTGGTCACGACCAGGTCGCCGCGCTCGCCGCCGGCAACGCCATACTCGCCGCGACGTTTATAACGCAGCTTGCCGCCGTCGACCGCGCCTGCAGGCACCGAGACCGTAATGGTCTGCTGCTCGCCCGTCGAGGGAATACGGTAGGTGACCTTGTGCGTCACACCGCGAAACGCGTCCTCGGCCGTCACATCAACGGTCAGCGACAGGTCGCCGCCCTTGCGAGCGCGGCT
>CALFGH010000149.1 GCA_937958315.1 uncultured Collinsella sp. | reverse complement strand
TCGACCTATCTCCCCTACGGCGCCGATACCCTCGGCATCGTCGGCGAGTACTACTGGATCGCCCGCGAGCGCGGTACCATCGAGGTCGCGCGAAACCGCGCAAGCTTCCCCCTGCGCTACACGCAGGCCGGCGAGCGCCGCGAGGTTACCGTGCGCATCCGCCGCAACACCACCGGCGGTCTCGGAGCCGCCTGGACCATCGATAAAGTCGAAGAATCCGAACAATAACGAAAAGCGGCTCAAATCCAAATCAGGATTTGAGCCGTTTTTATTTGTTGATGTTACGTAACCAAACCAGCAATAAACCTAGTCACGCGTGAGCTTGCGGTGGATACGATGCGGCTGGGCTGCGTCCTCGCCCAGGCGCTCGATGCGGTTGGCCTGATAGGCCTCGAAGTTGCCCTCGAACCAATACCAGTTGCCCGGATTTTCGTCGGTGCCCTCCCACGCCAGAATGTGCGTGGCGACGCGGTCCAGGAACATACGGTCGTGGCTAATGACCACCGAGCAGCCCGGGAACTCGAGCAGCGCCGCCTCGAGCGAGGACAGCGTCTCGACGTCGAGGTCGTTCGTGGGCTCGTCGAGGAGCAACAGGTTGCCGCCCTGCTTGAGCGTGAGCGCCAGGTTCAGACGGTTGCGCTCGCCGCCGGAGAGCACGCCAGCGCGCTTCTGCTGGTCCTGGCCCTTAAAGCCAAAGCTCGCCACATAAGCGCGGCTCGGAACCTCGGTCTCGCCGACCATCATGTGGTCCAGGCCGTCCGAGACGACCTCCCATAGGTTCTTGTCGGGGTCGATGCCGGAACGGTTCTGGTCGACGTAAGAGATCTTGACGGTCTCGCCCACCTCGAGCTCGCCCGAAGTCAGCGGCTCCAGACCCACAATCGTCTTGAACAGTGTGGTCTTGCCCACGCCGTTGGGACCGATCACGCCCACGATGCCGTTGCGCGGCAGGGTGAACGAAAGGTCATCGATGAGCACGCGGCCATCGAACTCCTTGTGCAGATGATGGGCCTCGAGCACCTTGTTGCCCAAACGCGGGCCCACAGGGATGCGGATGTCGGTCCAGTCGAGCTTCTGGCTTGCGCGGGCCTCGGCCTCCATCTCCTCGTAGCGAGCAAGACGGGCCTTGTTCTTTGCCTGGCGAGCCTTGGGCGAGCTGCGTACCCACTCGAGCTCGGCCTCCATCCGCTTGGCGAGCTTGGCGTCACGGTTGCCCTGAGCCTCGATACGCGCGGCCTTGGTCTCCAGATACGTTGAGTAGTTGCCCTTGTAGGGATAAAGGTGACCGCGGTCAACCTCGCAGATCCACTCGGCAACGTTATCCAGGAAGTAGCGATCGTGCGTAACGGCAAGCACCGCGCCCTGGTAGTTGTGCAGGAAGTGCTCGAGCCACAGGATCGACTCGGCGTCCAGGTGGTTCGTGGGCTCGTCGAGCAGCAGCAGGTCGGGAGCCTCGAGCAGCAGCTTGCACAGGGCCACGCGACGACGCTCGCCGCCGGAAAGCACGTTGACCGGCATGTCGGAATCGGGCAGCTGCAGGGCGTCCATGGCCTGGCCGAGCTTGGAATCGATATCCCAGCCGTCGGCGGCGTCGATCTCGTCCTGGAGCTTGCCCATCTCGGCCATGAGGGCGTCCATGTCGCAATCCGGGTCGCACATCTCCTCGCCGATCTTATTGAAGCGATCGACCTTGGCGATCATATCACCAAACGCCATGCGCACGTTCTCGATGACGGTCTTGTCGTCATCGAGCGGCGGCTCCTGCTGCAGGATGCCCACAGTGTAGCCGGGGGTGAGCCTGGCATCGCCGTTGGAGACCTCCTCGATGCCGGCCATGATCTTGAGCAGGGTCGACTTGCCCATGCCGTTGGGACCCACAACGCCGATCTTGGCACCGGGGTAGAAGCTCAGGGTCACGTCGTCAAGGATCACCTTGTCGCCATGGGCCTTGCGAGCCTGATACATCTGGTAGATAAACTCCGCCATATGCCTGTTTTATCCTTTCTACCTGCTGTTTTCCTATTCTTGTTTCGCTTTAGTGGAAACGAAATGGAAAAACCAGCTCTGAAACGTAACGAAATAGGGGCATGGTTGCCCATACCCCCTAATACTACCTGGGAAAAGTTCCCCCGGAACATACTATGAACTGCGTACGCTAGTTTTCCGCAACCTTAGCGAGCGGCTCGCTGCGATTTGCGCCACAGCAGATACGAGTAGACGTAGACGGCTCCAACCGAACCAAACGCCAGAACCGCAATCACCGCGGCGACGACTTCACTCGAAAGCACGCTACCCGCCACGCCCATCACAATCAGGCCAAAGCCCAGCACCATAAAGCAGGCACCGCCAAAGCGCTGCGTACGGCGCCAGTTCTCGGGATTGGCAAGCGCCCAAGGCGTCTTGATACCGAGCGTATAGTTCTGCTTCACACGCGGCAAGTAGTTGCCTACGCCGATGAACAGCAAACCGACAACACCGGAAATCAGCACGTTAACCGAACCGACCGCCGGCACCACGCCCCAGACCGTAAGCTCTCCCAGCCAGCTTATGGCGCACATGAACAAGGTGAAGGCGATTACGAAGCCCTGATAGAACTTGCCCGAGGTTCGATATGCCTCACCTTTGGGATCGATGCGCGGCACCACGCAGAACATTGCGAGAAGCACCAGAGGCAGCACGCCGAGCGCGGAGGCCATCCAGCTGGGACCCCAACCGTCGACGGCTCCGTTCGCGCCCCAGTGCGTGGGAATCTGCCCAGGCAAGCTCGGCATCACCATGAGGTGCGCTACGACATTGGCGACGCACAGAGCGATCAGCGCAATCCACACACGCCGCGATACCCCCGTGGCGTGAATGCCCTTGTTTTCGTTATTCATCCTTATCACCTTCCGTGTTTGTAAAGCCCATAAACCAACCGATCAAGTCCTGCATGACGGTGGTGTTTAAGCTGTAAACGATGTTTTGGCCATGACGTTCGTCGGTCACCAACCCGGCGTTTTTGAGCGTCGCCAAGTGATGGCTCAGCGACGGCTTACTGATATCGAAATGCTCGGCAAGCTCCCCCGCCGTGCAATTGCCCTCGCGCAGCAACTCCAAAATGCGCCGTCGCGTTGGATCGGCAAGCGCCTTAAAGCCCTCTCCCGGCATAAGACCTCCTCTCATCATCTCTCATGACGCGCACACTATACTCGATATTTAGATGTTTGTCTAATTATCTAATACAGGAACATCTATAGAACATTCGTTCGTATTTAGCTACAATGGAAGTTGAAGCAGATGGGCCAGCTCCCTCTACCCGAGAAGGAGATGGACTATGAGTATTGACGATGTCCTGACGTTGTTATTGCTTGTAATCGCGGCTGTGGAGCTCGGCATCCACATTGGAGGTCGAATGAAATAGCCGCCCCCGCGTAATGCGAAGACGGCCACTTCTCACGCCATAAACGTGTTTCGGAGTTGGCCAACCCGCTGCAACGGGTGCCATCTGCTTCAATCTTATGCGAATCCCGATCCCATTTCAACAAGCCCAAGGGCTCAAATGGAATCGCAATAATACCTATAATGGCGATAGCTAAAACACGACCGACTCCCCATCGGAGGATATCTATGACCGAGACCACAGCCGCAGCCGCCATCGAGACACGCGACACCAAGCTCGAGATTATCATGGGCCGCGAGGCACTCGATAAGCTCGCCGATGCTACGGTGCTAGTGCTCGGCTGCGGAGGCGTGGGCTCCAACTGCTGCGAGGCACTCGCCCGCGGCGGCATTGGTCATTTCGTCATTCTGGATAAGGACATCATCGCGCCCAGCAATATCAATCGCCAGTCCATCGCCTTTCACAGCACCGTCGGCAAGCGCAAGGTTGACGTGATGGAGGCCATGATCCACGACATCAATCCCGCCGCCACCGTCATCAAGCGCACCGAATACTTGCTGAGCGACAACATCGATGATTTCTTCGCGAGCGTTTTGGAGCAGACGGACGGCAAGCTCGACTACGTCGTCGACGCCATCGACACCATCTCGGCCAAGCTCACCATTGCCAAATACGCTCAGGACCACGGCATTCGTTTGGTTAGCTCCATGGGCGGGGCCAACAAGCTCCATCCCGAGTGCCTCCGCTTTGCCGACATCTTCGATACGGTGCGTGACCCCATGAGCCGCATTATGCGCAAAGAATGCAAGAAGCGCGGAATCAAGAGCCTGCATGTACTGTTTAGCTGCGAGGAATCGGTTAAGACACAGCCCCGCGATCCTTCCAACATCCACGAGCGCACCGAGCTGGGAACCGCCAGCTTTATGCCGCCCATCATGGGTCAGATGATCGCCGGCGAGGTTATCCGCCAGATCAGTGGCCGCGGTACCGAGCGCGTGCGCGCCGATGGCCAGCGCTTGGACTAGCGGAGCGCGCCGAGATGGAGCCCCGATTATTTGATGCACATTGCCATCTTGATTTAATGGCTCACCCGGACGCTGTTGCCGATGAGGCAACGGCGCTGGGCTTGGGTCTATTTGATTGCGGCGTCGATCCACGCGACTTCGCTAACGCACATGGACGAACCCGTCGCCCTCCTACCGTCATCAAGGGCATCGGCCTCCATCCCTGGTGGCTCGCCGACGAGCGATGCGGCAACGCAGAAATTGACCTACTCTGCCAAATTGCCGCGCAAGAACGTTTTGTTGGCGAGGTCGGGCTCGACTTTTCCGCTCGTTTTGCCGGAAGTGAGCCGCTACAAATACAGGCATTTGACCGGCTCTGCGATACACTCGTGCAGTGCCCTCTTGCCGGGCGCGTGATATCAATTCACGCCGTTCGTTCAGCAGGAGCCGTACTGGACGTCCTCGAATCGCATGGACTACTCATCCCAAACTCCGACTCCCCCGTTATCATCTTCCACTGGTTTAGCGGCACTTCGGACGAACTCGTCCGCGCGCGTAATGCGGGCTGCTATTTTTCCGTCAACGAACGCATGCTCGCCACCAAGCGCGGTCGCGAATATGCCCGACAGATTCCACTCGACCGTCAACTGCTCGAGACCGATGCGCCAGCCGAACCAAACATAGAGACAAGCGCGCAGTCGCTCATCAAATCGCTCACAAGGACCTCGATGCGCATTGCCTCACTCAAAAACTGTGACGCAAAGCGCATCGAGTCGGCAGTTTTAGCAAATGCGCACTATGTTTTTGACCTTCGCTAACCCCTGGTGTGCAAAAAATGCCAAATATGAGTACTGCTACCGGAATGGATACATTTCTTTTAACTTTCCAACCGCCAGAATAATCCTCGATTGTCCGCTAATTAAAGCTTTTACAGTCATTCATCCTGCGTTTTCGCAAATCTTAAACCCCTCCAGACGCTCAAATCACGTCTGAAGGGGTTGATTTTGCTGCGACTAAATTAGTCACAGTACTCATATTTGGCATTTTTTGCACACCGGGTCCCGAGGAGGCGCCTGCACCTCCCCGGGACCGCTCGGCTATTCGACGATTGGTGCTCCGTGGCCCCAAGAGCCTTCCATGCCGCACACGGTCGAGGCAAACCCGGCAGCAAAGTCGAGCGCACGCTCGATGGCCTCGGCACCATCCTCACCACGCTTGGCGGAATCGAGATAGCACATCAAAAACGAAGTGAGGAACGAGTCGCCCGCCCCCATGGTGTCCTTCATGTCCGTTACCGGCTTAGCCAGCTGGCGGTAATAACGCTCGCCGTCGTAAGCAATGCAGCCCTCGGCGCCCGCCGTAGCCGACACAAAACGCGGACCCAGGCCCTTCACCCATGCCAGACGCTCGCGAATCTCGTCCTCGCTCGCGGCATCCGCCGCACTAAAGAAAGCAAAATCGACGTAGGGCGCAATCTGCTCGTAGTACTCGTCGGTGGAGTCGTCCGAAAAGTCAAAAGAGACCGTGACGCCCGCAGCCTTCAACTTGGGCAGCTCGCGCTCAGTAAAGCAATAGTTGCCCGAATGAACCACATCGAACTGCTTCATGTACGAAAGGTCAAAGCGATCGAGGACATAGCGCGCATCGCCACGGATACCGCCCTCGTTGGAGCCGAGGAAGACACGGTCACCGTCAACGACGGTCACGCGAGCCGCTCCGTTCTCGCCAATCATCTGCTCGCACTTGTCAAGCTCGATACCCTCATCCTCGAGGCTTGCAATGACATGCTCGGCAGCGGCATCATTGCCAAAAATGCCCATGTATGCGGAGCGTGCGGCACCGCATTTCTTGGCATAAACGGCGAAGTTCACCGCATTGCCGCCGGGATACATGGTGTGGATATGCTCGTAGCGATCGACGACGTTGTCGCCAAATCCGAGCGCGTTAACGTTAAATGCCATGGCCTTTGCTCCTTCTAGTACTCGACAACACCCATATAGCGACGGAAATCGGGATCGTGATCAAACACCTTGCCGCGTGCAGCACGCAGCTCGCAGTTCATGGCGTAGAACAGCACCGGGTCCAGATAGGCACGGACGCTCGCCGGCACGGCTTCCATACCGTACTCCTTGGCATCGAGCACCATCAGCGTATCGGTATGCGTCTTAAGGAACGCCAGGGCGCGCTCGTCCATAGCACGGCACTCGCTGGAGCCCATCTGCAGGAAGTAAAAAACGCCATCCTGAGTAGCCTCGAAGGGGCCATGGAAGTACTCGGCAGAGTGGATGTAGCTGCAGTGCTGCCACTGCATCTCCATAAGAGAGCAGATAGCGAAACCGTAGGTCTGGCTAAAGTTGGGACCGCTGCCCAGAATATAGAAGAACTCGTGCTCCTGGCAAAGCTTGGCAAAGCGATCGCCCAGCTCGGCATTTACCTTCTCGCGTGCCGGGGGAAGAATCTTATCCATCTCGGCGATACCGGCATACATATCGGCAAGATCGGCGTAGCCCTCCTGCTGATCGAGCAGCTCTGCCGCAAGCGACAGCGAAATGCCAGCGGGGACCTCGGCCTGCGGCACACCCTCGCCCCATGGGTAGACCCACGTGGTCCACTTGCCGGAGTCGATCTTGGATCCAGCGTTGTCGGTCTGGGCGATCACCGTAGCGCCGGCGGCAAGGGCAATCTCGCAGCCCTCGACGACCTCCGGGGTATTGCCACTGTGGCTGCAAGCGATGACCAGGGACTTCTCGCCCAGACGACGCGGACGCATAATGTCGAATTCACGTGCGGTATAGATATACGAAGTGAAGGTGGTTGCCTCGCGCTGCAGAAGCTCATGAGCCGGGATCAAATCGATCATGGAGCCACCGCAAGCAATCCAGTAGACGCTGTCGAACTTGCCCTTCTCGGCAATTGCCTCTTTGATCAGATCGTGTGCGTTCATATCCAGTTCCTTTCTTGTTTGGGCCGCAATCAATGACGTTGGTTGCGTGGCCGATAGTTGTTTTAGTCAATCAGATATTTCTCGAATGCGGCCATGTTCTTGGCATCAGCCGCCGCCGGGTCATCGTAGTAACGGCCGTCCGTGATTTCCTGGCCCAGCATGCCGTCAAAACCATGGGCGTTGAGTGTGGCGACGAAGGCGTCCATATCGTGCTTGCCATCGCCCCACACCAGATGGCCATACGGGTCACCGTCGATAAAGTGCATCTCGTGAATTGCCCCATCACCAAAGGCGGCAAACCAGTCCTCGAGCGTCTCGCCTGCAACGCCCATCGCGGTTGTATCAACCATGGGCTGTAAGTACGGGCTCGCGACCTCGTCAATCATGCGCTTCGCATCGGAAACCGTCGTCACAAGGTTGCTCTCCTCGGGACGCAGGCTTTCCATCGTAAGCACCAGACCGTGCTCGCCGGCATACTCCGCCAGAATGGACAAGTGCTCGCGGCTGCGCTTCCAGGCTTCCTCGCGGTCCTCGTCCCAGTCACCCCAGCCCGAGTTGATGGACATACGGTCGCACCCAAGTACCTCGGCAAGCTCAATGCCGTGCTTAAAGTACGCCAGGCTGCGCTGTTCATGCAGCGGCTTGCGTGCGCAGTACTGCCAAGGATAGACAACATTCTCGGGGCACAGAGTACGATACCTAAGCCCACGGTCTGCAGCCTTTTTCGCCAGGACCTCAGCCTCAAAGTAGCCCGTATGGTCGAGCGTCACATGCGGCTCTGCGCACCACAGCTCAATGGACTCAAAGCCCAAACGCTGCTGCACATCAAGGAAGTAATCGAGCGACCACATGATGTAGTGGATATTCATGCCCGCAATCTGTTCGCGGCGCAGCGTCGGCTTGGATTCAGACATCTTATGCCTCCTTATTTCGATCGAACACGATTTGTCCGTCCGACATCGTCATATCAACCGCAAGATCGCGTGCGTCGCGATAATCGAGGTCAAACACATCCCGATCGAGCACGCAGATATCGGCAAGCTTGCCGACCTCGAGCGTACCCAGCTCATCTTCGCGCATCAGATCGTACGCGCCCCCGGCAGTCCAAGCGCGCAAGAGCTCGACAAGCGTCAGCGTGTTGACCTCATTCACGGGCAGTCCGTCGGCGAAGAATCCGCCGCACGCGCTGTAGATTGACTCGCCCAGGCTCGGAATCAACAGCGGCAAATCCGTTCCACAGCACACCGTGCATCCGGAATCTTCCATGCCGCGGCGATTCCAGCTGTGCAAAAGTCGCGTCTCGCCAATTTGTCGACGCATCATCGACAGGCAATCCTCGCGCCGGTCCAGCGTCAGAATCTGCGGATAGACCTCGCAAATTCCACCTAACTTGCCAAACTCGACAAGATCGGTCGGGTCAGAATTCTCGAGATCGGTAATCGCATGGCGGCGAAGCATCCGTCCATGCTCGTCTCGAGGCAGCGAGGCATAGAGCGCCACGGTGCGACGAACGGCGCCATCGCCCTGGCAATGCAAGGAATATCGGAAGCCGTCAGCATCAATTGCACGCAGCTCGTTCTCAATCAGATCCCACTCTGGCTCCTCGACAACCGTCTTGCCGGCAGCGCCCGCATCGGCCGTGTCCTCATAGGGGTCTATCATCTCTGCAAGCCCCACCCATACGCCGCGATCGGTCATACGGTTGAAGCCAGAAAAACGAACGAACGGTCCCCGGAAGCGCTCTCGCGCCTCGCGGGCATATGCCAGATTTGCACCGGCACCCACCGGCTGCGACATCATAGAGACGCGAACCGTCAGCTCGCCAGATTCCTCACGGCGAGCCATTTCGTCGGCAAAGCCGTAGTAGTCATCAAACGCCATTTCCTTGATGGCGGTAACGCCACGCTCGTTAAGCATGTTCATGTAGTCCGAATACCCGGCACGCACCTCGGGCAGCGCGAGGAAATCGCTCATCATGCGCCAGATCTTCTCGGCATAGCACGCCTGGGGCGTAAAGCCGTATCGCGCACTGGCGGCAGCATTTAGAACGCAGGTCTCCGCACCCGGTGTAAAGCAGACGACGGGGATATCGCCAAAACAATCGTCAAACACAGCTGCCGTATTTGCGTTCTCGGCATCCGATGCCAACGTTTCGGATAGGTTGTGGCCAAAAGCCGCCGCGCAATCCGGATGATCTTCTTTCCATGCACGCAAGAGCGACACGGCCTCTTTGGCATCATCGATGCCGGACAGATCAGACCCCAACGTCCGCAGCGCCCAGCCTGTATAGAAGGTATGTACATCGATCAGACCAGGCATGACGGTGCGGTCGCCCAGGTCAACTACCTCGTCCGCCTGGGTCAAATACGAAGCTACCTCACACTTGGTGCCAACAGCCTCAATTCGATTGCCACGGACCGCTACGAAACCTTCAAACGGCAGGTCCCCCGTACCGGTAAAGACGCTCTTAGACGTCAGGACCGTCAAACGATCAGACATCACAACCACCTACACCGGAAGCATGCCAGAGATTGCCGTTACGATCAGGCCAAAGACGACCATGAAAATGAAGAACTTCCAAATGGTCTTCCACCATTGGCCAAACGAAATCCTAGCCACGGCAAGACCGGCGACCGTCATGCCCGCCACGGGACTGATGGTGTTGATGGTTTGGTTGGCAAACTGGAGCGCGGTAACGGCAGCTTCGGGATTGAGGCCCATAAGCTCGGTCAGCGGACCCATGACGGGCATGGTGAGCGCCGCAAGTCCAGAACTCGAGGGAACCAGCAAAGAGAGCAGGCCAAGGACGATATACATAAACGTGGTGTAGACGGCAGCGGGCGCACCGGCGAGCGCAGTAGCGAGCGCCTGGAGGATGGTGTCGATGATCATGCCGCCCTCGGCGATGACCAGAATGCCGCGAGCGATACCGATAACGATGGCGGCGTACGCAAAGTCGGCAATGCCTTTAACGAACTCCTCGGCGATCGTCTGCTGGTCAAGGCCGCCCAGGATACCGGCAAGCAAGCCCATACCAAGGAACACGGCGGAAATCTCATTCATGTACCAGCCCTGGGTAACAAGACCCCAGACGATAATGCCCATACCGCAGGCAAAATCGATAAGCACGAGCTTCTGACGGGTAGTGAACTCTTCCTCGATGGAGGCATCGGTCACGGAAAACTCAACACGCTTGAGCTTGTCGTCCTCGTACGTAATGGACGACTCGGGGTTTTTCTTGACGCGCATGGCATAGCGCATGGCCCATGCGATGCCAACGGCGGTAAAGATGACCCAAGAGATGGCGCGCAGCCACAGCTGAGGATTGCCCTCGATGCCGATAATGCCTTGGGCGATCAAAACATTGAACGGGTCGATGGTCGAAGCACAATATCCCAGGTTAGGACCAAGGAAGCAGATGATGAATGCCGTCATCGAGTCATAACCGATACCCATCATGATGGGAATGAAGATGGCATAGAACGGCAGGGCTTCCTCAGACATACCAAACGTAGTGCCGCAAATGGACAGCAATGTCATCGTGATGGGGATGATGAGGATGTCCTTGTTCTTGAGCTTTTTAATCACACGGCTCATGCCGGCATTCAAAGCGTTGGTCTTGGTGATGATTGCGAACGATCCGCCAATCAATAAGACGAACGCAACGACGTCGGCGGCCTCTTGGATACCCTTGGTGGGCGCTTGCAGAACCGCGAAGATATCCTGGCCCAGATTGATGGTCTCGCCGGTCTCGGAATCGGTGTAGTTCTTATCGACCTGTTCATAGGTTCCAGCAACGGCGACTTCACGCTCGCCCGCCGCTGTCGAAATCGTCTTGCGCTGATACTGACCAGAGGGAACGATCCAAGTCAGGACCGCAAAGACAACGATCAGCAAGAACATGATCGTATAGACATGCGGTAATTTGAACTTAAAACGTCTGTTTGTCTTCTTCGCCTTCGTATCTGACATAGATACCTCCAAAGAACTCGAGACTGCATCGCATCTCGCTTCAACGTTTGCACAAGGCAAACGTTCTATGACGTCCCATAGATTACCAGCAGCTTTTTCCTTCATCAAGATAATTTCAAACTGATTGCCGCAACGCGGTTGAACGGTTGCGTTTGCGCCGTGAACGGTATGGAAACGCCCGGTGAGATGATCCACCGGGCGCTTCCATTCGCAATGTCCTAGATGTCAAAAACGTAGCGAGACCCAACGATTCGCTGACGACCGATGATAAACGGCCGCCGCTGCTCATCGAAAAAGAAGGCTTCCATATAAAACAAGGGTTCGCCAACGGGAACTGCCAACAGCCGAGCGACCTCGGGCGACGCGCACGCGATCTCGAGCGTGCACGGGTCGGTAAACGCGGGCGTGCGGCCCGTCCGGTTGCGCACGAACTCAAAAATGGATTGGTTAGATAGAGGTGCCGTTGATAGATAGGCGTTGTCCTCGTAAACGTATATGTTGTTCTCGAGCATGACAGGGACGCCATCGGCAGTACGCACGCGCTCAACGCAAATCAAGTCAGTTCCAACGGGAACACCAAAGAACTGTGCTTCGGTGGAATCCGCCGGCAGTATCTTCCTCGAAATGACGCGCGCCCCCGCCTCCATTCCATTAACGCGGCATGCGTCCGAAAAACTCTGGACGTCATCCTTCTGGCGAATCTTGCGCTTGAGCTTGGGGGCATTGACAAACGTGCCTTTCCCCTGTCGCTTCGTTAGATAGCCCTGCTGGACGAGCTCCTCAATAGCGCGTCGCACGGTAACGCGGCCAACTTTATAGCTCTCAGCCAATTCGAATTCGTTGGGTATCCGCGCACCTGCCTTGTAGGCGCCGGAGTTGATTTCGTTTTTGATGATATCGATAACCTGTTGGTACAGCGGTATCGCTGCTTTACCGTCAGTTAGCCCTTCAGTCGGTGGCATATACCCTCTCCCAGCACAATTAAGTCAAAAGCGGGCTCAAGGGCATTCAACAAGCCCTTGAGCCCGCATTAGCATAAAGTATGCTTGCTGCCGCACCAAAATGTTGGCTATTTACTCATCTGACCCGAAAAACGCGCAACTACCGCGCTCCTAAGAAAGCGTGAGCAGCTCCGGCAGCTGGTCGATAATCTTGTCCGCGGCATCCTGGCTAAAGCCAAAGCGCTCCTCGCGCTTGGCAATGACCGTCAGGCCGGCTCGCTTACCCGCGGTAATGCCCGGAACGGAATCCTCAACGCAGCAGCAGCGATTCGCGGGCAGCCCCAGCAGATCCAGCGCATGCAGGTAGATGTCGGGCTCGGGCTTGCTCTCCTTAAACTGCTCGCCGCTCACCACATACTCAAAGGCATCCGACAGCCCGCACGCATTGAGTACTTCCTCGATGCTATCCATGGGAGACGAGCTAGCAAGCGCCACGCGAACGCCACGGCGCGGCAGCTCTCGAATCGTATCCACGGCTCCCGGGTTAATCAAAGTCTGATAGTCGCGCGGACGCTTATGCGCCCACTCGTCCCAACGAGCCAACGCTTCCTCGCCAGTAAAATGCCCCCTACCGGCGCGCTGAAACCAATCGACCAGCATATGCAGGAAGAACTGATGCGAAGTACCGACCTGCCCGTTCAATTCCTCTTGAGTCAGGTTCAACCCAAGCTCCTTGGCAAACGCGGCAGTCTCGCCCAGGTAGTAATACTCGGTATCGACAATGACGCCGTCCATGTCAAAGATAACGGCGTCGAACGGAAATGCGGACACGGCACCCTCCCTAACAAAAGGGCGCCCGCAAGCGGACGCCCGAACCATGCATTATCGGCGATTCTAGCCCAGTAGCTTATCCAATGCCACCGCAATACCGTCTTCGTTGTTATTGGCGGTCACCATCTGGGCTACAGCCTTAACCTCATCGACGGCGTTGCCCATGGCAACACCGGTGCCGGCCCACTCAATCATGGACTTGTCGTTCTGGCCGTCGCCAAACGATACGACCTCGCTGGCATCGATGCCGAGCTTGGGCAGGGCACCCTCGAGCGCACGGGCCTTGTCGATACCGGGCGCCGTGTACTCAAAGTACCAGTCGGCCGTAAACATACCCGAAAGCGTCTGCTTAAAGGGCGCATACATCTCCTCGTAATGCGCCTGCAGGTATGCCGGGTCGCCTGCCGTCAGCAACTTGTCCACGGGATAAGCATCAGCGACCTCATGCAGGCTCTCCACCTCGCGAATCTTAAGATCGCACGCGTCGCGCTCATACTTGACAATATTCTTCTGCGAGCCGTCAGGCAGCGTGATCATGCAATGGTACGAGTCCTCGACGTGCAGATCGCGACCAAGCGAAATCATGGGGATCACGTCGAAATTGCGCAGATGATCAATCAGACGGTGCAGCTCGTCAGCCGGCATGGCCTGGTCAAAAAGGATCTCATCGGTCTGAGCGTCGACCACATGCGCGCCATTGAAAGCGACTAGCAGACCGTCATGGTTTTGGAGGTCGAGCTCCTGCGCCAAGGCGTGCAGCCCCCATGCGGGACGACCCGAAGCCAAAATGAGCTTAATGCCCGACTCCTGCGCCGCGAGCAGCTTCTCGCGCGTACGCGGGCTAATCACTTTCTGGTCGTTGGTGAGCGTACCGTCGATATCCATTGCGATGGCTTTAATTGCCATATGTGCCTCCTTGCATCGTTTTTATCGCGCACTATCTTATCCGAGCCGGGGCACGTTCGCACAGCGCGCGTATGACGGTTGCAAAACCACCCCATTTGAAACAAAGGCAAAAAAAGTACTTGCAAAGACGCGTTCCGACATATAAGTTGATAAAAGACCGCCGTTGCGGTTTTAAGTAGATCGAGCATATGAAGTTTGAGTTTTAGCGTGTAAGAGAAGGAAGATCGGCAAAGTACAACCCCAAACGCAATGACAACTTAATGAGGTAACTGCCACATGTGAGGCACCCAGGGCATTGCTGTCTCGATTTTGAGCACGATGCCTTCCGCCTTGCATGGGCCGTTCCACCCCGCCCCTGCAGCAACTGCCTCACGGGCTCATTGAAAACCGCATAGCACCCCAACGTCAGCACATCACCCACGGCAAGCACATCACTCACGACAACCAACACATCAACAAACAGCACGAACATCAACCGATTGGAGAAGCTATGACAAACCACCACGCTGAAGACGGCGATAAGAAAAGCATTCTGGATGCCCGCATTGAGCGAGCATATGCAAACGAATATGACGCCGCCTTTGCCGCCGCGACTATCAAGAACTACGCGTCGCTACCGCTCGCGACGATCTTGGCCGACCACCCTCAACTGCTGAAGCGCTGCACAAAGATCATGGGCGACCCCGACATTCGCAAGCTGACAGACCCCTATGCCCCAAAACGCGACAACGATTCGTACGTTCTTACCGTAGGCTGCCTAGCCCATATGCTTACGGCGCTCGACACGAAACTCAAGCTCGAATGGGAGCCCGACGAGCGTCATGAACTCGAGAGCAAGCGGAACACCCTGCGCACCGCACTGTTCCTTCCGTTGGACGGCCTCAAGCGCTGCAACGTCGAGCTCAATACACAGGCGCGGCAAAAGCCCGGGACCACAGGGCAGAAAACTCCAAGACCCCATGCGGCCATAGTCGACCGCAACCGATATAACCGCATGACCGCGCATTTTTCTGCCGAGGGAGCAGCCATAAGGACGCTGATCGACCTGCTGTGCCTCCTGAGCATCAACGAGCTATTTGAGGGCTATCTCGCCCTTGTTCCCGCGACGGCACCCAAGTCGGTAGCAAAGATCATCGAGACCTGCAGACGCCAGTTTGAGCGCCATCGCAATGGCAGCGAGATGAACGCCAGCATCGCGCAGTGCTACGCGGCTCATTACAAAAATGACGGATGTGCCCCTGTCGAGCATCAGCTGCGGCTCGCCTACACCACGCCCGCCGCAACGCTCTATCGCTTTGGAGCCCTTGGCGCTTGCGAGCCGCACGAACAGGCAGCCTGCCCCACAACCGAGCTCGATCTCAGGCTCGGACGAACCCTGTAGCCCGCCAGCCCCTCCGCGGGCAACAATCCTATTCCACAACACAACCAACAGAAAGGAGTCCTCATGGACACCAATCATTCCCCCATCATCAGCCCCCTCACCATGCGTGAATCCGCCCGAGGTATCACGCTCACCAGCGTTTACGATGAGATGCTCGCCCGTCGCGAGCTCTCCGTCATGGGAAACATCGAAACCCCGATGGCTCACGACCTATGCCAGCAGATCCGCCTGCTCGATGCCACCGACCCCAGCCGTCCCATCACCATATTTGTCGCCAGCGCCGGCGGAAGCGTGCGATCGGGTCTTGCGATCTATGACGCCATGCGCCTCGCATCGTGCCCCATCCGCACCGTCTGCCTGGAATTCGCCGCGTCCATGGGCGCCGTGATCTTTATGGGCGGCGACGATCGCCGTATGGCGCCCCATGCAGAGCTCATGATTCACGACCCACTGATCCCCCAGGGGGCAGGCGGTTCGGCACTTGCGCTGCAGGAAACCAGCCGGCGTCTCATGCAGACCCGCAAGACCCTCACGCAAATCCTCTCGGACCGCAGCGGCCTCACGCCCAAGCGCATCCAGTCCCTCACTGCAAAAGACACCTACCTTTCGGCCGAGCGCGCCGTCGAGCTCGGCTTTGCCCACGAAATCCTCTCGACCACCAAGGAGGTCGCCCATGTCTAACCTCGCCAGCCGCCTCGCCGCATCTGAGTCCGCATCGTCCACCATCCTCGCCAAGGATCGAACGCTTTCCTGCGACACCCGCCAAACGGGACTCAACAACAATGCACTTGTGATCGGCCCCTCGGGAGCCGGCAAGACCCGAAACGTCCTCAAGCCCAACCTGCTGCAAATGAACGCAAGCTACATCGTGCTCGACACCAAAGGCACGCTCTGTCGCGAAGTGGGACCCGTGCTGGCAGCCCACGGTTACCGCGTGCAATGTCTCAACTTCGCCGACCTCAACACCGTCCCGGTCCTTGCGCCCGGCATCGAGCGCTGCGGCTACAACCCCCTGAGGCACATTCGCCGCAAGGCGGACGGCAGGCCCAACCAGCAGGACATCCTCTCGGTGGCAAAGGCCATCTGCCCCATCGAGGACAACAACCAGCCTTTTTGGGATCATGCGGCGGCAAACCTGCTGTCGTGTCTTATCGCCTACGTCACCGAACAGCTACCCGCCGACGAGCAGACGATCAGCTCGGTCATCAAGCTGATCGAGCACCTGCAGGACGGTGCCACGGGTCGATTGTTTGACGACCTGATCACGACCGACCCCCAAAGCTATGCCCTCTCGCTATGGCGGCGCTACGCCATTACGCAAAATGCCGAGCGCATGCACGCGAGCATCGTCGGCATCCTTGCCGAAAAGGTCATGTGTCTGGGATTCGACGGTGCGGCACGGCTCTATCGTCAGTGCCATCAGGTGGACTTCGCTTCCATGGGACACACCCCCTGCGCCCTGTTTGTAACCGTGAGCGATATTGACCGCAATCTCGATCCCCTGACCGGCCTCTTTATTTCGCAGGCGTTTATGGGCCTCATTCGTGAGGCCGATAGGCAGCCCGACGGCAGCCTGCCCGTGCCCGTGCGCTTTATGCTCGATGACTTCGCAAATCTGCAGATCCCCCAGATCGACAACGTGCTCTCGATTATCCGAAGCCGCAACATCTGGGCAACGCTGCTGCTGCAGTCGACCAACCAGCTCGATGCGCTCTATGGCGAGGCACGCGCACGCTCCATCATGGGCAACTGCGACACGCATCTGGTGCTGGCGTTCCAGGATCCCGAGAACGCCCGGGTGTTTTCCGACCGCGCCGACGCACTGCCCAGCACGCTCATGGCGACGCCGATCGATCGCTCGTGGCTCTTTGTACGCGGTCGCACTCCCGAACAGGTCGAGCGCTTTAGGCTCGAAGACCATCCGCTCTACGGGGAGCTGCCCGAGGCGCAGCGAGGCCATGCGGAGACCGAGATCTAGGCGCAGGGTTCTCGCAGCGCGCGGCGCCCCGGCGATGTTCCACAAAGGCCGTGCGCCCCGGGACCACGGCAAAGCAAAGGGGCCCGCATCCGATAGGATACGGGCCCCTGACTATAAGGCGCGACGCGTTAACAGCAGCGACTACTTGCGATGCGCGCGATAGAACTCGATAAGCGCTTGAGTCGAAGCGTCCTGCTCGGCCTTGGCGGCGTCGTCGTGGAAGGCAGGGGTAATCTGCTTGGCAAGCTGCTTGCCCAGCTCGACGCCCCACTGGTCGTAGGAGTCGATGCCCCAGACCGTGCCCTCGACAAATACGATGTGCTCGTACAGGGCGATGAGCTCGCCGAGCGCAAACGGGGTCAGCGTGTCGCCGAAGATCGAGGTCGTCGGACGGTTGCCCTCAAAGCAGCGGGCCGGGACGATCTGCTCGGGCGTACCCTCGGCGCGCACCTCATCGGCCGTCTTACCAAAGGCAAGCGCCTTGGTCTGGGCCAGGAAGTTGCCCAGGAACAGCTCGTGCACGTCCTGACCGCTGTCGGTCGCAGGGTTGGCGGTATTGGCGAAAGCGATAAAGTCGGCCGGGACCACCACGGTGCCCTGGTGCAGCAGCTGGTAGAAGGCGTGCTGACCGTTGGTGCCGGGCTCGCCCCAGAAGATCTCACCGGTATCGGAGGTCACAGCGCTGCCGTCCCAGCGGACATGCTTGCCGTTGGACTCCATGGTGAGCTGCTGCAGGTAGGCCGGGAAACGGTGCAGATACTGGCAGTACGGAAGCACGGCGTGGCTCTTGGAACCGAAGAAGTTGACGTACCAGACGTTGAGCAGGCCCATCAGCGCGACGGCATTGTTCTCGAGCGGCGTGTTGCAGAAGTACTCGTCGATGGCGTGGAAGCCCTCGAGGAACTGCTGGAAGCGCTCGGGACCGAGCACGACGATCAGCGACAGGCCCACGGCAGAGTCGACGGAGTAGCGGCCGCCGACCCAATTCCAGAAACCAAAAGCGTTAGCGGGGTCGATGCCGAAGGCCTCGACCTTCTCGAGTGCGGTGGAAACAGCGACGAAGTGCTTGGCCACGGCCTCGGCGTTCTGCTCATCGGAGCCGTCGATGGCGCCCTGAGCCTTGAGCTGCTCGAGCATCCAGGTCTTGGCCTCGCGAGCGTTAGTGAGGGTCTCGAGCGTGGTGAAAGTCTTGGAGACGATAATCACGAGCGTGGTCTCGGGATCCAGGCCCTTGAGCTTCTCGGCCTGGTCGTTGGGGTCGATGTTGGAGATGTAGCGGCAGTCGATACCGGCGTCGGCGTAGGGACGCAGAGCCTCGTAGGCCATGACCGGGCCCAGATCGGAGCCGCCGATGCCGATGGACACCAGGTGCTCGATCTTCTTGCCGGTAACGCCCTTCCACTCACCGGAGCGCACGCGCTCGGCGAAGGCATACATGCGATCGAGGACCTCGTGCACGTCGGCGACGACGTCCTGGCCGTCGACGATGAGCTGGCCTTTCTCGCTTGCCGGACGGCGCAGCGCGGTGTGCAGGACGGCGCGGTCCTCGGTGGTGTTGATGTGCTCGCCGGAGAACATGGCGTCGCGGCGCTCCTCGAGTTTCACCTCGCGGGCAAGATCGCACAGCAGCTTGACGGTCTCGTCGGTCACCAGGTTCTTGGATAGGTCGAAGTGCAGGTCACCGGCGTCAAAGCTCAGCTTGTTCACGCGCTCGGCATCGGCGGCGAACCAGGCCTTGAGGTCGATACCATCGGCCTCAAGCTTCTCCTGATGAGCCTCGAGTGCCTTCCAAGCGGCAGTCGACGTAGCATCGATAGGTGCGGCAACAGTTGCCATAGAGTCCTCCTCAGCATACGGGCGCACGCCTCCATGCGCCCGGACATTCAGATGCCACTATTCTAGCGCAGGTCAAGACTACAATCAGCGAGCGTTGCCAATCGGCCCCCAAACGGCAACCGATTAAAAAGGGACAGGCTTATTTTTGCAGGTCAAACGCTTTACCAACCAAAAATAACCCGTCCTTTTATGGCAAATATTAGGCCGCGGCGCAGACGCTACCGAGCAACTCACGCAAAGGAGACCCGATGCCCTCCAGCAGTTCGGGCGCGATAATGGCAAAAACGGGAACCTCGCCGGCTCCCGCGACGGCAGGCACCTTGCCCTCCGAGACAATACATCCATAAGGGACAAAACCGTCTTCGCCGGCATCGAGCGCCGCCATGCGACGCGCGAGTTCGCGCGCAAAGCCGGCAGTATCGGCATCGCCGATCGCCAGGACAAAGTCCACGCCTTCGTCGGTCGCCAGGGCCACGGCTTCGTCGATCAGCTCGTCTCCCCCGTCGCCCTCAACCGAGCCGCAGCGAAAAAGCACGCGCTCGAGCAGAGCTCGATCAAGCGAGCTGAGTGCCGCCGAGACGAGCTCATCACGCGTATGTTTGTCACCGCCTAGCACCACCAGCGCCTTGGTGCCACCGTAGTGAGCGACCAGTCGTCCACACCAGCGAGCCACGTCTCCATCCGCAACAAGGCGTGTCGGCATACCAAACCCATAATTGACCATCGTTTCCACAACCCTTCCGTGCATGTAGGTGGCACCAATCGCTAGGCTCATGCTACGAAGCGAGGTTTTCCGAGCTGTTTCACACTCTTTAGGGCTGCGTTAAATACCCCGATGAAGCCGCGCGACCATACTTGCCAAAAAGGGACAGGTTTTGACGGTGTCCGGTCGAGCAGGTATTATCGAACAGGTATTCGATAAGAACATGTGTTTGATGGGAGGACGCGTGGCGCACGAGCAGCACACCTATATCTGCATCGACCTCAAGACGTTTTATGCCAGCGTCGAGTGCGTCGACCGTGGGCTCGATCCGCTCACCACCAACCTGGTCGTTGCCGACGAATCGCGCGGGCGCACGACCATCTGTCTCGCTATCACGCAGGGCATGAAGGACTTAGGTATTCACAACCGCTGCCGTCTGTTCGAGATTCCCGACGGCATCGACTACATCAAAGCAGTGCCGCGCATGCAGCACTACATGGAGGTGTCGGCGCAAATCTACGGCATCTATCTGGAATACGTCAGCCCCCAGGACGTGCACGTCTACTCCATCGATGAGTGCTTTATCGACGTGACGCCCTATCTGGACCTCTATCACACCGATGCGGAAGGGTTCGCTTGCACGCTGCGCGACGAGGTCTTGGCGCGCACCGGCATCACGGCGACGGTCGGCATCGGCCCCAACCTATTCCAGGCCAAGGTTGCACTCGATATCACCGCCAAGCACGTACCCAGCCGCATCGGCATACTCGACGACGAGACCTTTCGCAAGGAAATCTGGCCCCATCGTCCCATCACCGATATCTGGGGCATCGGCCCCGGCGTGGCAGCACGACTCGAAAAATACGGCGTCTACGATCTGATGGGCGTCGCGGCGCTCGACGAAAACCTGCTTTACGACGAGCTCGGCGTCAATGCCGAGTATCTCATCGACCACGCCTTCGGACGCGAGCCGACAACCATCGCCGATATCCAAGCCTATCGCCCGCAAGCAACTTCGACCACCACAGGACAGGTGCTCTCGAAGGGCTATGCCTACGAGCAGGCCTACACCGTCTTGCGCGAGATGGTCGACAGTGCCGTGCTGGACTTGGTCGATAAGCACGTGGTATGTGACAGCATCTCGCTCTTTGTGGGCTACGCGAGCGAGCGCGCTGACATACGCCGCCTCGGCGCCAGCGGTACAGCGCAATATGTGGACGGATGCGGCCACCTGCGCTCGAGCACATCGAGTATCGAACCCACCGCAACCGCCGGCCCCGAGCTCGCACCCCGTGCGCCCAAGCCCGACCAGTGCGATGACGAAAGGCGTCGCCTGGTGCGCGAAGCGCAGGCAATCGATGGCATCTTTGTGGGAGAGCATGGCGGCAAACCGCGTGGTGGCTATGCCGCGCTCTTTGCGCACTCCAACGCCTCGCGCAAGCTGCCCGAGCGCACCAATTCGTTTAAGAAGATCATGGGCTATTTCGATGACCTTTGGGCGCAAACGGTCGACCCTAAACGACCGGTCAAGCGAATCAACCTGGGCTTTGGCAACCTCATGCCCGAGGAATTTGCCACTATCGATCTGTTTAGCGATGTCGAGGCCGATGAGCGCGAGCGCGACCTGGCGCGCGCCGTCCTGGCTGTGAAAGGCAAGTACGGCAAGAACGCGCTCGTCAAGGGATTAAGCTTTACCGCCGGCGCCACCGCGCGCGAACGCAACGACCAAGTTGGAGGACACCGTGCCTAAACCCAAACAACAGCCCGTGCGCCCGCCGACCGCCTTCGAGCGCCTGGCGGACCCCGAGGGCAGACGCCGCGCCGCCAACCCCAACCTCACAGCCAACGGTGCCGTGCGCGCCAACCGCGCTGCACAGTTTATGCCCTTTGCCGCCCTCACGGGATACTACGAACTCGTGCGCAAGCAGGAAATCACCGTCGAGCCAAAACGTGAGCTCACGGAAGAAAAAGCCCTCGTGCTTTCTAAAAAGCTCGAGGGTCTCAAACGTGGCGACTTGGTTCGTGTCACCTATTACGATACATACGGCTATCGCAGCCGCACCGGCATCCTCGACGAGGCGCTCCCCGCCTTCAAGCTTCTCAAGCTCCGAGACATCGCCATCGACTTTGACGACATCCAAGACATCGAACTGCGCGGACGAGCCTAGACAAGGAAATGCATCCAAGGCGGCGCTTACAGCGTCATGACGTAGTAGCCCGCGTCTTTCACGGCGGCCACGAGAGCACCGCGATCGATCGGCTGTTTAGAGCGCACACGTGCCGTGTGATCCGCATACGTCACCGTTGCCCACACGCCGTCCAGCGCATTGAGGGCATTGGCCACGTTCTGAGCGCAGCCGTCACAGCTCATACCGCCGATGAGCAGCTCATCGCTATAGGGATAGTGCGATGCATCAGTATCCACCACAACAACCTTTTTGGCCTTCTTGCCGCTCGTACCATCGCTGCAACAACTCTTCCCGTGTGTCGAAGCGGCAATGCGACGCAGTCCAAAAAACATGCCGACGGCAATGACAGCCAGCACGATGAGATTCGCAGGGTTGAGCAAGTCACTCATGCGTTCCCCTTTCAAGTAGCACTATCTAGATACCCCCATGGGGTGTCCCCATCTTAACCCAAAATCATGTCCGTTCGGTCAATTAGTTTCCCGCTTCAAACTTTTTTGTTGACCATGGCTTACTTTCGTGTATAAGTTTTCCTAGGCTAACAGTTTAGATCCGTAAGGAGCGCCGTGACTCGAACCATAGACATCCCAACGTTTCAGGCGGCAGTCGTGCGCAACTGCTCTCCCACGCTCGCGGGCATCAAGCCGGCATCGCTCTTTACCTATCCAGGCACCTACGCCCACGGGGACGGCTCGGTCGCAACCGAAACCATCGCAGAGCGCCGAGCACGCCTGCTCAACGTTATCGCCCAGTGCAACCGCGAGCTTGACCCGCTCGGCATCCACCTGAGTGTTTTGGTCTGGCGGCCCTGCGGAGCGCTCGTGTATATGTACCGAGCCAAAAGCCTCACCACCTATTTCGCAGATCCTCGCGCCCAAACGGCGCTCGCCTCGGAAGGCTACGACACGAGAGACCTTTCGACATGCCTTGTGCATTTGGCATCACGCATCACGCTCGCGAGCAATAACGTCGCGGAATGCGCCTGTAACCAGACTCGATGCGCACTACCCCAGCAAACTAGCTGCAGCAACGACTGCACCTGCGAGTTTCCGCACGAAATAGGCTACTTCCTTGGATACCCCTACGACGACGTACACGAGTTTATCGTCCAGCGCGGCGAGAACTACAAGGTCTTTGGGGCCTGGAAGGTCTACACGAATGTCGAGCAAGCGCTTGCAATGTTTGACGCCTACCGCGCTTGCACTCAATACCTCACCTTTGTCTATCAGCAGGGCTGCAGCTTGGCGCAACTTGCCCAGGCAACCCGATAGAACATAGAAGCCGCGGCAACCTGCCGCACAACTGAAAGGACTCAACATGAGCAAGATCGCCGTCGTCTACTGGAGCGGCACGGGCAACACCGAGGCCATGGCAAACTTCGTTGCCGAAGGTGCAACCGATGCCGGCGCCGAGGCAGAGGTCATCTCCTGCGCCGACTTCTCTGCCGACAAGGCCGCCGAATATGATGCCTTCGCCTTCGGCTGTCCCGCCATGGGCTCCGAGGAACTCGAGTACGATGAGTTCCAGCCGATGTGGGACGAGATCAAGGAGACTCTCGGCGACAAGAAGGTCGTCCTCTTTGGCTCCTATTCGTGGGCCGAGGGCGAGTGGATGGACAACTGGAAGGCCGACGCCGACGAGGCCGGCGTCAACGTCGTGGACTCCACCATCTGCTACGACGCGCCCGACGACGAGGGCGAGACCGCTTGCAAGGCCCTCGGAGCCGAACTCGCGTAACGAACCCAGGGCCTCCAAGAGAGCCTGCATCAAAGCGCATCCTCATCCCTACAAAAGAGCGGGGCTGGATTCAAGTCCAGCCCCGCTCTTTTGTAACGGCAATTACATCAACCGGCTACGAAATATTGCCCAAGAACGCCTTGGTGCGTTCGCTCTTGGGATGGTCGAAGACCTCGCTCGGCGTACCCTCTTCCACAATGACGCCGCCGTCCATAAAGACGACGCGGTCGGCGACATCGCGGGCAAAGCCCATCTCGTGCGTCACGACGATCATGGTCATACCGTCGTGCGCCAGGTCGCGCATGACGCCCAAGACGTCGCGCACGAGCTCAGGGTCGAGCGCCGAGGTGGCCTCGTCAAAGAGCATGACGTGCGGGTTCATCGACAGGGCGCGGGCGATGGCAACGCGCTGCTGCTGGCCGCCCGAGAGCTGGCTCGGCATAAAGTCGATACGCTCGGCAAGGCCGACCTTGGTCAGCTCCTCGATGGCAATCTTCTCGGCCTCTTCCTTGCTGCGCTTGAGCACCTTCTGCTGCGCGAGCATGACGTTCTTTTTGACTGAGAGGTGCGGGAACAAATTGAACTGCTGGAACACCATACCCAGATGCGTGCGCACCTTGTTAAGGTCGACGCCCTTGGCGCACACATCCACGCCCTCAACGATAATCGAGCCGCTCGTGGGATGCTCCAGACGATTGATGCAGCGAAGCATCGTCGACTTGCCCGAGCCCGAGGGGCCCAAGACCACAACGACCTCACCCTTGTGCACATCCAGATCGATATCGCGCAGGACCACGTTGTCGCCAAAGGCCTTCTGGAGGTTCTTGATGCTGACGACGACTTCGTTCGAGTTATTGGTTTCGCTCATGATAGGACCTCCTTACAGACCGGCGATGTGATCGGCAGGCGTCGCGACAACCTGTCCGGCGCTCTTAGTGGGACGCTTCTTCTTGGTCTCGGCCGTGCCCAAAAGCCTCGCCTCAAGACCGCTCACCAAGCGAGCGAGCGGCAGGGTGATGACCAGATAGAACAGGGCGGCAACCACGTACGGTGTAATGGAGCCCGTCGTGGCCACGATGGTGCGGGCGTTCATGACGATCTCGACCACGCCCACGGCCGCAAGCAGCGACGTATCCTTGTAAAGCAAGATAAACTCGCTGGTCAGCGTAGGCAAAACATTGCGGAACGTCTGCGGAATCATAACGTAGAGCAGCGTCTGGAAGGCATTCATACCCAGAGAGCGAGCAGCCTCGTTTTGGCCCTTGGGGATCGATTGAATACCGGCGCGGAAGATCTCACACAGATAGGCAGACGAATTCATGGCCATGACGATGACGCCGAGCACGTAGTCATCAACCTTGACGCCGGCCAACGGCAGACCGAAGAACGCGATATAGATCTGCAGGAACGCCGGCGTACCGCGAATGATATTCACGTAGATGCCGGCGAGGCAGCGCAGGATGCGCGACTTGGAGATGCGCATGAGCGACAGGGCGAAACCGAAGGGAATTGCCAGCGGAAACGCCACAAGCACGATCGAAAGCGACATGAGGAAGCCCTTGAAGACGATCGGCAGGCTCTGGACCAAAATGACCGGGTTCAGGAACAGGCGCAGGAACATATTGGAGTTCCACGCCTCGACCCACGGCTGCTCTTTAAGGTCGGCTAGGAAGTTATCGAAGGCCGTCACGCCCTTGATCTCCACCGACGGAATCTTGGAGATCTTCTTGGTCGAGCCATCGGCCAAAGTGTAGGTGCCGCTAAAGGCCTCATCGCCGCCCTCGACGGGGAAGGTCACGCCGTAAACCTCGACACGGAAAAAGCCGCCGGCAGGCGCCGTCTCGCCAAAGTCAATCTTGAGCGTCTGGCCGTCAGCCTTGCACGTGGGCTTCATGGGCGTACGATCCATGAGGTCCTCGCCCGAGAGCATCGTCAATCGCGTGTCATCGGTACCAAACGTCGTGCCGTCGACAAACGTCAGCGAAAGACCGCTCAGCTCCTCATCGGCATCGGCCTGGACCTCCCAGGTAATGCGCGTCTCGGTACCGCCGACCACAGCGCTGCCCGAACCGGTGTTGGGTCGGGCGGTAATCTTTGCGGTCTCAAGCGCCTGGGCGGTCGTGGGCGCATATGCCCCCACACACACCAGCGCGAGCGCCACGGCCATGACGCAGACTAGCTTTTGGAGCAAGGCGGGCAGTGGAAAACGCTGCTCCACGGCCCCTTTGTTCAGTCGAGACAAGGTGGCTCCTATCGTAGAAGTTGCCGGCAAAACGAGACGGAAATGCTCTCCGTCAAGAGAAGCGCAAAGGCCCTCTCCGCCAAAGCGGAAAGGGCCCGCGAGCAATCAAGTAGCTATTTTACTTGATGTTGTACTTAGCCATGAGGGCGTCAACGGTACCGTCGTCGGTCAGGTCCTTGATGGCCTGGTTGATGTCGTCCTTGAGCTTGGTGTTGCCCTGGTTGATGGCAATGGCGTACTCCTCGCCGGTGCTAATCTGCTTGATGGTCTGGCAGGTGTTGAACTGCTCGGCGGTCAGCTGGCTGGCAACGGAGCGGTTGGTGACTACGGCGTCGCCCTTATCGGACTGCAGGGCGCTGAAGCACTCGGTGGCGTCCTTGTAGGGGACAATCTTGGCCTTGGGGAAGTTCTCCTGGGCAAAGGACTCGGCGGTCGAGCCAGACTGGACGATGATGGTAGCATCGGCGTTGTTGAGCTTCTCGCTGTAGTTGTCGGCCGTGATGTCGGTGTTATCGACCTTGGTCACGATAGCCTGATCGTCCATGTAGTAGGAATCGGAGAACGTGACTTCCTTCTCACGCTCGGGCGTGTCGGTGATAGCCGCGATGGAGACGTCATATTTGGCACCCGAAGCGACGCCCGGAACCAGCGTGTCAAAGTCATTGTTGACATACTCGACATCCAGGCCCAGCTTGTCGCCGATAGCCTTGATGAGCTCAAGGTCAAAGCCCTGATAATCGCCGTTGTCATCCTTGTACTCAAACGGAGCGTACTCGGCAGAGGTGCCGACGGTCAGCGTACCGTCCTTGACGAGCGCGTACTCCTTGGAGCCGTCGACCTTCTCGACCTTAGCGTCGTCAGAGCTGCTGGAACCGGCATTAGAACCAGAGGTGGCGTTGGACGAGCCGCAGCCCGTCAGAGCGAGGGCGAGCGCCATAGCACCCGTGGCGGCAAATGCGCCAAGCTTCTTCAGCTTCATAATCAGTCTCCTTCCAATGACCCCACGTGATTCAGAGGTCTGCAAAAACTGAGGGTTATTATGCACCCGCTTGGAAGAATCTGCAATTAGAAAACTGATTGAAACAAACCCATAACGTGAATGGAGCACTTCAGTTTATGGCAGCCATTACTGCTGCAACGACCTTAACAGCTTGATTTCAGACGCATAACCTGCAAGTTCGTTCGGTGTCTCCAAAATGAATGGCAATGCGCGCAGGCGGCCATTCGATACAATATTCTGCATAACCTGCATACCGCCGCCAAACTCTTCACTACCCAGGTAGCCCTTGCCGATGCACTCGTGGCGATCCTTATGGGCGCCGCAGGGGTTCTTGGAGTCATTGATATGCACGGCGCGCAGGCGCTCGATACCCACCACACGATTGAACTCGTCAAGCACACCGTCAAGATCGTGGACGATGTCATAGCCGGCGTCATTCACATGGCAGGTGTCCAGGCAAACGCCCAACTTGGCCGACAGCTCGGGGCGCTTGTCGGCAACGCCCTCGATGATGAGCGCCAGCTCCTCAAAGCTGCGGCCCACCTCGGTGCCCTTGCCGGCCATGGTCTCGAGCAGCACCGTCGTCTGCTGCCCCTCAAACATCACCTGGCACAAGGTGTCGACGATCATCTGAATGCCGGCATCGGTCCCCTGCCCCACATGCGCGCCGGGGTGGAAGTTGTAGTAGTTGCCGGGCAGTGCTTCCAGACGCTGCAAGTCCTCGGCCATTGCCTCCAAGGCAAACTCGCGCGCCCGCTCTTTGGCCGAGCAGGGGTTATAGGTATACGGGGCATGCGCCACGAGTGGGCCAAAATCATTTTGCGCCATAAGGTCACGCAGGGCCGCCACATCATCCATGTCAAGGTCTTTCGCCTTGCCGCCGCGCGGGTTGCGCGTAAAGAATGCAAAGGTATTGGCGCCAATGGATAGCGCCGTCTCCCCCATCGCCCGATAGCCCTTCGTCGTCGAAAGATGGCACCCAATCGTCAGCATCCCCAGCTCCCCCTCATCAGTTGCGGTGAAATAGTTCCTGTTTGGCCCCTATTCTGCCGCAAACAGGAACTATTCCACCGCAACTTATAAAAGGGGCATCAGAGATGCAGGCCACCAAGCACTATGGTTACGGGCGCCAGCGTCATGATCCCCTACGCGTCAGCGCCAAGTCCTAGAGGGCCAGACGGATTGCATCGATAATACGCGCGCAGCGCTGTGTGGCGGCAAGGGGCATGACGGGACTCTCGAGTTTCCCCGCCCGGATGAGCTGGGTCGCATGCTGGATTTCGCCGTAGAAATCATCGACCCCAAACGGAGCATTTATTTCGAGCATTCGTCCGTCGGAGTACTTCACATGGGCGAGCTCGGGGCGATGGAGGCGCTCGATTTCCAACGAGCCCCGCTCGCAGGCAATCGTCAAACGGCTTTCATATGCTGCTTTGCCGTCGCACACCATATGAATGGGTATGCCGCCGACGCTCATACGGATCTCGTCGGCCCAATCCACGTGGCCGCCCGATACGTCACGCCAGCGAACTTCACGAGACGAAACATCGCACGCACCCGCAAGTAGATCCTCAAACCACCCGACCGCATAGCAGCCCATGTCATATAGACAACCACCCTGCAACGGGTCGAGCAGATAACTCGAAGGGGGCTCACCATAATCGAGTTTTTGCACGCTTTCAATCGAGACGATACGGCCGAGCTCGCCCGACGCAAGCAAGTCCTTCACGCGAGTGCGCATCGGGCAAAACCGATTTTTCATCGCCTCCATAAACGGCACACCGCACTCACGGGAAACGGAGGCGATCGCATGGGCCTCTTCTTCATTCAAAACGGCCGGCTTTTCGCACAGCACGGCCTTTCCCGCGCGCAGTGCCCGACAGACCCAATGCGCATGCATGCCATGTGGAAGAGCCAAGTAAATTGCGTCGACATCGGGGTCGGCAATCAGCGCATCATAAGCCGCATCGCCGCTATCGTCAGCGGTGGCATAACTGTGCGCGGCAACAATCGAAAACGCCCTGCAAAACTCCTCAACATGCGAAGGAGTGCGACCGGCGGCAGCCACAAGCCGTGCCCCGTCCACCTCCTTGAGCGACGATGCAAATCGATGCGAAATGCGCCCAGCGCCCAAAACGCCCCAACGAACCCCACGTAAATCATCACATGAATCCCGATGGCCCACGACAGCCCCCTTCAATTGCGGTGGAATAGTTCCTGCTTGGCCCCTATTCTGCCGCAAACAGGAACTATTCCACCGCAAGTTATAAAAGGGTCATGAGGAGCGCGCTTTGCCGAAGGCCTTAAGCACCGCCGTCACGGGACCAGGCTGAAAACGGCGGCGTACGTCGTCCAAGCGCCCGGGGATATCGATGTGCTGCGGGCAGTGCCGCGCGCATTTGCCGCATTTGACGCAATTGCTCACCAACTTGGGCTCGCTTGTGCGTACCGCGCTCGCCGTAAAGTACTGCGATAGACCCGTAAACCAGCTGTGCGCATAGCTCGCGTTGTAGGCGGCAAAACACCCAGGGATATTGATGCCTTTAGGACACGGCATGCAATAGCCGCATCCCGTGCAGGGCACGCGATTCGATTTTTCAAACTCCCTCAACACGCGTGCGATGGCATCGAGCTGAGCAGCCGTCATCGAATCCGGCAGAGCCCGATCGGCCAACACCGCGTTCTCATCCACTTGCGCGGTATCGGTCATACCCGAAAGCAGCATCGTCACCTGAGGATGATTCCACACCCACGAAAGCCCCCAGGCGGCAGGAGTGTGCAAATGCGGGTCACGGGCGCCATCGAGCACGGCGCGGGCCCGCGGCGGTAGTTTGCCCGCTAGACGACCGCCCAGCAGCGGCTCCATCACAAACACCGCGAGCCCGCGCTCCGCAGCCGCCATGAGTCCCGCCGTTCCCGCTTGGTAACGCTCGCCGGCATAGTTGTACTGGATCTGGCAAAAATCCCATTCATATGCGTCAAGCATCGTCAGGAAATCCGCCGCGCTGCCGTGATACGAAAAACCAATCTGGCGAATGCGCCCCGCCGCCTTTTGACGCGCGATCCAGTCCTCGATGCCCAGCGCCACCACACGTTCCCACTGAGCGGGCGAGGTGATGTTATGCATAAGGTAATAGTCGATATGGTCGGTCCGCAGCCGACGCAGCTGCTCGTCAAAGAAACGGTCGAAATCCCCTGTGCATGCACACGAGGCGTGCGGCAATTTGGTCGCCAGCAACACCCGGTCACGCAGCCCCAAGCGCTCAAGTGAGGCGCCCACGCACACCTCGTTACCGGGATAGAGATACGCGGTATCCAGATAATTAATCCCCTGCTCCACCGCACGGGAGATGATGGCATCGGCCGTCTTCGCATCGGGATGGCCCGGCGCACCGGGAAACCTCATACAGCCCAGGCCCAGAGCAGATATTCGGTTACCACTTTTGGGGTCAACGCGGTATTGCACGGACCCTCCCTTCGCCATCAGCGCTCGGCAAGGCGAAACACAATGGTCACGCAGCCGAAACATCGTGGAATCGCAATCGAGAACGTATCGTAACGCAGCAGAAATCGAGCTGTCACGGCACCGCTTTAACATCAGCAAAAAGCCCGATGAAAGAAGGCGAGCGTGACCACGCGTGAGGATGCCTGCCCCTACCCCGGCGAACAATACATCCTCTCGGTCGGCCGTTACCAGATCGAGGTCATGGACCATCTGGACGAGCTTCCCGCCACAGGCGCTGTCATCTTCTGCACCTTCCCCAAGGTGCGCGATGGCGTTGGATATCCCGCACGCGTTTTTGCCATCTACCCCGCGGCATAAGTTCCCATGCGTTTGTTCTTCTAAATTCCGTCTCCGGTGCACGCTACATGCTCCAGCGGCATACAATCCACCAGGCGCCCCGCACGCGGGCGCCTTTTTGTGAGGAGATGATTCACGTGCAGATCAACAAGGTTGCCTTTATCGGCAAGGGTGGCGTCGGTCTACTCTATGGCAGCATGATTGCCAAGACGCTCGGCAACGATGCCGTCGAATACATTATGGACGACGCCCGTTTCGAGCGTCACGCAGGCGACGCCCTTACGGTCAACGGCGAGCCCTGCGCACTCAAGTCCGTGCGCGTCAGTGAAGCAACGCCCGCCGATCTGGTCATTCTCACGGTCAAGACGACGGGACTCAACCAAGCACTCAAGACTATGGAACGCGTCGTGGGGCCCAACACGCTCATCGCCTCGCTGTGCAACGGCATTACGAGCGAGCAAAAGATTGCCGAGCGCTTTGGCTGGAAGCATACCGTTCTTGGTATTTGCCAGGGCATGGATGCCGTGTTCCTCGACGGCGCGCTCACCTTTTCCAATGCGGGCGAGATTCGCTTTGGCGCGGCAGCAGGCACCGAGCCCGCAACCGTCACCGCCATCGACGGGCTCTACACACGCTGCGGCATCGCCCATACCGTTGAGAGCGACATTGCGCACCGCATGTGGGCCAAACTCATGCTCAACGATGGCATCAACCAGACGTGCATGGCCTACGGCGGGACCTACGGAAGCGCCACGGAGCCGGGCTCCGAGCAGCGTCGCTGCTTTGTTTCCGCCATGCGCGAAACGCTTGCGGTCGCCAACGCCGAGGGCGTTGAGCTGACCGAGGCAGACCTGACGCAGATGGTGCGCCTCATCGAGGGAATCGACCCCGCCGGTATGCCCTCGATGGCGCAAGACCGCATCGCAAAGCGCAAAACCGAAGTCGAGGAGTTCGCGGGCACCATTTGCCGCCTCGCAGCCAAACACGATATCCAAGTGCCGCAAAACGAGTGGCTCTATCGGCGCATCCGCGATATCGAGAAAAGCTGGTAGCACCAACGCTCCGCATTCAACAGCCTTAGCAGCAAAGCCGCCGCAAGGGAACCTTTCCCCTGCGGCGGCTTTCATCTTCGTCTATGACCGGCGGCCAACCTCACAACAGTTAGCGTTGCGATTCCGGAACCTCGCCCTCGTCATCGCGGCAAAGCACCACGCCGGCGCTTCCCAGCAGCGCCGCCGCGATCAGCACGCCAACCACGATTGGAGCAGCCCCGCATGACCCCTGCATGCCCGCAACGAGCGCGGCCGTAGGACCAAGGCAGCCAAGCACCAATGCGACGGCGGCAACGGCGATATCTCGAGCGTTCACAAGACCACTTCCTCCAAGAGAAAGACCTTAATTCTCATGAACTAGTGTGCCTTGCGCCCATATGCACGGCGTACTGCCACGGTAAGCGCTCTGTTAACTCAAGCACGCACAAAAAACGGGCGCCCTTACGTTGCCCAAAGGCTCGGTAAAGACGCCCGCCCGTCATGTCCTATTGGCTTATGGCAGATTACCAACCGGTATAGTAGTCGGTGGTTCCGGCTGCGCAGCCGGAGTCATAGACCTTGCACTCGCCCTTGGAACCGGTAAACGTGGAGCCCTGAGCCTTATCGCCCGCGGCCACGACGTAGTAACCATCGGAATCGCGCCAAAAGCCCTCGGAATCCTGAGTCCACTCGCCCGTGCGGTGATGGTAGAGCACGTTGCTGCTGTAATAGGTCTCACGACGACCGTTATAGTTATTGACGCCGCTCGAGCGCGTCAGGCCCGAGCCGTTCGCGTAATACGCAGCAGACGCGTAAGACGAGCCGGAGCCGGCGTTGTAATACGAAGCCTGAACGGCCTCAGCGGCCTCGGCTTCGGCAGCCGCAGCCTCGAGCGCCTCGCGCTTAGCATCCTCGAGCGCGGAGCGAAGCTCGTCGAGCTCGGCCGACTTCGCGTCGACCTCTTCCATCGTCAAAAGACTGCCCGCACCATCGATACAACCTTGCAGTACAGCGCGCTCGTCATCGGTGGCATAGTCACCGTACATGTTCATGATGATCTGGGCGCGGACCTCCAGGGAATCGCGCTTGGCCCCCATAGAGGCGTTCCACTCCTGCATGGAGCCAAAGCCGTCGCCGCGATAGTCGACGGGCTGCATCAGCGTCGCCTCGGACGGCGTGGATCCGACCGTATCGGATAGTGTTGCCGCGCGGGCATCAGTTGCGCCGGCGCCCGTCAAAAGTGCCACGGTCAGAGCGGCGGAAAGGGCGGCGGCTTTCGGTTTTCGTGAATCAATCCTCATGTAGCTGGAAACCTCCGTAGTGCGTTTTTGCTGCGTTTGAGCTGCGTGTGATTCGATCGCGCTGCATAGTACCCCGAGCAAATCGCGACCTGCGGTTTTTCTCAAAAGGCGCACGTCATTTGCGTAAAACTCACATCCTCTCAACAGGAGTTTTCCACATCTCGATTGCATAAAGCGTGCCAAAAACCCTGTTTTTGCACCCTCTCTATGCAAAAAAGGCGCCTGTGCGACCATTGTTCGCACAGGCGCCTTGAGCAGGCATTTTATGCAGTTATACCTATCGAGTCGCAAGGGGTCCTTGCACAAGTCGCCTTACTCGTCCAGTGCGGCAAAGGCCTGCTTCAGATCCCAAATGATGTCCTCGGCGTTCTCGGTACCGATGGAAAGACGGATCGTGGAGGGCGTGATGTTCTGCTCGGCGAGCTCCTCGGCAGAGAGCTGGGAGTGCGTGGTGGTAGCCGGGTGCACGACGAGCGACTTGACGTCGGCCACGTTGGCGAGCAGCGAGAACACCTGCAGATGATCGATGAACTTCCAAGCTGCCTCCTGGCCACCCTTAATCTCAAAGGTAAAGATCGAGGCACCGCCGTTGGGGAAGTACTTCTGGTACAGCTCATGGTCGGGATGCTCGGGCAGGCTCGGGTGGTTCACCTTGGCAACGTGGCTGTCACCGGTCAGGAACTCAACGACCTTCTTGGTGTTCTCGACATGACGGTCAACGCGCAGCGACAGAGTCTCGGTGCCCTGGAGCAGGACCCAGGCGTTGAACGGGCTGATGCAGGCGCCCTCGTCACGCAGCAGGATAGCGCGGACATAGGTTGCAAAGGCGGCGGGACCGGCAGCCTCGGCAAACGAAACACCGTGGTAGGAGGGGTTGGGCTCAGCGATCTGGGCGTACTTGCCACTCGCCTTCCAATCGAAGTTACCGCCGTCGACGATCACACCGCCCAGCGAGGTGCCGTGGCCGCCGATAAACTTGGTTGCGGAGTGGACGACGATGTTGGCACCATGCTCCAGCGGACGGAACAGATACGGGGTGCCGAAGGTGTTGTCGACGACAACCGGCAGACCATGCTTCTTGGCGATCTCGGAGATGGCGTCGATGTTGGGGATGTCGGAGTTGGGGTTACCGAGCGTCTCGAGATAGATGACCGTGGTGTTGTCCTTGATGGCGCCCTCGACCTCGTCCAGGTTATGGGCATCGACGAAGGTGGTCTCGACACCAAACTGGGAAAGCGTGTGCTCCAGCAGGTTGTAGGAACCGCCGTAGATGGTCTTCTGGGCGACCACGTGGTCACCAGCCTGGGCAAGTGCCTGCAGGGTATAGGTGATGGCAGCGGCACCGGAGGCGACGGCAAGACCGGCCACGCCACCCTCGAGCGCGGCGATACGGTCCTCGAAGACGCCCTGGGTGGAGTTGGTCAGACGGCCGTAGATGTTACCGGCGTCGGCAAGACCAAAGCGGTCGGCGGCGTGCTGGGAGTTGCGGAACACATAGCTCGTGGTTTGATAGATAGGCACAGCACGGGAGTCGGATGCAGGATCGGCGCTCTCCTGGCCAACGTGCAGCTGCAGGGTATCGAAACCAAAGGTGTGCTCGGGGTTGTTGATAAACTGGCTCATGATGATCTCCTTGATCGAACAAAAGTAATAAGAGTAAGAGAAGTAAGTCGCTGTCTCCTGATCACGCCGACGGGCGCAAACAGGAGCCCGGCATTCGTCTTGGTAAGCAATTCATATGCGGGCCTCCTTTCGCATCCCGGTTCCGTGGTCGGCTTAATTACCTACAGCCTTTGTGTGTTTTGAATAGTACGAGCATTGTTTTCCTCGGTCAATCACTTAAAAGCGCTAATCTGTTATCTGTTTTATAGATAGCAATCGAGAGGATGGCGTCGATGACCCTTCAGCAGCTTCGTTTTCTGATTGCCGTGGCAGAGTCCGGCTCAATCAACGCTGCAGCCCAGCGCCTCTATACCGCTCAGTCCAACATCTCAAACGCCGTCAAAAGCCTGGAACAGGAGCTCCATCTGGAGATCTTTACGCGCTCCAGCCGCGGCGTCACGCTCACCAACGACGGCACCGAGCTTTTGGGCTATGCGCGCCAGGTCGTAGAGCAGGCCGACATGCTCGAGGCACGCTACGAGGACGGCGGCACACCCCAGGCGCGCCTTGCCGTCTCGGCCCAGCACTACGCGTTTTCGGTCGAGACCTTTGTCAACGTCGTCGAGCGCTGCCGCGACAGCAAGTTCGAGTTCATCATGCGCGAGACCACCACGGCGCAGATCATCGACGACGTCCGTGCGTTTCGCAGCGATATCGGCATTCTGTATCTGGATGACTTTAACGCCCGCGTTCTGCAGAAGGCCTTCGCCGATGCCCGAGCGAGCTTTCATCCCCTCTTTGATGCGAAGGTCCACGTGTTCGTCAGCAAACGCCACCCGCTCGCACGCCGCTCGCAGCTGTCCCTTGCCGACCTCACGCCCTATACGCGCTACAGCTTTGAGCAAGGCACCTCGAACTCCTTCTATTACGCCGAGGAACCGTTTAGCTATATTCCCTGCAACCGCAATATCCGCGTATCCGACCGCGGGACGCTCACCAACCTGCTTATCACCTCGAACGGCTATGCGCTGTCGACCGGCGTACTCTCCAGCGAAATGCAGTGGGGCATGGCCTCGATCCCCCTGGCAGACGCCCCGACGATGCATGTGGGCTACATCATGCATGACGACCGCAAACCCTCTCCCCTCTTGCAGCAATACCTCGACGAGCTCAACCGCATCATCCATGCCAACCAACTGTCGGAAGACGGGGTAGAAATCGTAGATTGCTAGCCCCCGGCGGGCATGGCGCTACAATGGTCACTCACGCGAAACGTACCCAACGAAAGGAACCATGTGAAGGTCATCATCTATACCGACGGCTCGGCCCGATCAAATCCGGGACGTGGCGGCTACGGCGCCGTGCTCAAATACACCAACCCCGCCGGCAAGACCTTCACCTCTGAGCTTTCGCGCGGCTACGCCAAGACCACCAACAACCGCATGGAGCTCATGGCGGTCATCGTGGCACTCGAGGCGCTCAACCGCCCCTGCGACGTCGAAGTCCATTCCGATTCGCAGTACGTCGTCAACGCCTTCAACAAGCACTGGATTGACGGATGGAAAAAACGCGGCTGGAAGACCGCCAACAAGCAGCCTGTCAAGAACCGCGACCTGTGGGAGCGTCTGCTTGCCGCAAAGAGCAAGCATAAGGTGGAGTTCATCTGGGTTAAGGGTCACGCCGGCCATGAGCTCAACGAGCGCTGCGACGAGCTTGCCACCACGGCGGCCGACGGCAGCAACCTCGATATCGACACCGGCTTTAACGAGAGCGACCTGTAACGGCGTTTTCGCACGCTTTTGTGTCCTCCCGCGCTACACTCATCCTGTAAACCGAACGGCACGAGGGGGATACATGCTGCGTATAGCGACCATCGGCACATCCATGATTACCGACGACTTTATCCAGGTCGTCAACGCCAACGACCAAGCCGCGTTTGTGGGCACGCTCTCGCGCGACGCAGATCGCGGCACCGCCTTCACCGCTAAGCACGGCGGCGAGCGTAACTTCACCGCACTTGACGAGCTTGCGTCCGCTGCCGACGTCGACGCCGTCTATATCGGCAGCCCCAACGCACTTCACTACGAGCAGGCCCTTGCCTGCATCGCCGGTGGCAAGCACGTCATCGTCGAGAAGCCCTTCTGCGCCACCGAGGCGCAGGCGCTGGAAGTCTTCCGCGCTGCCGAGGCAGCAGGTGTCGTGGCTCTCGAGGCCATGCGCCCGCTCCATGACCCCGCTTTCCACGCCATCGAGGACGCCCTGGGCGAGATTGCGCCCATTCGTCGTGCCTCATTGCGCTTTGGCAAGTATTCCTCGCGCTACAACGAGATTCTCGCGGGACGCTCCACCAATATCTTCGACTGCAATATGGCATCGGGCTCCCTCATGGACATTGGCGTCTACGCCGTCGAGCCCATGGTCGAGATTTTCGGCATGCCCTCTGGTCTCACCAGCATGACCACGCTGCTCGACCCCTCAACGCAAGAGCTCACCCATGGCCCCATCGACGGGTGCGGTTCCATTCTCGCCAGCTATGGCGGTGGCCGTATCTCCGTCGAGCTCGCACACTCCAAAATTACGAATGACCTGCTGCCCTCGCAGATCGAAGGCGAGCGTGGCACCATCCAGATTGACCATCTGTCCACGCCCCGCAACGTACGCATCGACTACCGCGGCGACGTCGTACGCGGCTCGGCGACCGAGGCACCGCGCGAACAGGGCGACAACGGCCGCGCGCTCGACCTGCCCAAATCAAGCAACACTATGGAATACGAACTCACGGACTTTATCACCGCCATCGGTGGCATCGATAACGTTAAGGAAGAAATCTGGGAGACCCCGGCGGGACGCCACGAGCTCGGCCACTACCGCGATGTCACGCTCGTCTCACTGCGCATCATGGATGCCGTGCGTCAGCAGGCCGGCATAACCTTCCCGGCCGACGCAGGCAAGCAGGCATAGCGATGGGCCTCTTCGATACGTTCTTCTCCAGCGTCACCGGCGGCAGTCGAGAGCCTCAAAAACCATCAAACGTCGAGCTCGAGCTGCGCCGCAGGCTTACCGTACTCGCAAGCGACGAGGCCACTCAAGACACTCCCCAGCGCTATTTCCTGCGCTGGACGGGGCAAGTCCAAGGCGTTGGTTTTCGCTTTACCAACACCAACCTCGCGCAGGCACGCGCACTCACCGGCTGGGTGCGTAACATGGAAGACGGCTCAGTCGAGATGGAGATACAGGGAGCTCCGGCAAGCATCCTATCTCATCTCGAGGCGCTTCATGCCTCCTACGAGCGCATGGGAACGCGTTTTCGCCTCGTAGACGCCCAGGTCCGAGCCCCACTTGCCAATGAAGACGGTTTCAGTCCTCATTATTAGTATTGTGTGCTAAATACGGTATCATTTACCTACGACCGTTGATGGAAAAGAGGCGAGGCGCATGGCGGTGCAAAGAAGGAATACCAGGCAGCGAAAGCTGGTTCTTGACGCCGTGCGCCAAAGCTATAACCACCCCACCGCCGATGAGATCTACAACGCCGTGCGCGCGCAGGATGACAAAATCAGCCGCGGTACGGTCTACCGCAATCTCAATCTCTTAGCCGACGCCGGCGAGATCCTCTCCATCAAGACGCCGGGCGGCAGCCGCTTCGATCGCACGATCGAGCCGCATGCGCATATCATCTGCACCTCGTGCAGCCGCGTCATCGACGTACCGCTCCCCTTCGATGCCCAGCTCGACGCCAAGGCGTCCGAGCAAATCGGCTGGAACGTCACCTCGCACTACACCATCTTCGAGGGCCTCTGCCCCAACTGTAGGTAGATTTTGGGACATGCCTACTCAGCAAGTAGACGACGCAGCTCTTCTTCAACCGTGCGCACGTAGCGGACACGGTCATTGACACCGCGCATGCTGGGATTGCAGCTCTCCATCAGATAGGGATGGCCCACCACGTTGAGCATGTCGCAATCGTTTTCGTTATCGCCAAACGCCATCATTTCGTTAGGTGAGATCCCCAGCGCGTAACCATAATCGGCAAGCGCGGACCCTTTGCCCGAATCAAAGCCGATAAAATCGGTCCATTCGGTTCCCGACGTCATCACGTCGACACGGTCGCTAAAGAGGCGCTCGAAATACTCCAGCGCCGCCGGCTGCTCTGTCTCGGGCGTTTGAAACGCAATCTTAATGACATCCTCGTCAATGTCCTCGGGACGGTCGACCACCGCCACATCGCAGTGGACCTCATAGCGCAGGTGGTCAACAAACGCATCGTTGCCGCTTATGGTGTAGAGGTGCCCCTCGCACGAAAGTGTCACGTCGGCATGGGGATAGGCGACCACGGCATTCGCGATATCCATCGCCAGATCACGCTCCATAGAGCGCTTGACGACGGCACGCCCCTCGCTCATGACGAGGGCGCCGTTTTCGCACACATAGGCAAGCTCGTCTGCCACCGGGGCAAACAGGTAGCGCAAGCTCGCATATTGACGGCCGCTCGCCGGCATAAACACGATACCGCGACGATGCAGCTCATCGATGAGCTCAAAGGCCTCGGAACGCGGCTCGCGCTCCCCCGGATGCAGCAACGTGCCGTCCAAATCGCATGCAATCAGCCTGATTCCTTCAAGACCCATATGCTTTCCCCCACAGCATTTCATCAACAGCAAGACGGACTTTGAATAGCTGCCTCTCAAAGTCCGTCTTACGCATACGCACGTTAACCGCGCGCCTTCTTTACGATCGTAAAGTCTGGAGCCATACTCACAACAACATCCGCCGCGCTCGATGCAAAGCGTCGACTGGCATCGAGCTCGCGTGTGACCACCGAGAGTCGAACGCCCCCAATACCCCGGAGCATGCGACCCAAAACCGGTTGCACCGGCGTATACATGCGCACGGTATAATCATCCGAGTCACCCCGGAAGAGCGGCGCATGCATGTTGCCGATCTCCCAGCACGCATGTGCGAGCACAATCGGATCCATGCGGTCGACTTCGACCAAATAGACCTCGGCGCTGCGCAGGCGTACGACAACCGCTACGGGCACCGCGCCCGTGCGGTCAATAGCAAGCACGTCACCGTCGGCAAGACGCTCGCCATCAGTGGCATCCAGCCGGGCATTCACCGTGCGCCCCAGCTCCGTCACGCCCACAAACAAACGCGTATCAGCCTGGTCCCAATCGAGTAGCAGCTCGTCAACCTCAAAAATGCCACCCATCTCCCGACGAAGCAGGAGTTCATAGGACGGGTCGTTGAGATTTCCCAAGCGCTCCGCAGCTACCAGGTCCACGGACATCAACTAGTCCTCGACCTCGACGAGCTCGATATCAAAGTTGAGATCCTTGCCGGCGAGCTCGTGATTGGCGTCGAGCGTCACGGCCTCGGGCGTCACGTCCATGACGACGGCGGGGACAGGCATGCCGCTCGGCGTGGACAGGAAGAGCTTCATGCCCTTCTCGATCTGCTCGATGTTGGGAACCTGCTCGGCCGGGAAGGTGATAACCATCTCGGGATTGTGCTCACCGTAGGCATCGGCCGCAGGAATGTGTACGGACTTCTTCTCGCCCACCTGCATATCGATAACGGCGGCATCGAAGCCCTTGATCATCTGACCGGCACCGCAGGTGAACTCCAGCGGCTCACCGCGATCGTAGGAGCTATCGAACTGCGTGCCGTCGTCGAGCGTGCCGCGATAATGGGTCTTGACCTTCTTGCCCTTGTTGGACATGGTAACCTCCGTAATAAGGGCGGCGCACAACGCGGGCCGCCATGAACATATGGCGCTAACTATACCCTAGTCATACAATTCAAAGACAGTTTGCAAAGAAACGCTGCAACCGGAGGAACCATGGCATATCCCGTATTTGACTTGCACTGCGACACCGCCGACCGCATCGGCTGGGCCACGCTCGATCTCGACCTGCGCTTTACCGCCGGCACCGACGGTTATTTCCCCGGCGACGAAACGCATCCGCAGGATTTCGACCTCATCGAGGGCAACGCCTGCGCCATCTCGCTCGCAAAGATCGGCAACACGCCGTGGGCACAGTGCTTCGCCACGTTTGTCCCCGACGAGATTCCCACCGCCCACGCCGCGCGCTTCCAAGCGCAGATCATGGCGCACATGAGCGGCCAGGCCATGCTCAACCACGACCGCATGGTCAACGTGCGCAGCGCCGCTGACATTCGCCCTGCACTCAAGGACGGCAAGGTTGCCTGCATCCACACCATCGAAAACGCCACGTTCTTTGCCGAGGACCTCGCGCTGATCGAGGTGCTCAAGAGCCTGGGCGTTCTCATGTCATCGCTCAGCTGGAACGCGCAGGGACCGCTCGCGAGCGGCCACGACACCCACGCCGGCCTCACCGCCGCCGGCATCGAGGCGCTTACGCAGATGGAACGCGTCGGCATGGTGCTCGACGTCTCCCACCTCAACGACGAGTGCTTTGACGAGGTTGTCGCCCACGCCACGCGCCCCTTCGTCGCCAGCCACTCCAACTCCCGCGCGGTTTGCGGCGTCAAGCGCAACCTCACCGACGACCAGTTCCGCACCATTCGCGACATAGGCGGCATCGTCGGCCTCAACTACTGCAGCGAATTCCTCTCCAACGAAGCAACCGACGAGACCGCCGCAGATGTCACCTTCGACCAGCTGGCAGCCCATATCGAACACTGGCTCGACCTGGGCGGCGAAGATGTCATCGCGCTCGGCGGCGACTGGGACGGCGCCAAGGTACCCGACTTCCTCTCCGATGCCAGCAAGATGCCCGAGTTCCAGAACATGCTCTCCAAGCACTTTGGCAAGACCGTGATGCAGAAGCTCTGCAGCGACAACGCGCTTGCCTTCTTTGAGCGTTATTAATTTCACATCCCTTGAGCAGGCCGGCATGCCGAGCGGTCGACATGCCGGCCCGTCCCCAATTTGAAGGATAACTTTTGACGCAGCAATTTACGATTTTCCTACCCCGACCGGATGGGATGCCCATCCCCGTCGTCGTTACCAAAAAGCGCGTCAAGAACTTCAACCTGCGCGTCACATCGAGCGGTGAGGTCCACGCCAGCGCACCGCTCGGCGCCAGCCGCGAGCGTATCGAAGCGTTTGTGAAGCGCAACAACGCCTGGATTATCGGCCGACTTGCCCAGCGTGAGCAACGTCAGGCAACGTCACGAGAGCCACTCAGCCCCTCGTCCATCATTGCGCTTTGGGGCATGCCCATCACGGTACAGGACGCACTCGATCACAACTTTGCGTCACCCGCACCGCGACCCAAACAGGCCACCTTCGCAAGTTTTATGGGTACCGACGAATCGAACGGAGGCCCACAGGCCAAGCGGCTCGCAATCCTCGACGGTCTAACGTCCGACGAGCTCCAAGCCCACATCGACCAGCTCTATACGTCCGAGGTCACATCGGCGCTGCGCGATATTTTGCACGCGTACGAAATCGCAATGGGCGTCTCCGTTTCCCGCGTTTCCGTACGCAGCATGAAAACGCGTTGGGGCTCGTGCACGCCCAAATCCGGCGCCATTCGCATCGCACGAGAACTTGCCGGCTACCCCGTCGAATGCCTCGACATGGTTGTCGCCCACGAGCTCGTCCACTTGCTCGAGCCAAGCCACAATCAGCGGTTTCACGCCCTGCTCGACACGTACTGCCCCAACAATAGAGCGCTGTCGCAGCGGCTCAAGCAGCCACCCATAGAGACGTATTAGAACCGGTTAGCGCACGCGCTCGATCTCGACACCGCAGCTTGTCAAGGGAAGACCGACGGGCGCCCACGGCTTATCGAGCTTTATGCGCACACCAAGCAGCAAGGGATAACGACGCAACAGCATCTGGGCCACACCCTCGGCTGCGGCCTCGATGAGTTTAAACGTATGCTCGCGCAGATAGCCATCGACATCGTGGCACACCGAGCCGTAGTCAATCGAGGCGTCCAGGTTATCGTGCTCCCCCGCTGCGCGCAGGTCGGCATAGAGCACCAAGGACACGATGAACTTCTGGCCCAGCGCGTTCTCTTCGGGATACACGCCGTGATTGGCAAAGACCTCGAGACCGTCGATAGTAATGCGGTCGGCATGGCGCAGATCGTCATAGCTCACGTGGGGCACCGCCGTTGCGGTGGATATTTCGCCCCTTCCACGGCGGGCGAGCTCGGCGCCTTCAGTCTTGGTTGCATTCTCGGGCAGTTTCTTGTTGCTCATCGCGATCGTCTCCTTCGTTTAGAACCCCGACCGCGCAAACTAACTACACGCGAATCGACAGGTTCTTTTTATCATCGCTCCAGTTGCAAGCATTGCGCGCGGGGCATGCAAAGCAGGCTCGCGAGGCCTTGTCGGCCGCATAGAGCAGACGCTCGAGCGGTTGACTGTTCACGCGCAGCTTTCGATGGCCCAGGATGGCCGTCTTAATGGCTGCGGCATCTGCCGGCTCAAACGCCACGTCATCGGGCATGCCGCCGAGAATCGCATCAGCGACGCGTTCGCTTGCAACATCATGGGATATACCCGATTCATACTGTTCATCTTTGCCGATATCGTGAAGAAGTGCCGTGGCGTAGATGACCTCGCGGTCAAATCCGAGCTGCTCCTCAAGATTCTTAATCCACATAATGCGCGCGACATCCAGCAGATGGTCAATACCGTGGCGGCAAAAGATGCGCCCCGATTCCAGCTGTGCAATGTTGCCCAGGTGCCGCCGGAACAACCCGTTGGCACAGATGTAATCAATGCGAGGCATGGCACCAAAGGGAGTCAGGCCCGAAGCCATAAAGCCGCGACGCGGCGTCCCCTCATCGGTCTTCGATGCAAAGTCGTTGACGACTCTCATGGTTAGCGGCCCAGCATCCTAAAGAATCGCTCCTCGAGCGATGGATCGGTCTCAAAGACACCGCGACGAGCAAGCGTTACGGTCTTGGTACCGGGCTTTTGCACGCCGCGCATGGTCATGCACATATGCTCGGCTTCCATCAGTACGATCGCTCCTTGGGGAGCAAGATAATCCATGAGGGCATCGGCAACCTGTGCACACAGCTGCTCCTGCAGCTGCAGTCGACGGGCATAGACCTCAACCGTGCGGGCAAGCTTAGACAAACCCGCCACACGACCGTTAGGGATATAGCCGATCGCAGCCTTGCCATAAAACGGCAGCAGATGGTGCTCGCACAGCGAGTAAAACGTAATGTCGCGCTCGATAACCAAATCGTTCGAAGCGACGGCAAAGGTTTTGGACAGGTGCTCCTCGGCGCTCTGATCCATGCCGCCGGCAATCTCGCCATACATACGGGCGACGCGTGCCGGCGTTTCCAGCAGGCCCTCACGAGTTGGGTCCTCGCCTATGCCCTCAAGCAACAGCCTTATGGCGGCCTCAACTTTTTCCTGATCGACCATCTGGGCCTCACTTTTCCGATTTTGCGTTCGCGCTATGGTACCACGCCCTCCGGCATCGGCCACAAGCTACATAGTATGGGTCGAATAGACCGGATCGTCCCGCCAAAGTTCCACAGCGTCGCAAAGCGAAACGCCCTCGCGCGCGGCACGAGTGCGCGTGGCGTTCATGTCGATCACCCGCTGATTACTCGAACCCCTAAAACGCAAGGAGATATCGTACAGGTCTTGAACGAACGGGCCGTCCACCAACATATCGAGGCAGGCAAGGATACGGTCCGTCACCTCGGTATGGTGACGACCGCCCGGCATAAGCTCCTCGAGCACGTCGCCGGTAAAGCACCAAATAGTCTTCCCCGACTCCACGGGATAAGTCGCACGAACACGCTCGACAAACTCAACGAGCCCTGCCTGGTTCTCGGGTTCCATGGGCTCCCCGCCCAGAATCGTCAGACCATCGATAAAGGGATGGTCGAGACTCTCGATAATCTTGTCCTCGACGGCACGGTCGAACGGTTCACCCGCGGCAAAGTCCCACGCGACGGAGTTAAAGCAATTCTTGCACCCACGACGGCACCCACTCACAAACAGAGAAGTACGAACACCTTCCCCATCAGCAATGTCGAAATACTTAATGTTCGCGTAGTTCATAGGTAACTCTCCTGGGAGGCCGGGACATATCGTCCCGTCCTCAAACATTCTCGGCCTTCGGCCTGCGAAACTGCGGGCGGGACGATATGTCCCGGCCTCATGCAAAAGGTAACTCAATGAACGAAGCGAACATCGAGTATAGGGTTCGAGGTCTAATAAAAACTGGGTTGCGGCTCAACCGCCATCGCAAGTAAATCGTATCTGCAGCTCGAATTATTTCCGCTAAGAACTTCGAGGAGTGAGCAGACCGCATGATGCATCTCAGCTACGTCAACTTGACTGCCCCGTAGCGAGGCCCCGGACCTTTGCTCGATATGAGTTCCGCACGAACAGGAGGCGCCAGTGGCGCCTCCGTCGTGAGCCAGGACTGTCCGAAATAGCGAGTAAAGGTCCGGGGCCTCGCTACGGGGCAGCTTGGGATGGTTATTAGAGATGCAGCACGCGGTCGCGGATCTCCTCGGTTCGACCCTGGTTCCAGAATTGAGTACCGATGTAGCCGCACGTACGACGGGCGACATTCATCTTCTCCTGATCGCGGTTGCCGCAATTGGGGCACTCCCACACCAGCTTGCCGTCATCCTCGACAATCTTGATCTCGCCATCGTAGCCGCACACCTGGCAGTAATCGCTCTTGGTGTTGAGCTCGGCGTACATGATGTTGTCGTAGATGTACTGCATCACGCGAATGACAGCCTTAAGGTTGTCCTGCATGTTAGGAACCTCGACGTAGGAGATGGCACCGCCCGGCGAAAGCTGCTGGAACATGCCCTCAAACTTGAGCTTATCGAAAGCATCAATCTCCTCGGACACATGGACGTGGTAGCTGTTGGTAATGTAGCCCTTGTCCGTCACACCCGGAATAATGCCAAAACGACGCTGCAGGCACTTGGCGAACTTGTAGGTCGTCGACTCAAGCGGGGTGCCGTACAGCGAGAAGTCGATATCGCTTTCGGCCTTCCACTCGGCGCATTTGTCGTTCATGTGCTGCATGACGGCCATGGCAAACGGCGTGCCTTCCTTCTCGGTGTGGCTGTGGCCCGTCATGTACTTGACGCACTCATACAGACCGGCATACCCCAGGCTGATGGTGGAATAGCCGCCCACGAGCAGTTTGTCGATCGTCTCGCCCTTCTTAAGGCGCGCCAGGGCGCCGTACTGCCACAGAATCGGTGCGGCATCCGAAAGCGTGCCCATCAGGCGCTCATGACGGCACAGCAGGGCACGATGGCACAGCTCAAGGCGCTCGTCGAAGATCTTCCAGAACTTGTCCATGTCCTGATGCGAGCTCAGTGCGACATCGGGCAGGTTGATGGTCACAACACCCTGGTTAAAGCGGCCATAGTACTTAGGTTTGGTCGGGTCATAGTTCAGCGCGTTGGCAACATTGTTAAAGCCGTTGCCCGAACGGTCGGGCGTCAGGAAGCTGCGGCAACCCATGCAGGTGTAGCAATCGCCATTGCCGGCGGTCTCACCCTTAGACAGCTTGAGCTCACGCATCTTTTTCTCGGAGATGTAGTCGGGCACCATGCGCTTGGCGGTGCACTTCGCAGCCAGCTGAGTCAGGTAGAAGTACGGGGAATCCTCGTAAACGTTATCGTCCTCGAGCACATAGATAAGCTTGGGGAACGCCGGAGTGATCCACACGCCAGCCTCGTTCTTAACGCCCTCATAGCGCTGACGAAGCGTCTCCTCCACAATCATGGCAAGGTCGTGCTTCTCCTGGGGCGTACGGGCCTCATTGAGATACATAAAGACCGTCACGAACGGCGCCTGGCCATTCGTGGTCATAAGGGTCACGACCTGATACTGAATCGTCTGGACGCCGCGACGGATCTCGTCACGCAGACGATCCTCAACGACCTCACGGACCTTCTCGGCAGACGCAGAGACGCCAAGCTCCTCGAGCTCGCGGGCAACCTCGCCGCGAATCTTCTGACGGCTCACCTCGACAAACGGAGCCAGGTGGGTCAGCGAAATCGACTGACCGCCATACTGGGAAGAGGCGACCTGCGCGATGATCTGCGTCGCGATATTGCAAGCAGTCGAAAAGCTGTGCGGCTTCTCGATCAGCGTGCCCGAGATAACGGTGCCATTCTGGAGCATATCCTCCAGGTTCACCAGGTCACAGTTATGCATGTGCTGGGCGAAGTAGTCCGAATCGTGGAAGTGAATCAGGCCCTCGTTGTGGGCATCCACGATCTCCTGGGGCAGCAGCACGCGCTGCGTCAGGTCCTTGGAAATCTCGCCGGCCATGTAGTCGCGCTGAACGGAGTTGACAGTCGGGTTCTTGTTGGAGTTCTCCTGCTTGACCTCTTCGTTATTGCACTCAATCAGCGACAGAATCTTGTCATCGGTCGTGTTCTTTTGGCGCTTCAGGCTCTGAACATAGCGGTAGATGATGTAGTGGCGAGCGACCTCGTAGCAGTCGAGACGCATAATCTCGTCCTCGACCAGATCCTGGATCTCCTCGACCGATACGGTGTGGCCGGCCTTCTCACATGCCTCGGCGACGTTTTGTGCCGCATAGATCACCTGGCGGTCGGTAAGGCGAGAGCCTTCCTCGACCTCCAAGTTTGCGGCGCGGATCGCATTGACGATCTTATCGATGTCAAAGGTAACCTCGGTGCCGCTGCGCTTGATGATCTTCATCCTCTTGCCTCTTTCGTATCGTAGCCTCATTGCGCTTCAGAGCCAAACGATGCCCGGCAGGGCTTACCCTGTCTTGCGGCGCCGTCGCGCAATCTGTGTTTTCGATAACCATAGGCCCTCATGCGGACAATCCTCGCAGCCAATCAAGGGGCTCAAAGATCCATCCAAATAATGGGGCAAATAAGGTTCTCGTTCTCTGTCCGCCATCTATCATACGACAAAGAGGCATCTATATCCTGTATTCTTTTTTTAGGTCAAACACAACATATAGTGTTTCAGCAGGTCAAAGCAATTGGTCAATTTGCAGACGCATTATAAATGAAGGCCTCTTGGCAGACTGCTAAAACGTTATCAACCCAACTACCTGCACAGCAGTTTTGAAACCCCCTCAACCGTGCCGCCGCCAAATAGCACCAAAACCAAGCTGCTCGCGCCAAAAGAATCCAAAAGATTGTCCTTGACCAACATGTTGCGGTCATGATGGGCCAGGACACATGCAATCTGCCGGCACCCCTACGGGATACAAAGACCATCGCGTACGGACCTTGGATCAATATTTGATGACTTATTTGGCGGCGCGCTTGGTGGCAAAAAACAAAACAGCCCAGAGGACATAGCCTCTGAGCTGCGAACATTTGGTGGGCGTTAGAAGATTTGAACTTCTGACCTC
>CALFGH010000148.1 GCA_937958315.1 uncultured Collinsella sp. | reverse complement strand
CGGAATACGAGGAGCACGCCACCAGTCGCGATTACCTTTGGAACACCCTCGGCACCGCCGTGTGGGGCTTGGCGTTTCCGCTGCTCACCATCGTGTCCACGCAGCTTGTGGGCCCCGAGGAAGCCGGTAAGTTCTCCATCGCCTTTGTCACCGGCACACTCATCATGATCGCGTGCAACTACGGCGTGCGCAATTTCCAGGTCTCGGACATCGACGAGAAGACGTCCTTTGCCTCTTACCAGCTCAATCGCTGGCTTTGCGGAGCGCTCGCCCTAGGCTGCGGCCTCATGTACAGCAGCGCCCGCGGCTACGATGCGCAGATGGCCACGATCGGCCTGGGGGTCTACCTGTATAAAGTGATCGACGGTGTGGCGGACGTGTACGAGGGCCGCCTACAGCAGGCCGATAAACTCTACCTGGCCGGCATGAGCCAAACGCTACGCTCCGCCGGCGTCATCGCGGTCTTTAGTGTGGCGCTGTTCCTTACGCGCAGCATGCCCATCGCGGCCATGGCCATGGGTGTCACAGCCATCGCCTCGCTCGTGCTGGTCACCGCGCCGCTCGCCCTGCTCGAGACCGAAAAATCACGCCGCGTGAGCCTGCGCGAGGTCGGCCACCTGTTTGTCCAGTGCGCTCCGCTCTTTGGCGCGCTCTTTTTGTTCAACCTTATCGAGAGCATGCCCAAGTTTGTTATGGAAGGCACGCTGGCTTACAAATACCAGCTGTACTTTAATGCCCTGTTCTTTCCGGCGCAGGCTATTTTGCTGAGCATCGGATTTGTCTATAAACCGCAGCTTTTGCGTCTGTCGAGCATTTGGGCGAACCCGCGCAAGCGCCGCCGTTTTGACTTGATTATTATTGCCGTTATGGCGCTGATCGTGGCCATCACCGGCGTATGCGCCGCATTTATGGCAGGCCCCGGCATTCCCCTCATGAGCTTTATGTACGGCCTCAACTTTGAGCGCTACCGCACATTGGCGCTGCTGATGGTCGTCGCCGGCGGCGTAACCGCGGCCATCGATTTTATCTACGCCATCATCACGGTGCTGCGCCACGCTGGAGACGTCACCAAGATCTACCTGATCTGCTTTGCCGTGAGCGTAGTGCTCCCGGTGATCCTGATCAACCTGCTGGGTCTGATGGGTGCCGTCGTGAGCTACCTGGCTATCATGGCCCTGCTGCTGGTGCTGTTGATTGTCGAATACGCCCACATCCGCCAGCGCATAGAACGAGCCCGCAACCCGTACGGCGCCTAATTAGCTGCCCCGGTCACCGGAATTTGCGATGGAATCTCCCCGACTGGGGTCTCGTTGCGAACAATATGCATCACGCAAAACTAAGTGAGTAGACTTTTACCGAATCCCCGACCACGCCAGCAAAGCACAAGTCTGTGACCTGCAGTTTTATTGAGGCAAATATGTTGGGTGCTCGGCATTTCCAAAAAAGTCTACTCACTTAGCCAGCGGGCAGCCAAATGATTATTTAATCCCCGTCCCAGAAAATTCGCGAGCGACGGTTTGAGCGACAAGATGGGGTGCTTCGAGGCTGCGCAGCGTCAACGTGAACGCCGTTCGGTAGAACGGCGGAACAAAGTTATTCGCCAGGAAGAATGTTTGCGTAGAACTCCGCCCCGTCGTCCAGGCGCAGGATGCCCACGCGGCCGAACTCGGAACCGGTGGCCGCCGCACAGTCGATATCGATGCGATCGGGCACGCCGGCGGTATCCTCGCCACCCAAGCGCACCATCCGCCCGCGGCCCGACTCCTCATCGAGCCCTGCCAGGCCGCCAACCTCGCAATAACGCCCCAGCGACACCGTGGGCGTGTGGCCGCTCACCACGACCGGGCCCTTGCCCTCGGCAGAAAGCAGCCCCGTCGGGGCATCCCAGTAGCCGTGACGAATCCACAGCAAGTCATCGGACGACTGCACGGCGAGCATTTGCTGCAGCAGCTCGCTATCGGCATCGACTGCTCCCCTGCCGTCGCCGCAATCGACACCATGCTCAAGCAAAAACGCACGCGCCGCCTCGGTCTGAACGCCGGCGTGCACCAGCAGATACGGTCGCTCGGCAGTCTCGACCACCGCGTAGAGCGGCAGGGCGGCAGCCCAGCGCACCAGCCCCTCGTATGCCTCAAATTCCATTTCGTTGAGCTGCTGACGCGTGGTCCAACCGCCATTGATATCCCAGGTCTCGGCATCGAGCGGGTCCTGGCCAATGATCGCGTCGAGCATGATCTGCTCGTGGTTGCCCTTAAGCACGCGAGCGTTGGGCAGCGACCGTACCAAGTTAATGACGCCGACCGGATCGGGACCGCGGTCGATCATGTCGCCTAGCACGTACAGCGTGTCGTCGGACGTCAGCGAGATCTTGGAAAGGGCCTCGTCCAGCGCGCGCACGTGCCCGTGAGCATCAGATGTCACATAGATCGCCATGGAACGCCTTTCCCTGCATTACGGCCGAAGCCCGATGCCACGACTAAAACTTCAAGTTGAACTTAAACGTTACCCATTGTACTCCGTTGCAATAAAGCTGGAAAGTGCCACCGCTGCCAACGGTCACAAGCGGCCGCCCGCACGCCCCGAAAACACCGCGCCACCAGCACCAACGCCCCAACCAGCACCGCCCGCGCCCCCCGCCTCGTGTCGATAATGCGAACGCCCGCGGCTCGGCCCCATAAACCCACCATCTTTGGGTACAAATAACCGCAGACAACTGACCGTGCCACGCCAACCACCCAGGAGCGGACACTACCCATGAACCAGATACTTCTCTTTATCGGCCTCGTCATCATTTTGTGTCTGACCATCAAACCCGTCGGCAAAAAGCTCCCCTTCCCTACCCTGCTCATCTTTATCGCGCTCGGCATGCTGCTGGGCGTCAACGGGCCGGCGCACATCGACTTTAGCGACTACGCGCTTACCGAAACCGTCTGCAGTACGGCGCTGCTGTTCATCATGTTCTACGGCGGCTTTAACACCAACATCGACCGCGCCAAGCCCGTCGCCGCGCCCGCGGTACTGCTGAGCACGCTCGGCGTTATCGCCACCGCCGGCATCACGGGCGCCTTTGCGCATTTTGCACTAGGCTTCGACTGGATCGGCGGCCTGCTGCTGGGCTCGGTCGTGGCGTCGACCGATGCGGCGAGCGTCTTTAGCGTGCTGCGCGAGCACAACCTTTCGCTAAAGGGCGCGACTGACTCGCTGCTCGAGGTCGAATCGGGCTCCAACGACCCCGTCGCCTACATGCTTACCGCGGTGCTCGCGACCCTCGCGGCGGGCGGCGACATCGACATTCCCGTGCTGTTGGCCAAGCAGATCACCCTGGGCGTGGGACTGGGCCTTGCCATCGGCTGGACATCCAGCCGCCTGATTGAACGCGCGCACGCAACGGCCGAGGGCGCGCAGACCATCTTTTTGTTCGCCGTGGCGATCGTTGCCTACGCGCTGCCGAGCTACCTGGGCGGCAACGGCTTTTTGGCCGTATACCTGGCAGGCATTGTGCTGGGTGCAAGCGACATCACCGGCAAGGTCGAGATGGCCCACTTCTTTGATACCCTCACCGAAATGGCCGAGATGACCATCTTCTTTTTGCTGGGCCTGCTCGTCACGCCCGCGCGCCTGCCGCAAATGCTGTTGCCGGGCCTGGCGCTCATGGCGTTTATGCTCTTCGTGAGCCGCCCCATCGCCGTCGGCCTGCTGTTGGCGCCCTTTAAAACCAATCCTCGCCAAGTCGCGCTCGTAAGCTGGGCGGGTCTGCGCGGCGCGGCTTCGGTCGTGTTTAGCCTCTTTGCCGTGGTGGTCGGTGTTCCCGGTGGGCACGACCTATTTGACCTGGTCTTTGTGATTGCCGTGTCGAGCATTGTAGTGCAGGGCTCGCTGCTACCGGCAGTGGCGAAAAAGCTCGACATGATCGACGCGGAAGGCGACGTGCGCCGCACGTTTAACGATTACCGCGACGAGGACGGCATGTCGTTCGTTAAGCTCAAGGTAGGCGCGGGCCATCCGTTTGCCGGGCGCTCGCTCGCCGATATTGGCAGCGTCGCCGACATGCTCGTGGTCCTGGTGCTGCGCGACGGTGCGCACCCCGTGCTGCCCAACGGCGATACCGTAATTGAGGAAGGAGACCTTCTGGTGATGGCCGCGCCGACGTTTGAAGAGCGTGCCGAGGTTACGCTGCGCGAGGTCACCGTAACGCCCCACGGTCGCCTGGCCGGCCAGCGCCTGCGCGACGTGCCGCAGGGCAAGCATCCCTTTATCGTCGTGATGCTCAAACGCGACGGCCAAACGATCATCCCCGACGGAAACACCCTCATATATGCCGGCGACGAAGCCGTCATCGCCACGCTGGCGTCGTAGCCATCCCCACCCATAACTTGCGGTGAAATAGGGACTGAATAGGCCTTCTAGCAGCCTAAACAGTCCCTATTTCACCGCAAGTTATTGAGGGGATAAGGTTGAGGGGTGGCTATGGCTACCAGCCGTCGTCCGTATCATCGCCTGTGGCGAAGGCACGGAGGTCGAGGCCTTCGCGTTCGGCTCGGGCTAGGAGCTCTTGGGGCGACTCGTCCTCGATATCCACTACGTCGAGCATGGCGGCCGGAAAGCCCACGCCAGCCGCACTCCCCGCGCGGTCGAGCAAGCTCTCGCGCAGCTGGTCTACGTCAACTTCGATCTTCATGGTGAAACCTCCTACCAGGCAATCGCGACCGAACAAACCGCACACCCCAAATGATGTGCAATAAATCCCAGATACGGCCATAATAAAACAATGAACATCAGGGAGGTTGCGGACGATGGATAAGCTCGATGCCATGACGGAACAAGTCAGGGACTTTTGTGATGCACGCGACTGGCGCAAATATCACACGCCAAAAGAGCTTGCCATAGGCATGGCAACTGAGTCCTCCGAGCTCCTTCAGCTCTTTCGTTTTGTGAGCGACGAGCGCATTGCAGAAATGTTCGAAGACACCGAGCAACGCCAAGCTATCGAAGACGAAGTCGCCGACACGCTCCTTTTCCTTCTGCGTTTCGCAGATTTAAATGAAATCGACCTGCCAGCGGCGCTTTCGTCCAAGCTCAAGCGCAATGGCGAGCGCTACCCCGTCGACGCATCATCTAACGAATACAGAAAGGCGGACCATCATGAGTAATGAGTTCGCCCTTCGGCAATACACGCTTCCCCTACCCCAGCCCTTTGAGACAAGCGAATCGCTTCAGGACTTTGGCACGCCAAAGCCCGGGACCCATCATGACGAGAGTTGGCCTGTCCTTTACATTCTTACCAACAGCAGAAACAAGACGGCATACATCGGCCAAACAACCAATTACCAGCGCCGTATGAAACAACACGCTGCAAACGTGGACAAGGACTTCGACCGGACCCTTCTGATCGACAATCCCACCTTCAACCAATCCGCAACGTTCGAGTTCGAGAATCGACTTATTGAGCTGTTCTGTGCCGACGAAAAATACCAGGTCACCAATGCCAACAACGGCTATGCCCAATTCGATTATTTTGAGCGGCCTCAGTATCGCCAGAGGTTCCGAGACCTCTGGACAAAGCTTCGCGAAGAAAACTACGCGATTCATCCGATTGAAGAGCTCGAGAACTCCGATCTGTTCAAGTTCTCGCCTTTCAAGACGCTTACGCCCGACCAATACGAAACGATCGAGACGATTTTTAAACGTCTCGAACAGGAGCATGAAGACGTAAAACATGGCGGCTCAAAAAGAGAACGTATAACCGTCGTGAATGGCGCGCCGGGAACAGGTAAAACAATCCTCGCCATCAGTCTCATGTTCAAAATCAAAAATGAGCCCAACCTTTCCGGCCTGCGAGTCGGTTTTGTCACCCCCATGGATTCCCTGAAAAAGACCCTCAGGAAACTCACGCACTTCCTTCCAGGGTTAAAGCCTGGCGATATCTTGAGCCCCAGTGACGTAACCAAAAATGATCGTTATGACATCCTACTTGTCGATGAAGCACATCGACTGGGTAATTATCTAAGCATGGGCTCCGGCATCAAGGCCTTCTATAGCACTTGTGATCGTCTTGACCTTCCGCACACAAGCAACCAAGTTGACTGGATATTCAAATGCTGCGACAAGGCATATCTGTTTTATGACCCCAAGCAGCAAGTCAGGGCATCCGGCCTCAATCGAGACGGTCTTGAGCGGCGACTTAACCAACTCGAAGAAGAGGGCATTGAAACTGAAGAGTTCAGCCTAAGCACGCAAATGCGAGTACGCGGCGGCGATGAGTATCTCGACTTTGTATATGATCTACTCGATAACAAAGCGTATATGCATGCCGGCATGAAATTCAAGAATCTCTTTTCATCGGAGCCTTACGATTCGCGAACCGGGGATCCGAACAGCGATACCCCCAGATACCAGTTTGGAATCGTCAACCAATTTGAGGATTTCTGTTCCCTACAGCAAGCCAAGGAAGAAGAAGTTGGTCTATCCCGCATGACGGCAGGTTTTGCGTGGAAGTGGGAAACGAAGAAACACAAAGACGCGTTCGACATCGTCATTGAGGGCATCCCTAAACGTTGGAACTCGAGTCAAAAGGATTGGGTTAACTCCCCCAACGCCGTCAACGAGGTCGGATGCATCCACACGGTACAGGGCTACGACCTCAACTACGGCTTCGTAATTCTGGGGCCAGACATTTACTACGACACCGACAAAGGGGGCGTCTGCGTTAACAAGGCAAACTTCAAAGATACCGTCGCAAAGAAAAAGGCAAGCGACGACGACCTACGAAAGATTATCGTCAACGCCTACTACGTTCTCATGACGCGCGGCATGTTGGGAACGTATCTCTATGTGTGCAATACGGCGCTCAAGGAGTATTTGTCACGGTATATCCCGGTGATATAGACCTAACGACCGCCCTCCCCCATGTAACCATCCTGTAAATCATAGCGGCGCACTCGAGTTTTACCGTGATGCGGTCGCGCCTGGCGCTCCACTGTGCTAAAGTATCCCGAACGTTCAAACGACTACGAGGGGGAACTAGAAGATGGCACGTGTGCACAACTTCTCAGCTGGCCCGGCCGCGCTGCCTACAAGCGTGCTCGCCGAGATCGCCGACGAGATGATGGACTACCGCGGTTGCGGCATGTCCGTGCTCGAGATGAGCCATCGATCTAGCATGTACCAGCAGATCATCGACGACGCCGAGGCAACCCTGCGCCGCCTGATGAGCATCCCCGACAACTACCGTGTCCTGTTTTTGCAGGGCGGCGCCACGCTGCAGTTTGCGGGCATCCCCATGAACCTCATGCGCCGCGGCCGCGCCGGCTACGTCGTGACCGGCAACTTTGCCAACAAGGCGTACAAGGAGGCCGCCAAGTACGGCGAGACCGTGCTGCTCGCGAGCTCCGAAGACACCAATTTCGACCACATTCCCAACATGGCCGACATCAACACGCGCATTGCCGCCGAGGCCGCGGGCGATGGGCTCGACTACGTCTACATCTGCCAGAACAACACCATCTTTGGCACCATGTACCACGGGCTGCCCACTTGCGGCGATGTGCCGCTGGTCGCCGATGTCTCGAGCTGCTTTTTGTCGCAGCCGCTCGACGTTGAGCGCTACGGGCTCATTTACGCCGGCGCACAGAAAAACGCCGGCGCCGCGGGCGTGACCGTGGTCATCGTGCGCGACGACCTCATCGCCGAAGGCCCCGCCTTTGCGCAGACGCCGCAGTACCTGGACCTCAAGACCCAGGCCGCCAAGGGCTCCATGCTCAACACGCCCAACACCTTTGGCATCTACGTGTGCGGCAAGGTGTTCCATTGGGTGGAGCAGACCGGCGGACTCGCCGCCATGGCCGAGCGCAACTGGGCCAAGGCCAACCTGCTCTATGACCTGCTCGAGCACAGCGAACTGTTCCATAGCACCACGCAGGCCGACAGTCGCTCCATCGCCAACGTTACCTTCCGCACCGGCGACACCGAACTCGACGCGGCCTTTGTCGTAGGCGCTGCCGAGCACCAGATCCAAAACGTCAAGGGCCATCGCCTCGTCGGCGGCATGCGCGCCAGCGTGTACAACGCCGTAACCATGGAAGACGTGCAGGCCCTGGCCTCGTACATGAAGGACTTCGAAGCACAGCATAGTTTGAGCCCGCGATCTAACTAGCCCGCAACGCGCGGGCCGACCAGCCACTTCAAACCACCTGTTTAAACCAAACCTGCTAAGGAGTTTTTCCATGCGTAAGATTAAGACCATCGACGACATCACTAAAGACGGCAAAGTCGAGTTTGGCGAGGGCTACGAGTTTGTGGGCACCGCCGAGGAGGCCGACGCCATCCTGATGCGCTCGACCGACCTGCACGGCTACGAGCTGCCCGAGGGCATCCGCGCCATCGCCCGCTGCGGCGCCGGCGTCAATAACATCCCCGTCGAGGAGTACGCCAAAAAGGGCGTCGTCGTCTTTAACTCCCCCGGTGCCAACAGCAACGCCGTCAAGGAGCTCGTCCTGGGCATGCTGGTGCTCTCGAGCCGCGGCGTGGTGCAGTCGATGAATTGGGTGCGCGACAACGCCGACGACCCCGAGATTCAGGTCGACGCCGAAAAGGCCAAGAAGGCCTTTGTGGGCCGCGAGCTCAAGGGCAAGCGCATCGGCGTTATCGGTCTGGGCAACGTGGGCTCCAAGGTCGCCAACGCCTGCGTCGATCTGGGCATGGATGTCTACGGCTACGATCCGTTCATTTCCGTCGAGCACGCGTGGGTGCTGAGCCGCGAGGTGCAGCGCGTGGGCACGCTCGAGGACCTCTGCCGCGGCTGCGACTACCTCACCGTGCACGTGCCCAGCAAGGCCGACACCATCGGCATGATCAGTACCGAGCAAATCAACCTGCTGGCACCCGACGCCGTGCTCATCAACTACGCGCGCGAGACCATCATTGACGAGGACGCCGTCGACGCCGCCCTGCGCGAGGGCAAGCTTAGCTGGTTTAGCTGCGACTTTGCCACGCCCAAGACCGTCAAGATGCCCAATACGTTTATCACCACGCACTCGGGCGCCGGCACCGGCGAGGCCGAGGCCAACTGCGCCGACATGGCGATCAGCGAGCTCAAGGATTACCTGGAAAACGGCAATATCGCGCACAGCGTCAACTACCCCGCCTGCAGCATGGGCAAGGCGCGCGCCGCGAGCCGCATCGCCTGCCTGCACGCCAACGTGCCCAACATGATCGGCCAGATCACGGCCATTCTCGCCAAGGACAACGCCAACGTGCAGCGTATGACCAACGAGTCCGCTGGCGAGAACGCCTACACCATGTTCGACACCGACGAGCACCTGAACAGCAGCACCATCGAGGCGCTCAAGCAGATTCCGTCGATGTATCGCGTGCGCGTGATCAAGTAGCGTCGGCGCCAAGCCTGCCAGACAGACCACGAAGTCCATTCGGCCCCCGTTTTCACGAAACGGGGGCCGATTTCGTTGCTCCGGCTGGTTTTGAAAATGCTACCCATAATAAGTTTTTTCGGATAATCGACAGTGAGGCCCTAGTCGCTAAGCACAACTGCTTTTACAAACAGCTTTATCAGGGGTTTTAGTAGGTAAAAATCGATCTCTATATGCCAAACTAATGTTGACTGTCCATTTTCCGAAATAACTTGCTCTAGGTAGCACTTTTCAAGCCAATTCCAAGGAGCAATTGAAGGCTATTCGCAACTAAAACCCTAGCTTCCGCGACCGTTTTCCACCCGCGCGGCTACATTCCCGCCCAATCGATAAAAATCTCCTCACGAAGTCGCCGTTCGAGCTCTTGCTGCCGCGGCGTCTTGTCTTTCAACGGCATATCGAGATAGGACATGATAAGCTCCATCACCACGCGGAAGGCATCGGAGTCAACCAGCTGACCATAGGTCATCAGAACGACGGGATATCCCATCGTCTGAAGGGCCGTCGTTCGATCGGAGTCCGAGATCTTGGATTCTATGGATCCGTGAATGGCTTTACCTTGACATTCAACCAGGCACTCTCGGCTGCCCTCCTTATTTGACAGCAAGATATCGGCGTAGCGCCTATCAAGCCCCGAAATCAGGCGGGCGCTGCGCGTCATGCGAATCTCAACGTTATTGGTAAGGTGCAACCCTTCGCCACCGCGAAGCCTCGAAAGGCCAAACAGCATCGAAGCTTGGACCTCAAGCGGCGATGCCACAATTCCCGTAATGCATTTCGCGGCACGCGTGAATGATTTAGCACCGCGGAGTCCCTGGATCTTATTGGCGAACTCCGTAAGGTCAGAGAGCTCGATCAAGGGAGGTCGTTTCCACAAGTCCGTTGGATTCCCCGAGGCATCCTTTACGTTTTCCCAGCCCGACCGTGCGTCACCCCACCGGCTCCCATATGCCTGCTCAAGCGCCAACTTTACTTGAGGTGCAATCTTGCACACGGCAAAGGTGCCGCACATCTCATACATGCACATAATCAGACACTCGTTTGAGACCGAGGAAGCCAGGGTCAGCAGGGTAAAGAGCGGGGACGCGACATCTAGGCCAAACTCTGTCTGCCGCACGGAGTCAAGCGGCCTCTCCCCGTTCCAAACATGTCTGACAATGCGATCGCCCTTACGTCCGCAGCTGCCCTGTGCCAACACGTGTAACGGGGTGCCCAGGAAATGCTTGACGAGCGGATGCTCACAAAGGCGTTCCCTGCGCGGATCGTCCACAGAATCGGGCAGGTCCGGCATTATTGCCAAGACCTGTGGAGGTATCCGGTGATACCGAAAGGCGGATATGTCGCGCAGCATGTCGTCCATGAAGGGTACGTACCCGCTACGTCGTTTGCGAGCCCGCCCGGACGGCAAACGCGCTGGCTCGGCCTGCGAACGGTAAATGCTGCTACGCGCGCGTCGCGAATCTGCAGGTGACTTACAATCGGTTTGCAAAGCAAACTGATTGTGATGTTTCATATGGTTGATGATGACGAGGGCGGCTATCGCCCCTTTGTCGTGCCCGACCACGCCAAGGTCTGGGTCGACATGCGCCTGACGCCGCCGACCGATACGGCCGCCGCGATCAATATGGCCAAGCATGCCATTGCCGTCGCCGAGGCCGCGGTCCCCGGCTGCCATGGAAGCTATACCGTGACAGGCGACCGCCCCGCCATCGAGCGCGACCCGAACTCTCCCCTCCTAGCTGCGCTCAAGCGCGCCGCCGATGACGTGACAGACGCGGACGTGCCCGCCAGCTTCTTTACCGGCTGCACCGATACCGCCGTCATTGCCGGCAAGACGGGTAACCGCAATTGCATGAGCTACGGCCCCGGCTCGTTGGTGCTCGCGCATAAGCCCAACGAGCCGGGGCCCATGCCGATATCGTTCGCTGCCAGAACGTGCTCATCGCGCTTGTTGACAACACGCTCTGGGACGCAAGCGTCCAAGTTGGGGCATAATAAGCCGCGAACAAACCGACTCGCGCGTTAGGACCGCCCATGAAAGCACTTCCGTTTCCCTGCATCCGCCCAGCTCAGGACCGCGTGCTCGAAGCGCTGCCGCAGATGGGCGGTATCCTGAGCAGCAACGACGCCCTGCGCGACGCCATCGCCGACGGGCTTATGCTCAAAGATCCGGGCGCGGCGTATTACGCGTACGAATGCTCCGGAGAGCCGGGGCGCGTGACGGGCGTTGTGGCGATTTGCCCGGTCGGCGTGCTGGCGTGCGACGACGCGCCCTCCGCGGGTACAGCTGC
>CALFGH010000147.1 GCA_937958315.1 uncultured Collinsella sp. | reverse complement strand
GCATTGATGCGCGCCCGCAGCTCGTCGCTCGGCACGGTATCGCTCGCGTCCCACAGCTCGGGATTGAGCGCGGGCGCATGCGGGTCCACAGCGCAATGCGAGCTCGTGTGTTCGTCGCCAATGGGCATGTATTCGATAAAGCGCAGGTGGATAGGGCGGTCGACGGTCATGCGCGCGAGGGCCGCCACGTCTTGGTTGAGCCGGCGCACAATAACGCAGTTGACCTTAACGGGCTCAAAGCCCCAAGCCAGCGCCGCATCGATGCCAGCCATGGTCTGCTCGAGTCGACCCAGGCGCGTGATCTTTCCAAACAGCGAGGGATCGAGTGTGTCGAGCGAAATGTTGACGCGGTTAAGCCCCGCATCTTTGAGCTGCGGCGCCAGCTTGGGTAGCAGGGCGCCATTGGTGGTGAGCGAGATGTCCTCGATCTGCGGAATCGCACGAATGTCGCGAATGAGCGGGATGATACGGCGACTGACCAGCGGCTCGCCGCCCGTCAGGCGTACGCGGCGAATGCCCTCCCCCGCTACCAAGCGCACAAAGCGGGCGATTTCCTCGGCGCTGAGCAGCTCGTCGTGTGCACGGGGCGCCACGCCATCGGCCGGCATGCAGTAAATGCAGCGGAAATTGCACTTGTCGGTAACGGCAATGCGCAGGTAGTTGATATCGCGGCCAAAGCCGTCATGTTGCACGTGCCCGTCCACGCAGCCCTCCCCTCGCGCGGCGTTTTATTCTTCGGAAAACATAATACCCCACGAGAGAATCATGCCGACACCCGTACGACAGGACGGGCCGCTTCGAGCAAAACGAACTAACCAAGCCCATCCTCAGCATACAAACCATCACAACATTCGATCCTTTTCCCGCTTTTGGCAAGAAACGTCGAATGTTGTGATGGTTTGCCTGCCCACGGTACCCCGTAGAAGGACCAAAGCACCCCTAAAGGCCACCGTCCCAGTGACGAATCACGAATTCTCGCAGGTCGTTCTGCCGCTTCTGAAACGCTTCGCTTCGGTCGCACTTGAGGCCCATAGCGAGCGCGATAGCGTTCATCGCCCGGTGCAATTGCAGCTGGTGGGCAAACTGAGTCCCGGTGAGGACGATCATCCTAAAGCCCAGCGCGCTCAGCACGGCCATACGCTCCGCATCCGACGCGCTGCGCTGTTTATCAAGATGGTCCGAGCCGTTGTATTCAATCCCTGTACCGCTCGCAGGCGCATATACGTCGATCTCGAAATACCCGGCCTTTGCGAGATACTTGAACTCGTTGGGAACATCGACCCGATGGTTGAGCTCGATCTTGGCATATCCCAGCCCTCCCTGGGAACGTTTTGCTACGACCATGATTGCGGTGGCCGTCTCCATGGGCGACCGCGCGCCATCGTGCACGCGCTTGAGCACGGCGGCCGCGCGTATAGCCCCCTGGCGAGATCGGTTCTCATTGCAATAAGCAATCAAGTCGGCAACGGTATACCTCTGCCCCATCTCGATATAATCGCCTGTCGACAGATGATTCAAATGGTATCGGGCGCAGATTTCGTAGCCATATTCCAGCTGCTCGGGCTCACTCATCCACGAACCCGCTTGGACAAAGCACATGACCTCATCAACCACCAGAAGGCCCTCTGCCACCTCGATAAGATGGTCTGAAGGTACCGGCGCTCCAAACACGTGGCACCTAAATCCAGCCGGCGTCGAGCGCTCAAAATCGAAGTTGACGAGCGTGTCGATATGATCGAGCTCTTCTCGTGGAATACCGAGCGAAACCAGATAGTCGGTAACGATCCCAACTGCCGTTGATGCCCTCAGCCCCTTGGCATCAAGTCCCAATTTGGGCGGGCTCGCGGTCGGCTCCGCCTCGTTAGCAAGCGAGTCCTCATCGTATAGGCTGCTTGCTCGCGAGAACGGCTCGAACGGGCGCACCACGTTGTGGTACAGCCAGGCGGTCTTATGGGACAGGACGATCGGCAGGTCCATGAGCCCTCCAATGGAGTCGGATAACCAACCTTATTCCCCTGCCCACGGGTCCGCACACCTTCGCGCGCAAGAAAGCGATTCCACCCGATCGAGTGGTAGAAAAACCATCACAACATTCGATGCTTTTCCCGATTTTGGCAAAAAACGGCGAATGTTGTGATGGTTTGAGGCGAGGTGAGGGGCACAGAGGGCCAAAGCATCGTGCTTGGAGCGTGACTTTTTTCGCCCAGTCGTCATCACAAACCTTGACTCTACAATCGTTGTAGGGTTTTCACTACACTGGTAGCTAAACGAACCAAGCCAGAAAGTGCCCCGCCCATGGAACACGACCTCACACGCGGCAATGTCCTCAAGACCATCGCGGTCTTTGCCCTGCCTTATATGCTCTCGTACTTTTTGCAGATGCTCTACGGCATGGCCGACCTGTATATGATGGGGCAGTTTAGTGGCGCCGCCGGCATCACCGCCGTGGGCAATGGCGCGCAGACGCTCTATATCATTACCGTGACGCTCGTGGGCCTGGCCATGGGAACGACGGTCATCGTCGGCCACGCCGTGGGCTCGCGCCGCTTCGACCGCGCCGAGACCGCCATCGGCAACACTATCACGCTGTTTATGGGCGTCTCGGTGGTACTGGCCGCTGTCCTGCTTGCACTGTGCCCGCAAATCGTGGCACTCATTGGCACGCCGACCGAGGCAGTCGAAGGAACCGCCGCATACCTGCGTATCTGCTTTATCGGCATTCCCTTTATCGCCGCATACAACATCCTCTCGGCCATCTTTCGCGGCCTGGGCGATTCGCGCTCGCCCATGTACGTGATCGGTGTGGCGTGCATCATCAACATCGCGCTCGACTTTCTGTTTATCGGCCACATGGGGCTCGGCCCCGTGGGCGCGGCGCTCGGCACGGTAACCGCCCAGACGGCCAGCGTTGCCCTCGCGCTCGTATGGCTCAAGAGCCGTCGCACGAACATCCACGTTAAGCGCAGCGACCTGCGTCCCCAGCCCGAGGTGCTCAGCAGCATTCTTAAGATCGGCGTGCCCGTAGCAGTACAGGACGGCTGCATCCAGGTGGCGTTTATGTTTATCACCGTCATCGCCAACCATCGCGGTCTGGTCGACGCCGCCGCCGTGGGCCTGGTCGAAAAGATGATCAGCTTTTTGTTCATTGTCCCGAGTTCCATGGGTGCCACCGTCAGTGCGCTCACGGCGCAAAACGCCGGCGCGGGCAAGGGCGACCGCGCGCGTCAGGTGCTCAAGGACGCCATGACCATCTCGGTGGTGTACGGCTGCCTGATCACGGTTCTGATGTGGCTGGTGGCACCGGCGTTTATTGGCTTTTTCGCCAAGGACCCCGCGGTGGTCGCGGCCGGTACCGGCTATATGCACAGCTACATTTTCGACGCGATTTTTGCCGGCATCCACATTTGCTTTAGCGGCTTTTTCGCTGCATATGGCAAGAGCTACATCGGCTTTGCGCACAACGTGCTGGCCGTGGCGCTCATTCGCGTGCCCGGTGCGTGGCTGCTGTCGAATGCCTATTCCGATACGTTGTTTCCCATGGGCATCGCTTCGCCGTGCGGGTCAATTCTGTCGGCAGTCATTTGCGTGATGGCATTTACCATACTCAACCGCCGCGGGGCTTTTGACAAGCTGATGGCGTAGAGGATCGTTTGCGTCGTACGACCTCGGCGCCCCTTCCCCGTCCATTGAAAGGAGCGGTGCCATGACCGACTCGCCAACTGAACATACCGAGGGTCTGCTCCGCATTGGCGAGGTTGCGCGCCTGTTTAACCTGAGCGTGGGCACGCTGCGCCATTACGAGCAGATGGGCTTGCTGGATCCGGCACACATCGATCCGGCAAGTGGATACCGCTACTACGGATCGCGGCAGCTCTCCACCCTCAACACCATCAGTCATCTGCGTGTTCTCGACTTGCCGCTCGCACAAATCCGTGAGTTTGTGACCACGCGCGATGTGGACCTCATGCAGCGGCAGCTGGCTCAGCAGCAGGAGCTCATCGAGCGCAAGCGCCGCGAGCTCGAACGCGTGTCGCGCAAGATCGATAACCGGCTTGCCCTGTTGCACGATGCCCTGAACACCGAGCTCGATACCATTTGCACAATCGATGCGCCCGAGCTTCGCTGCGCCGTGTTGCGCGAACGCGTCAACCCCACCGACGCCTATGCGTTGGAGTGGCAGATTCGTCAACTGCAGAAGGGCCAGCACGAGACCTTTGTCTTTCTGGGCAACTTGGGCGTTGGGATTAGCGCCGAGCGCCTCGCCGCCGGCGACTTTGATGGCTACGACGAGGTCTTTCTACTGCTCGATGACACCGATGATTACGTGGGCGACCTCGAGACGCGGCCCGCCGCGCGCTGCCTGACCATTAGCTTTCGCGGCACGCACGGGCAAGCAACCCCACGCTATGAGCAGCTGCTCAACTATATGCGCGAGCGCAACCTGACACCCGTCGGTCCCTCGCGCGAGATCGCCCTCATCGACGACATCATCAGCGACAACCCCACAACCTACGTGACGCAGATCACAGTGCCCGTTGCCCCGTCCAAATAAGATCCGCCCGGAAGGCAGTTCAATCATGCTTTCCGGGCGGATCTTCAATTTGGTTATCGATGCACTAAGCCTGGGGCACCTCACCGGTAGCCAAGATCTGCTCGAGTGCGTCCTCATCCAGTACGGGCACACCCAGCTGCTCGGCCTTGGTGAGCTTGGAGCCCGCCTTGGGGCCGGCGACCAGATAGCTCGTCTTCTTTGAAACACTGCCCGAGACCTTGGCACCAAGCACCTTGAGCGCCGCGCCCGCCTCGTCGCGGGTGCGGTTGACGAGCGTGCCGGTGAGCACGAAGGTCAGACCCGCAAGCGGCTGTGCGTCAGC
>CALFGH010000146.1 GCA_937958315.1 uncultured Collinsella sp. | reverse complement strand
AGGTTGTTGCGCAGCACCGTGGCGATGCAGGCGGGCTCACCGGCCGCAGCGCCCATCCACAGCAGATCGTGGTTACCCCACTGAATATCGAGCGAATGATAGGTGAGCAGGCGGTCCATAATCTTGGCAGCGCCGCCGCCACGGTCGAAGATGTCGCCCACCAAGTGCAGGTGGTCGACGGCGAGGCGCTTGATGAGCGAGGCAAGCGACTCGATAAAGTCATCGGCGCTGGCGGTCTCCAGAATGGATTCGATAATGCGCTCGTGATACCGCACGCGGTAGTTGTTCTCATCCGGATGCGTGTGCAGCAACTCGTCGATGATGTAGGCGTAATCGCGCGGGATGGCCTTACGCACCTTGGAGCGCGTATAGCGGCTCGAAAGCGAGCGGGCAACCACAATGAGCTGGTCGAGCATGGTCTTGTACCAGGTGGGGGAGTCCTCGCGCCGGCTGCGGACCAGCTCGATCTTCTCGCGCGGGTAGTAGATGAGCGTGCACAGCTCGCCCTTTTCGTCAAAGGAGAGCGTGTCGCCAAAGATCTCGTCGACATGCTCGCGCACGACACCCGAGCAGTTGTTGAGGATGTGCATAAAGGCTTCGTACTCGCCGTGCACGTCGCTCATAAAATGCTCGGTGCCTTTGGGCAGGTTGAGAATGGCCGAGAGATTGATAATCTCGGTAAACGCGGATTGCTCGGTGGGAAATTGTCTCGACAGCAGACGCAGATACTTGAAGTCTTGCGGGTTGCGATCGAATGCGACCATGAAGCACCTTCCGATGTTGTTGGTAAAACTGACAAACAGCGTCAAACGTTTATCAGTATGCGCCGCTTTTGTTTCGATTGGAGATGGGAGGTCAAATTGTTGGCCGAACGGTTTGGTAAATCGATTTAGTTGAGGTAGATATGGCGGTTGAATGGAGACGCGGGGTCGTTTTTGCAGGCGCATACCTCCGGGATCGATAGGGATGATAACGGTAAAGATGTTCACTACCTTTGGTTCAATTTGGTAAATAGTGGACATTTGTACCGTATTCACGATTGCTGTGCGATAATTTGCGCAGTAATGAGTAAGGAGCCTCATATGAGTGATTTTGTCCTGACCTGTGAATCCGCCGCCGACCGAACCCGCGAGTTCTTTGAATCGCGCAATATCTCTGTCGTGTGTTTTCATTACGAGATCGACGATGTTGTCTATACGGACGATCTGTATCAGTCGATTGCGCCGGACGAGTTTTTTGCCCAGATTGCCGCGGGCGCCATGCCCAAGACGTCTCAGGTGAGCGTGGGTGAGTACGAGGAGTTTTGGGAGCCGTTTGTTGCCGAGGGTAAAGACGTGCTGCACCTGACGTTGTCGTCGGGTATTTCGGGCACGTATGGATCGGCCTGCGTTGCGGCGCAGATGCTTGCGGATCGCTATCCCCAGGGCGGCAAGGTACGCGTCATCGACTCGCTGGCGGCGTCTTCGGGCTTTGGCCTGCTGGCGGAATGTGCCGCCGACGTTCGCGATAGCGGCGCTTCGCTCGACGAGACGGCCGCTTGGAT
>CALFGH010000145.1 GCA_937958315.1 uncultured Collinsella sp. | reverse complement strand
ACGCAACCGCCGACGCCAGCGCCGTCTCGAGCGCCCAGCGCAATCTCGCCTCGGCCCAGGCAACCCTGGACCAGGCAAACGCCAAGGCGGCCGAACGCACCGTAAAGGCCCCCAGTTCGGGTAGCATCGTCGAGCTCAACGCCAAAGTGGGCGCCACGGTGACCGGAGGCATGGTCATGGGCGAAGGCGACACAAGCGGTGGCAAGCAATGCATGCAGATCGCCGACCTTTCCAAGATGAAGGTGACGGTTCAGGTGGGCGAAAAGGACATCGCCAAGATCGCCGTGGGCCAGAGCGCCAACGTTACCTATCCCGCGTTTCCCGATATCGTGAGCCAGGGCACCGTCACGGCTATCGCATTGGTGGCAAACTCCGACGCCGCCAACGGTGGTGGCGGAAGCGTGACCTTTAACGTCGACATCCTCATCGAGGCACCCGATAGCCGCCTTAAGCCCGGTATGACTGCCGAGGCCTCGGTGGTAACCGAGCAGCTTGACGACGTGGTCATGGTGCCCACCATGGCGTTGATGACCGAGGACGGCGAGCACTATTACGTCAACGTGGCCACCGATGACGAAGGCAAGGAGACGCGCCGCGTGAAGGTGACTGTCGTGACGCAAAACGACAACGACGCCGTGGTCGGTAAGACGCAGGTCAAGCGCGACGACCAGGGCAACGAAATCAACCCCGAGGTGCCGGTTACCAAGCTACGCGATGGCGACACTATCGTTATGGATACCGGCGCGGGCATGACGGCAGACGGCGGCGGCATGCCTGCCGACGAGGGCATGTAATGCGCCCCGTCATCGACATCCGCAACGTGCACCGCATCTTTGAGAGCGAGGCCGGTTGCGCTCACATCCTGCACAATGTGAGCCTGGCGGTGGACCCCGGTGAGTTCGTCGCCATCACCGGCCCCTCGGGCTCAGGCAAGTCGACGCTCATGAACATCCTGGGTTGCTTGGACAAACCGACGGCGGGCGACTATTACCTGCAGGGCCTCAATGTCGCCGAACTCGACGATGATGAGCTCACCGAGGTGCGTGCGCTGAGCATCGGCTTTGTCTTTCAGAGTTTCAACCTGCTGCCGCGTCTGTCGGTTATCGAAAACGTCATGCTGCCGCTGTCCTACACCAATGTGCCGCGCAACCAGCGCGAGATGCGCGCCGTGCACGCACTGCAAGCCGTCACGCTACCGGTCGACCATTGGGACCACCGCATATCAGAACTCTCTGGTGGACAGATGCAGCGCGTTGCCATCGCGCGCGCCCTCGTCAACGATCCGCCCATCATCCTGGCCGACGAGCCCACGGGAAACCTAGACTCGACAACCGGGGCACTCGTCATGGAAACCTTCCATAAGCTCCAAGAACGAGGCAAGACCATCGTACTCATCACGCACGACCCGGGCATTGCTGCCGAGGCCGACCATGCCGTGACTATCCGCGACGGGCGAATCCATGACGGCGCATATATCGCACATGCGCCGAATACGCTACGCGGAGCCGTCAGCAACCTACCAGCGATTTGCGCACCTTCTACACCGCCGAAAGGAGCAGAGGCATGAGCACCCGCGATCTTGTCCAAGAAGCCCTGCACTCGCTCGAGGCCAACAAGGGACGTAGCCTGCTCACCATCCTGGGCATCGTCATTGGCATCGCCTCGGTCATAGCCATGACCTCGCTCATCGGCGGCATCCAAAACAGCTTGGTCAACAGCTTGGGCCTCAACGCGGCCCGCATGGTGCAGATCTACTCGTCCCAAGAGCTCACCGATTCGGATGTCGAGAAGCTGCGCAAGACGGTGCCGCAAATCGAGCAGATCGGCATCGTCGACAGCGCCTATTCCGAGTACAAAGTTGGGGATAAGAGCTATACCGTCATGGCCCAAGGTGTCGATAGTGACATGCTCGATGCCGTGGGCGCCAGCAAGATCGTTGCCGGTCGCACCTATAACGACATCGAGTCCAAATCCGGCGCGCGCGTAGCGCTCATTGGCCGCGGCGGCGCCGATCAACTGTACGGCAACGAACAGGACGCGATTGGCAAGACCATCAAGGTTTCGAGCGGAGACGTGCAGATTATTGGCGTCATCGACGGCGGCAACGACTCCATGGGCTCGCTGAGCCTGTACATGCCACGAGAAACGATCGCCGAGCTTTTCGGCGATGACAATCCATCGTTTCCCAGTGTGACGGCACTCGCCGCCGAGGGCACCGATATGGACGAGCTCTGCAAGACGATCGAGTCCAAGGTGCGCAGCATGAAGGGCATCTCGGAGGACGACGAGTACGACAGCGTGTCGGCAAGCTCCATGAAGAGCGCTATCGATGCCCTCAACTCCTTTATGGGCGCCTTCTCGCTCATCATGGGCGCCGTTGCTGGCATCTCACTTTTAGTCGGCGGTATCGGCATTATGAACATGATGCTCACCAACGTGACCGAGCGCATTCGCGAGATCGGTATTCGCCGCGCTCTGGGCGCAAGCCGACGCGATATCACGGCCCAGTTTTTGGCCGAATCCTCGGCGCTGTGCATCACCGGCGGCATTTTAGGTGTCGTGATTGGCTATCTGCTGGCCTGGGGGCTCACGTTCTTTGCCGCCAACTCGGGCATTATGAGCGAGTTCGGAGCCACCGGGACGATCACGCCGAGCTTCTCCATTACGACCGTGTTGATCGCGTTTGCCGTATCGGTTGGCATCGGCGTGATCTTTGGCTTCTACCCCGCCCGCCGCGCCGCAAAGCTCGATCCAGTCGAGTGCCTGCGCTACCAGTAGAACCTCAACCCTGAGTTGCGGTGAAATAGGGACTGTTTAGGCCGCTAGAAGACCATTCAGTCCTTATTTCACCGCAACTCAGGGAGGATAAGGCGCTAGTGCTATTCGAAACGAGATTCCAGGCTGGATAGACCGTTGAGAGTCAGGTCGTTGGCGACCGCCGAGACGCGCTCGATGGGAACCGAGCCATCGGACAACGCCCACGTGCGATAGATGCCGATAATGCCAGACAGCAAAAACGCCAGGTAGTAATCGAACATCTCGTCCTTTAGACCCTCGGGCAGCAGATCGCGCTCAGCGATCTCGTGCTCGAGCGGCACACGCAGACGAGCCATAAAGTCGTCGAGCGGAATGTTTTCGATCAACTGGCGATTAAGCACCAGGTTGTTGCACAGCGCCTCGTTAACGGTCTTGAAAAAGGACGCCGCAGCGCCAAGTGCGCGCTCGTTGGTGTCGCCGCCCATGGAGGAAAGCGTCTTCTCGACTGAATCGACGATCATCTCGACCACATCGACGGCAATGGCGTCGAGCAAGCCGTCGACCGTGCCAAAGTGCACGTAGAAGGTCTTACGGTCGACATTTGCCTCGCGCGCGATGGCGCTCACCGTAATATCGGCCAGGGGCTTTTCCATGAGCAGTCGCTCAAACGCCGAAAGAATCGCATTGCGACTACGGACGATACGACGGTCAAGGCGCGGTTTGGTGGTAGCCATGGACGTGTCCCCTTCATGTCAACAGCCCACCTGTAAGTCCTCTACATGTGGGAGATAATCAACGTAAGAGGATTATCCTACAACTCACCTCGCAATGACGAGCGTCATCAAGAACGCACGACTCGCACGCTGAATCCTAGGGCCGCTTCTTTTTATTGAGCGCCGCAGGGGAAACGCGGATGCCGTCACCAGTCTGACGAACGTAGGTCTTCCGTGCCGGCTTAGAGACCACAGCGGCCTTTTGAGCATGCTGATTGGGATCCACGGTAACCTGGCACGCAGGATGTGCCTTAACGGGCGTAGAAGGCGTCTGAGGCGCACGTCCGAGCTTTCGCATCACACGGTCCCAGCGCGCATGGATACTCTCGTTATGAGCGCTCTTAAGGCCCAACAGCGGGGCGGCCAAAATAGTCGGCGCGATAAAGGTGATCAGACGCCACAGCAGATAGCCGGCAGTCGAGGCCGTGCCAAAAAAGTGACCCAAAAACAACGCGAAGCCGCCCTCGGCGCCACCGGTGCCGCCGGGCAGCGGAACGGCGGAGCTCAGCAGCTGGACAAAGGCGCTCGCGGCCATGACCGAGAAAAAGTCGACTTCGTGGTGGCCAAAGGAGAGCATCAAAAAGTACGGAACCAGGTAGAAAAACGCCAGCTGCAGCATGGTGATGACAACCGTGAGCAGCATGGACGAAAAATGACCGGCAGAGAGTTTGAATTTCTCGGAGAACGAGTAGATCTCACCATCGACAAAGGTGCGCCAGTCCTCGATCTTAGTGGCGGAGACGCCCACGCGCTCGAGCCAATTGATGATGCAATGTGCGACGCGCGTGACGGTCTTGGGCATCAACGCCACGGCAAAGATGCCGAGCAGGATGCAGCAGTGGCCGCCAAAGCTAAAGACGCATAGCAGCGTCATGTCACCATAGCGCTCGGCGAAAAACGGCATGCGGGCGAGCAGCAAAATGGCACCCCATGCCACCAGGCCAAACTGATACACGATAAAGCGCGTGAACTGCGTGGCACCTGCTTCGCCCACGTTTTGGCCGGCTTTGGTCAGGCGGTAAATCTGGGCAGGCGTAGAGCCCATCATCATGGGCGTCAGGTTGCCAAAGAAGATGCCGCTCGCCTCGACCGAAATGAGGTCGCGGATACCGACGGGCGATTCGGGGTCGAGCCAAACGGCGATCGCGTACGCCACGATGCCAAAAACGAGATACAGAAACATGCAAAAGCATGCAGCAAAAAGCCAGGACATCTGAACGCTGGACATAGCGGCCCAAAACTGCCCCATCTGCCCGGTCACGACCAGATAGACGATATAGCCGATCAGCACAACGCCGATAAAAATAGCGCCGCGACGCGCGCTCTTGTTGTCATCGCCACCAGAAACCTCGACCTGGGGCTTTGGGCTATGCTGAGAGGACTCCGTCATGAGGCTCCTTCTGACCGTCAAAGTATCTGGCCTATTGTACCCGTATGGGAGATGAGCAAAACGTAAAGCTATGAGGCAAATGGGATTAACAGACCAGACTAGTTGCAATAAAAAACCCGGCTTTCTTACGAAAGACCGGGTATCTAAAACATGGTAGCCCGTACCAGATTCGAACTGGTGATCTCCGCCTTGAGAGGGCGGCGTCCTAAACCGCTAGACGAACGGGCCATAAGCCTCAGCAGAAAAGAAGTGGTAGCCCGTACCAGATTCGAACTGGTGATCTCCGCCTTGAGAGGGCGGCGTCCTAAACCGCTAGACGAACGGGCCACATGACATCTGCACTGCCGTGCTGCGAAGATATATATTACGGGACAAAAAACGCGAGTGCAAGAAGAAATTTCAAATTGGCGAAATTTTGTCGACAGGTTATGGAACATGCAGGTCAACCGGGCAGCTAATTTGGGACGGGGCTTTTTTAGCTACTCCTGCTGTCAATCGGATGAACCGATAGTGATTCTGGCAGAGGTAGCTAAAAAAGCCCCGTCCCAAATGAGCTACCCCAGGTGCAGCTGGGGTAGGAGGGCAACGCGTGTGTTGGGAATGTTGTCTTCGATCACGGCGTCGAGGGCGGCGTTGAGCAGCTGCCCCAACTCCGGCCCCGGTTTGACGCCGGCGCGAATCAAATCGCCGCCGTTAATAGCAAGCATCTTGAGCGTATAGGGCTCCCCCGCCGCCAGCAAATCGCGAGTCAGTTCGCGCATCTCCTCGATCGTCTCGACGTAATAGAAGCACGACGGCGCCTTGCCGAGCGTATCGGCACGCTTAAGGTCCACGAGCTCGTCCATCAGACGCGGCGTATCGACGCCCTCGCCCGAAAGCAAGCGCATCATATTAAGCAAACAGGAACGCTCGGGGCGCAGCGGCTTGTCATGGTACTTGATTAGCAGGCACACGTCGCGAATCAAATCGTGCGAAAGCGCCAGACGATCCATAATGGCGCGCGCCTTCTTGGCGCCAAGCTCGGGATGACCGTAGAAATGGCCGCTGCCCGCATGGTCGACCGTAAAGCAATCAGGCTTGGAGACGTCGTGCAAAAACGCTGCCCACATTAAGCTCGGCGAAGGCTCCACGCCATCACACAGTGCCAACTCCCCCGCTACCGTCAACACGCGAGCGATATGCTCGTAGACATTAAAGGCATGATAGACGCTGCACTGGTCAAAGCCCCTTCCCGCAGCAAGCTCAGGCACGGCGGCGCAAATAAGCTCGGGGTAGCGTAGCATCGCGTCTCCCCCATGACCGGTCGAAAGAATGCCTTCGAGCTCAATGCCCACGCGCTCGCGTGCCACGGCATCGAGCAGCGGCGAGCACTCGGCAAGCGCCTGTTTGGTCTTAGGCTCGATCATAAAATCCAGACGGCAGGCAAAACGCACCGCGCGCAGCATGCGAAGCGCGTCCTCGTTAAAGCGACGCTTAGGATCTCCGACGGCACGGATAAGTTTACGCTCAAGGTCGCCTTGGCCATCGTAGCGGTCGACAAGACCACGATCGGGATGCCAAGCCATGGCATTAACAGTAAAGTCACGGCGCGCCAGATCGTCCTCAAGCGAAGCCGCACGCTCCACACTCTGGGGATGGCGGCCATCGGTGTAAAAACCGTCCAGGCGATACGTCGTGACTTCGATGCGCTCGCCATCGCAAATGGCCGTGATGCCGCCAAATTTAATTCCCGACTCAACCACGGCAATGTCAGCCGACTCGAGCGCCGCCTTGGACTCCTGCCACAAGCCGCTGCAGCACATATCAACATCGTGGCTGGGGCGCCCCATCAGGGCATCACGCACCCAACCGCCAACATACCAAGCCTCAAGACCGGCTGCCTCGAGCGCACGCAGGACACGGATGGAGGCATCGGTCGGCTGCGTACCGTTGAGCGAAACATTGCACATAGCTATGGCCTCCTGCGCCTGCAAACGTTAATCGATGGTTCTCAAGAAGTCTAGCAAGAAACGAGCATGCGCGCACATGCAATCGTATCGTCGATTCGAACGAACGGGACAGTAAGCGCCACATGCGGCCAGAACGCAAAAAAACACCCGCCTCGGAGATCCAAAGCGGGTGTTCGACAACGACATATCGATGCGGCTAGCAGACCTGGCGAACCTCAATGTGCTTCTTATATTCGTCCACCTTGGCAAAATCGCCCAGACCGGGGCACTCCACCACGTTGGCGCCGGTGGCCATCGAGAGGCGCAGGGCATCCTCAACACGCTCGGGAGCGTCGTGCCACACGGACAGGAAGGCGGCAAGTGAGGAGTCGCCGGCGCAGACCGTCGACAGCAGCTTGACCTCAAAGGTGCGATTGGCAAACCAGATGTGCTCTCCGTTGGAGAAGTACGCGCCAGCGCCACCCAGGGTCAACAGCACGTTCTTAGCGCCCTTGGCGTGGAGCTCGGCCATCGCACCCTTGACGGACTCGTCGTCGCCACCGCTCACCTTAATTCCAAAGATGTCGAGCAGTTCATCGTCGTTGGGCTTAATGAGCAACGGCTCCATGGCAATGAGGTCGGCCAGCTGATGGCTCGAGATATCGAGCACGAACTCGGCACCCTTTGCCTTAACACGGCGAAGTACCTCGGCCAGGAAACCCTCGGAGGTGTTGGGGGGCAGCGAGCCGCTAATGACAAGGCAGGTCATGTCGTCGAGCGAATCAATGAGCTCAAACATTTCCTGCTCGTTGGCAGCATTGATGGCAGCGCCTGCATTGACCATGTTGTACTCGGTGTCGGGACCGGCGTTGAGGAAGACATTGACGCGCGTGATGCCGTCGGTCCACACGGGCTTGACGGGCACGCCCAGGGCCTCGGCGCCCTTGACGATAAACTCGCCCGAGAAACCGGCAAAAAAGCCCAGGATCGTGGTGTCGACGCCGTAGTGATCGAGGGTGAACGAGACGTTAAGACCCTTGCCGTTGGGCGTATAGACCGCGTTGCGCGTGCGGGTGACGGTGTTGGCGGAAAGACCGTCGCAGGCAATGTTGTAGTCAATGGCGGGATTTGCAGTGAGCGTGTAAATCATGTAAGTTCCTTTCACAAGGCAACGTGTTAGTGAAAGTATATTCCACGCTTCGGGAAAAGACCATAGCGACTCGGCGAACGGTGTAGAACGCGTGCAGGGCGGCGGGATGACGGGCAAAAGAAACAGGGTCCTTGTCCTGTCGCTCGCCCACAATATACAAAAATGGCGCCCCGGCCAAAACCGGGGCGCCGTACACGCGAAAATAATGAGTTTCGCTTACTTGCGGTCGAGCTTACGGACAGCAACGCGCTTGCTGTACTCATCGACGTGACCGAAGTCGCCGATGCCGACGGACTCGGCAACGTTAGCGCCGGTGGCCATAGCGAGTTTCATGGCCTCCTCGACGTTGTCGCGATCCCTGTACCACTTGTGCAGGAACGCAGCGAGGGTGCAGTCGCCGGCGCAGACAGAAGAGACCAGCTTGATGTTGAACTCACGCTTGGCGTACCAGATGTCCTCGCCGTTGGAGAAGTAAGCGTCGCCGCGGCTACCACGGGTGAGCAGCACGTTCTGAACGCCGGCGTCGTGGGCGAGCTTCATGGCAACGCGGACCTCGTCGTCGGTGTCGACAGGCACGCCGAAGATGGCCTTCATCTCGTGATGGTTCGGCTTAATGAGCAGCGGCTTCTTGTGAGCGAGCTCCTTGAGCTTGTCGGAGGACAGGTCCAGGACGACGTCGGCGCCACGAGCCTGAGCGTGCTCCATAACCTGGGCCAGGAAGTCGGGCGTAGCTTTGGGAGGCACGGAGCCGGAGACAATCAGGCACTCAAGATCGCCCGCGGTGTCCAGGATGTTGTAGAGCTCCTTCTGGTGCTCCGGCGTAATCGGGGCGCCGGGGTTAAGGATGCCGTACTCGTGCTGGCCATCGTTGACGTAGGTGTTGATACGCGTGATGCCGTCGGTCCAGACCGGGCGGCACAGGCAACCCAGGTTCATGACCTCCTCGACGATAAACTTGCCCGTGAATCCGGCGAAGAAGCCGAGCGCGACGGTGTCGACGCCCATCTTCTTAAAGGCGAAGGACACATCGAGGCCCTTGCCGTTAGCCGTGTAGCTGGCCGAGCCGGTGCGGACGTTCTCGTCGGGCTCGAGCGGAGAGCTCGAAACCGTCATGTCGACAGCCGGGTTAGCGGTTAGCGTGTAGAACATTTACAGTACCCCCTGTATATGTGAGGGCCGCGTGGCCGGCCCATTCCAACCACGCGGTTACCTCTGATACCAAATTAGCGAGCTGCGGACTCGAGCAGTGCCTTGACCTCGGCGGCGGTGTTGCAAGCGAGAGCCTTCTCGGCGAGCTCGTCGCACTCGGCCTTGGTCCACTGGCTGATGGTCTTGCGGGCGCGCAGGATCGACGGAGCGCTCATCGAGAACTCCTCCAGGCCCCAGCTGATCAGCAACGGCTCGAGCAGCGGATCGGCAGCGGCCTCGCCGCACATACCGACCATGATGCCGGCCTTCACGCCGCTCTCAATGATGTTCTTGAGCGAGCGGAGCACGGCGGGATAGTACACCTGGTACAGGTTGGAGATGGTGTCGTTGCCACGGTCGGCGCACATGGTGTAGCCGATCAGGTCGTTGGTGCCGATGGAGAAGAAGTCGGCGACCTTGGCCAGGCGGTCAGCGAGCAGAGAGGCGGCAGGCGTCTCGACCATGATGCCGACCTCGATGTTCTCGTTGAACTTGCGGCCCTCTTCGGTCAGCTCGGCCTTGCACTGCTCGACGAGCTCCTTGACAGCCACGACCTCCTCGACGCAGGTGACGAGCGGGATCATGATCTTGACGTCACCGAAGGCGCTAGCGCGCAGCAGAGCGCGGAGCTGGACCTTGTACTGGTCGGGATTGGCCAGGCAGTAACGCACGGCGCGGAAGCCCATGAAGGGGTTATCTTCCTTGACCATGTGCAGATACGGAATCTCCTTGTCGCCACCCACATCGAGCGTGCGGATGATGACCGGAGCGCCCTTGAGCGCACTGGCGACCTTGCGGTAGGCGTTGAACTGCTCCTCCTCGGAAGGAAGCTCGGCGGAGTCCATGAACAGGAACTCGGAGCGGAACAGACCAATAGCCTCGGCATCGTGATCGAGCGCGTTGGGCACGTCATCGGGGTTACCGATGTTGCAGGCGATGATCTTCTTGATGCCATCGGCAGTCACGGACGGCTTGCCACGGAAGGCCTCGAGGGCTGCCTTCTCGGCAGCGAAGGCCTCGGCCTTGGCAGTGTAGGCGGCGAGCGTCTCCTCGTTGGGATCGGCCTCGACGATGCCTTTGCCACCGTCGACGACAACGGTCATGCCGTTGCGCAGCGCGGTGCAGCTGTTGGAAACCGAAAGGACGGCCGGGATCTCGAGGGCGCGCGCGATGATCGCGGAGTGCGACGTGCGGCCACCGGTCTCGGTGACGATACCGGCAACGTGGGCCTTATCGATCGTGGCGGTCATAGACGGCGTGAGGTCGTGCACAACAACGACGGTGTTCTCGGGCAGGACGGAGAGGTCGACGACCTCCTTGCCCAGCAGCTCGGCCAGAATACCGGTGCGGATGTCGGCGATGTCGGCCGCGCGCAGACGGAACATCTCGTCGTCCATGGACAGGAACATGTTCTCGAACATGGTCGAGGTGTCCATGAGCGCCTGCTCGGCGCAGGTGCCGCCGTCAATGGCGGCGTTGATGGCGTCCGTCATGCCCGGGTCCTGAGCCAGGACAATGTGTCCGCTCATGATCTCGGCCTCGGCCTCGCCCACCGTCTCCTTCATGTGATCGGCCTGAGCCTGGGTCTTCTCGCAGAAGACCGAAAGAGCGGACTGATAGCGCTCCTTCTCTGCTGCCGAATCAGCAACCTCGTGCGGCTCAAACGTCAAGTCGGGATCGACGGCGACCATGACGGTGCCGATACCGATGCCCTCGGAAGCGTTGACTCCCTGATACATTCCCATTCCTCTCTCCGTGTCATGTGATAAAGCGTTTTGCCATATCCATGACAAAAGAGCGCAGCTACCTTAGAACAGGTCACTGCGCCCCCAAATATGAACTTAGTTGTTCAACATGCGACCCGTTTGAGTTCTACTCGCCAAGACCGCTCTTGATGAGCTCGATGGCAGCAGCCAGAGCCTCGGCCTCGTCAGCGCCGTCGCACTTGACCTCGACCTCGGTGCCGCAGGGGATACCAGCAGCCATGAGGGCCATCGGGGACTTGCCGTTGACCTCCTTCTCGGGGGTGACGACCGTCACGTCGCAGGCGTACTTGCCCATGGTGGAGGCGAAGAGGCCAGCCGGACGCATGTGAAGACCCTGAGGATTAACGAGGGTAGCCTTCTCAGAAACCATAATTGACTCCTTTTTTGTGTTTAACCCCTGTCAGCCATGCGACAGGAGCCATATTCACGACGTTGTTTATATTAACTCACATCAAACTGTTTTTCATTGTGTTTCGCACGAATTATTGGACGGATGTCGTTGCAGCACGCTCGCCTGCCGGGCGGGGCGGTTAAGTTTGCTGCTCTACAGTCCTGCGCAAGACGGAAAGCACATTAAGTGCTTTC
>CALFGH010000144.1 GCA_937958315.1 uncultured Collinsella sp. | reverse complement strand
GTGCCGCCGACGTTCGCGATAGCGGCGCTTCGCTCGACGAGACGGCCGCTTGGATCGAGGAGCACAAACTCAACCTGCACCACTGGTTCTTCTCGACCGATCTGTCGAGCTACCTACGAGGCGGTCGCATTTCGGCTGCGAGTGCGATCATCGGCACGGCGCTTAAGATTTGCCCGCTTATGACGGTCGATTGCGACGGCAAGCTGTCGCCACGTGAGAAGATTCGCACTAAGAAGCGCGCGATTTCCGAGATGGCCAAGACCATGATGGCACACGTGCAGGACGGTGCGGATTATTCGGGTAAGTGCATCATGTCGCACTCGGCGTGCCGCGAGGATGCCGAGGCAGTTGCGGCGCTGATTGAGGAACAGGTTCCGCAGCTTAAAGGCAAGATTGAGATCAATGACATCGGTACTCTGATTGGCTCGCATACCGGACCTGGTACGGTGGCGCTCTTCTTTATGGGCGACAAGCGCGTGGATTAACGTTCGTGGGCTGGCTGACAGTTTTAACTGCTGCGCCTGTCCCTCCTGACATTCGATAACAGCAAGGCCCGTCCCGTTGTTTGTGGGGCGGGCCTTGCTGTTGCGGCTAGCGTTTCTTTCCGCGGAAGAAGAAGCCGTGCAGCGAGGGTTTGAGTCCGCGGCTGGCGCGACGCTCCTCGATATGATCGTGGATCGAACCGACGCGTTCGATGACTTCGTCGGGAATCGGCACGTCGGGATTCATGTTCTCGACCTGGCTAACCTCGGCGGCGGCGACCTGGTCGATAATGGGCACATCGTCGCGCGAGATGACGGGCGTGGCGTCTTCTTTCATCTTGCGGTATCGCTGCATCATGTCGGTCTGAAGCTGCTGGGCCGATGGCGGCGTCCAGATGATGGCGTTGGCGCCGGCGGCGATGGTCTCACGGATGCTCTCGGGCGTTTTGCCGCCCGGTGCGATGAGCGGCAGGTTGGGATAGTGCTCGCGCAGCTCACGCAGGACCTGGGGTGTGTTTTTGCCGGCGGCGATGTTGAGAATCTTGGCTCCGGCGCGCACTTTGGCATGCGCATCATCGTCGCAACGTACGACCGTGGCGATGACGGGGATGTCGGCGATGTTGGTGATGTGCTCGACCATCTCGGCAGTGGCGGGGGAGTTGACCACGCAGCCTGCCGCGCCCTGCATCTCGGAGACGGCTGCCATCTGCACGGAGCGCTTACCGGTCGTAGTTCCGCCGCCCACACCTACAAAGACCGGGCACTCGGCGACGGTCAGCAGCGCCTGCGTAATGGCCGGCTGCGGCGTGAAGGGGTAAACGGCAAAGACAGCATCGGCGTTGGAGTTGCGGATAACCGCGACATCGGTGGTGTAAATGAGCGATTTGATGCGGCGGCCGAAGAGCGTGAAGCCGCTGGCCTCCTCGATCTCGTCGGGCATGCGGAGGGCCGCCTTGCGCAGACGTCCGTCGATGGGCAGCGGCTCCATGGGGAGCAGTCCGTTGGGAGTCACGGCTACCTGGGGCTCGGTGAACTCGTCTGCGAGCTCGACCTCGGAGAAATCGACCGAGGCGACGATGTCCTCGTGAACCTCGGCGGGCACATCGATGGGAGCTTGGTCGTTTGCCGCGGCAGGCGTGTCGAAGGAGCTGGTGCCGACGAAGGCGTCGACGCGCTCGTTTAGATCGTTGAGGGTATCCATGGAAGCTCGATTCTATGTGATGACGGCCGGCGCGATGTAGCCGGAATTGCGAATGTTAAATCGTTTGACGAATTGATTTTTCCCCGCCGCACCATCCGTTAGACCGAAGGGCCGGCGAACGTGAAGGAGCTGTGGTGGCGGGTATCGAGGTGCTATCTTGAAAGTCCCGTTTAAAAGAGAGGTGACGCGGTATGGAATTGACAGCAATGTTTGGCTCGATTGGCCTGTGTGTGGGCGCAATCGTTGCCGCCGCGGTCATCTACTTTGTGGTCACGGCCATTAAGGGCAAAAGGGCCGAACGCAAGGAGCGCGCGATGCTTAAACAGCATCGCGACCAGCAGGGCAAACGCGCACAGAGATAGCTTGTTGAGTTTTGGATCCGTGTGCTAGCTGCGTTTTCGGATCAGGGCGATGTAGAAGCCCTCAAAGTCGCGGCTGGGCGGAATGGTCAGCGTGCCGGGCATACCGTTGGCGACGGACGAGACGTGGCCGGCGGCGATGGCCTCGGTGAGGGCGTTGCTCTCGATGCGTGGCTCTTCGCCAGCTTCCTGGGCGCGGCGTGCTTCACTTTCGCTTGGCGTGCCGTCGAGGGGGATAAGCTCGCAGTCCATGTGCTTGTCGAGGGCCTCTTGCAGGGCGTCCTCGTTTTCCTGCGGCAAGATCGAACAAGTCGAATAGACGAGCGTGCCGCCCGGTTTGAGGGCTCCCATGGCGCGGTCCAGAAGTGCTCGCTGCGAGCGCGCGCACTTGCTTAGCAGCTGCTCGGTCAGGCCGCGCAGGCTTTTCTCGTTGCCGCTGATGACGGTGCCCGTGCCGGTGCATGGGGCGTCGAGCAGGATGCGGTCGAAGCGGAAGAACTCGTCGAGCTCGCGTGCATCGATGCGCATGACGGACACGTTTTTGGCACCCTGGCGATGGAGGTTTGATTCAAGCTTTTCGGCGCGGGGGATGCTCATCTCACAGGCGGTGAGGTGTGCCTGTCCCTGCGTGAGGGCGGCGATCTGCGTCGTCTTGCCGCCAGGGGCTGCGCACATGTCCAGGATGTCCTCGCCTGCCTGGGCGCCCAGGACCAACGG
>CALFGH010000143.1 GCA_937958315.1 uncultured Collinsella sp. | reverse complement strand
TATGCGCAGGCGGGCGTTCGCGTGCTTGCCTGGGACCCCGACGATGACGTGATGACGGCCGCCAGCATGGGTACCGTCGCCGGCGAGCTCAACGACGAGACGCTCGGCGAATGCGACATCATCGTCCTTGCCTGCTATCCCGAGGCATGCATCGAGTGGCTCGAGGCCCACGCCCAGGCGCTCGCCGACGCCACCGACACCGAAGCCATCATGGGCCCCGTGGTGATCGACACCGTGGGTGTGAAAGGCATTGTGTGCGAGCGTGCCTTTGAGCTCGCACGAGAGCACGGCTTCTACTTTGTGGGCGCACACCCCATGGCGGGCACCCAGTTCTCGGGCTACGCGCACTCCCGCGCCGACTTGTTCCAGGGCGCACCGCTCGTGCTCGTTCCGCCTGCGGTAGACGATGCCCTTAAGCTGGAGCTCTTGGGCCAGGTGCGCGAGATGGTGCGTCCCTTGGGGTTTGGCAAGTTCAGCGTGACCACCGCCGCCGAGCACGACCGCGTGATCGCATTTACGAGCCAGCTCGCACACGTGGTGTCCAACGCCTACGTAAAGAGCCCCACCGCCCAGGTTCACCACGGCTTTTCAGCCGGTAGCTACCGCGACCTCACGCGCGTGGCACACCTCAACCCGCAGATGTGGTCCGAGCTCATGATTGACGACGCCGACGCTCTCGCCTTCGAGATCGACCATCTGATCGATTCGCTCGGCGCCTACAGCCGTGCGCTCATGAACCGCGACCAGCGTTATCTTGAGAATCTCCTTGCCGAGGGCGATCGCATCAAGCGCGCACTCGACGACGAGAGCGCCCACTAGACCACCCATCACGCCAGGTCGAAAGGACCATAGCTTATGGCGATTACCATCGATATCGACACCGCACGCCCCTACCAGGTACACGTGGGCACGTTTTTGCTGGAGCAGGCAGGGCCACTCGTTCGCGCCACCGCCGGAGGCACCCGCGCCGTCATCGTGACGGACACCAACGTGGGCCCGCTCTACCAGATGCCCGTTAAGCAGAGCCTGGAGGCGTCAGGCTATGAGGTAAGCATTTGCACCTTCGAGGCCGGCGAGGCACACAAGCGCGCCGAGACCTACGTTGCCATTCTTGAGTTTGTGGCCGAACACGAGCTTTCGCGCTCCGACGTGATCGTGGCGCTCGGCGGCGGCGTCGTGGGCGACGTAGCCGGCTTTGTGGCCGCCACTTACATGCGCGGCTGCAAGTTTGTGCAGATCCCCACGAGCCTGCTCGCCATGGTGGATTCGTCGGTCGGCGGCAAGACGGCCATCGACCTGGCAGCCGGCAAAAACCTGGCCGGCGCCTTTTGGCAGCCAAGCGTGGTTATCGCCGACGTGGGATGCCTGGCCACCCTCACACCCGAGCAGTTCGCCGACGGCTGCGGCGAGGTCGTCAAGCACGCCGTCATTGCCGATCCGGAGCTTCTCGCCGAACTGGAGAAAACCCCGCTCACGCTGAAGCTGCTCAACCAGGACGTGGCCCGCGTGGCGCTCATCATCGCCCGCAACATCGACATCAAGCGCGCCGTGGTCGTTGACGATGAACGCGAGACCAACCAGCGCAAGCTCCTCAACTTTGGACACAGCGCCGGACACGCCGTCGAGGCCTGCGAGCACTTTGAGCTGGGACACGGCAACTGCGTGTCGATCGGCATGGGCATCATCACGCGTGCCGCAGCCCTGCACGGCATTTGCGATGCCGAGCTGCCCGGTCGCATCGAGGAGCTCTGCGCGCGCCATGGCCTCAAGACCCGCTGTGAGCTTTCGGCCGACGCCATCTTTGCCGAGGCGCTGCACGACAAAAAACGCGCCGGTGACACCATCGACCTGGTGATTCCGCACGGTATTGGCCGCTGCAGCATCGACCGCACGCCGCTTTCCACCTTCCATGATTTAATTGCCGAGGGCCTCGGCCAGAAGGGAGACACATCCGTATGCTAGCCCGCATCACCCCCTCCCCGCTCAAGGGCACCGTTCCCGCCATTGCGTCCAAGTCGATGGCGCACCGCCTCATCATCTGCGCCGCACTTGCCAACGGCGAGACGCACGTGACCTGCAACACGACCTGTGCCGATATCGAGGCCACGGTGCGCTGCCTCACAGCACTGGGCGCCCGCATCGAGACCGTCGAGGATGGCTTCCAGGTCCATCCCACTATGAAGAGTATTGAGTTTGGCCTGCTCAAGGCACTTGCTGGCGGCACGCTCGACTGCGGCGAGAGCGGCTCCACGCTCCGCTTTATGCTGCCCGTCGCCTGCGCGCTGGGGGCAGAGGCAACCTTTGTGGGCCAGGGCCGCCTGGGCGCACGCCCCCTCTCCCCGCTCTCCGACGAGATCATTGCCGCCGGCTGCGACCTGCAGGGTCTGGGCGGTTTTCCGCTCAAGACAAGCGGCCGCATGCGCCCGGGCACCTTTATCCTGCCGGGCAACGTGAGCTCGCAGTACATCTCCGGCCTGCTGCTGGCAGCCCCACTTCTGGCCCAGTCCTCCTGCGTGCAGGTGACCGGCCTTATCGAGAGCCGCCCCTACATCAATCTGACCATCCAGGCCATGAAGGCCTTCGGCGTCGAGGTCAACGTCGAGCGCATCCCCGCCAAGGACGGCCAGCCCGATATCACGAACTTCCGTGTGAGCAGCGGCTCGTACCGCACGCCCGGCAGCGTGGCCGTCGAAGGCGATTGGTCCAATGCGGCCTTTTGGCTGTGTGCCGGCGCCATCGGCTCCGACCCCATCACCGTGGAAGGCGTGTCGCTGAGCTCTGCACAGGGCGACCGCAACGTGCTTGCCGCGCTTTCGCGCTTTGGCGCTCGCATCGTGCGCTCCACCAACGCCGCCACCGTCCAGTCCGACAAGCTCGCCGGCTTTGAAATGAGCGCGCACGACATTCCGGACCTGGTGCCCGTTATCTCTGCCGTGGCATCGTTGGCGCAAGGCCGCACGTTCATCCGCGATTGCGCCCGCCTGCGCATCAAGGAATCCGACCGCCTGGCCACCACCACCCGTGAGCTCACCGCGCTGGGCGCACAGGTGCGCATAGCCGGTGACGACCTCATCATCAAGGGTGTCGATGCCTTTACTGGCGGCGAGGTCGATTCGCACAACGACCACCGCATCGCCATGATGGCCGCCATCGCCGCGAGCCGTGCCACCGGCGAGGTCGTGATCCATGGCGCCGAGGCCGTCAATAAGTCCTATCCCGATTTCTTCGACCACTACCGCCTGCTGGGCGGCAAGGTCTCGCTCGAGGAGGAGTAGCATGTCCTCGACCTTTGGCAACGTATTGCACCTGAGCATCTTCGGCCAGTCGCACTCCCCCGCCATCGGCTGCTCGCTCGACGGTATTCCCGCTGGTCTCGCCGTTGACCAGGATCAGCTGCAGGCTTTTTTGGACCGTCGCGCCCCCGGGCGCGACGAAACCGCAACCAAGCGCCACGAAGCCGACGCCGCGCATATCATTGCCGGTGTGGTCGATGGGCACACCACCGGCGCACCCATCGCAGCAATTATCGAGAACACCAACACGCGCTCCAAGGACTATTCCGAGCTGCGCCGCAAGCCCCGCCCCGGGCATGCAGACTTCCCAGCCCGCGTGAAGTACCACAACATGCACGACGTCGCCGGTGGCGGGCACTTCTCCGGCCGCCTGACGGCCCCCTTATGCATCGCCGGCGGTATTGCGCTGCAGGCACTCGAAACCCATGGCATCAAGGTCATGGCGCACGTCGCGCAGATCGGTGGCATCTCCGACCTGCCCATGGACGACATGGTCTATCGCGAGGCCGACCGCAAGGCGATCCTTACGAACGACCTGCCCTGCATTGACGCCGCCGCTGCCGGTCGCATGCGCGAGGAGATTCTAGCCGCGCGCGACGAGCTCGACAGCATCGGTGGCATTGTGGAGTGCGGCATCTACGGGCTTCCCGCAGGCATCGGTGACCCCATGTTCGACGGCATCGAGAACCGCATCGCGCAGATCGCCTTTGGTATTCCCGCCGTAAAGGGCGTGGAATTTGGCATGGGCTTTGCCGTGGCAGCCATGCGCGGCAGCGAGAACAACGATCCGTACCGCGTAGATGCCGAGACCGACGAGATTGCGGTCGAGTCCAATAACGCCGGCGGCATCTTGGGCGGCATCTCCACCGGCGCGCCAGTCATGTGGCGTATGGCCGTGAAGCCGACGCCCTCCATCGGTCGCGAGCAGCAGACCGTGGACATGGACGCCATGGAAAATGCCGAGCTCTCGGTCCATGGCCGCCACGATCCCTGCATCGTCCCGCGCGCTGTCCCCGTAGCCGAGGCAGCCGCGGCGCTCGCCGTCTGGGACGCCCTCCTCGAGGACGCAGGCCAGCTTTAGTCCACCCACCCCAGGGGTAGTTAATTTGGGACGGGGCTTTTTTAGCTACCACCATATGCCTGTGAGCATTTGCCCCGGTGCCCATCGATTCACCGCCAGTCAAAGGGTAGCTAAAAAAGCCCCGTCCCAAATTAACTACCCTAGCCAACGATTCACGAAAGGGACCTCCATGGACCTTGCCGATATTCGCCAGGCCATCGATGGCATCGACACCACCCTGCTCAACAGCTTTGTCGAGCGTATGGACATTGCCACCGAAGTCGCCAAATCCAAGATCGAGATGGGCAAGGCCGTCTTTGACCCCGCCCGCGAACGCTCCAAGCTCAACAATCTCGCCAGCCGCGCACCCGAGCGCTATGAGGCCCAGACTATCACTCTGTTCCGCCTCCTCATGAGCATGAGCAAGGCCGAGCAGCAGCGCTACATCAATGAGCTCAAGGGCACCACGGTGTCGCAAAAAGCCCGCGCCACGGCCGCAGCCTTTGACATGCCTTTCCCCCAGACGGCCACCGTCGCCTGCCAGGGCGTCGAGGGCGCCTACAGCCAAATCGCCGCATGCAAGCTCTTCGACGTGCCCGATATTTCGTTCTTCGAGACCTTCGAGGGCGTTATGCGCGCCGTACGCGACGGCTTTTGCGAGTTTGGCGTGCTGCCCATCGAAAACTCAACCGCTGGCTCGGTCAACGCCGTCTACGATTTACTCGCCCAGTTCGACTTCCATATCGTGCGCTCGCTGCGCCTCAAGATCGATCACAACCTGCTCGTCAAACCCGGCACCAAGTTCCAGGACGTGCGCGAGGTCTACAGCCATGGCCAGGCAATCGCCCAGTGCGCCGGCTTTATCGAGGGCCATAATCTACACGCCTCCAAGTACCCCAACACCGCCATGTCGGCCGAGATGGTCGCCAACTCCGAGCGCACCGACGTCGCCGCTATCGCCTCGCGCAGCTGTGCCGCGCTGTATGGTCTGGAGGTGCTGGAGCCCAACATCCAGGACTCGGACAATAACTACACGCGCTTTGTCGTCATCAGCCGCGAGCCGCGCGTCTACCCCGGTGCCAACCGCACCTCGCTCATGATCACCACGGCAAACGAGCCGGGCGCGCTCTATCGCGTGCTCGAGCGCTTCTACGCGCTCAACATCAACCTCATCAAGCTCGAGAGCCGCCCCATCCCCGGCCACGACTTTGAGTTTATGTTCTACTTTGACCTGGACTGCCCCTTTGGCAGCAAGGCACTCGACGACTTGCTCGACTCAATCGACGACGTGTGCGAGAGCTTCACCTACTTTGGCAGCTACACGGAGGTGCTCTAGATGACCGATACCGCCGCAACCCGCCCCTACGGCGTCCTGGGCCGTGTGCTGGGCCACAGCTACACCCCAACCATCTACAAGGAACTCGCTGGGCTTGAGTACGTGCGATTTGAGCGCGAGCCCGAGGATCTAGAGGCTTTTATGACGGGCGACGAGTGGGAAGGTACCAACGTGACCATTCCCTACAAACGCGCCGTCATGGAATACCTGGACGAGCTGAGTCCCCTGGCCGAGCGCATGGGCAACGTCAACACCATCACGCGCCTGCCCGACGGTCGCCTGCGCGGCGACAACACCGACTACTTTGGTTTTCAGTGTCTGGTCGAGGAGTTAGGCGTTGAGGTTGCCGGCAAGAAGGTCCTCGTGCTCGGAGCCACCGGAGGCGCCGGCACCACGGCAAGTATGGTGCTGGGCGATTTGGGCGCGATCGTGGTGCCCGTGGGACGCGCGAGCGAGGTCAACTACGACAACATCGCACAGCAGTCCGACGCCACGTTGCTCGTCAACTGCACGCCTGCCGGTATGTTCCCCCACTGCCCCGACGCGCCCTGCACGCTCGAAGGACTCGATGCGCTCGAGGGCGTCATCGACATTGTCTACAACCCCGCCCGCACGGGTCTGATGCTCGAGGCCGAGCGCCGCGGAATCCCCTGCATCGGCGGCCTGCTCATGCTTGTGGCCCAGGCGGCACAGGCTGTAGAGCGCTATACCGGCCAAGCCACCCCGCGCGAGCGCATCCTGGATGTGACGGAGCGTCTATCTCACCGCGAGCAGAACATCGCGCTGATCGGCATGCCGGGTTCGGGCAAGACCCGTGTGGGCGAGCAGATCGCCCTGCTCACGGGTCGCGAGCACATTGACCTCGATCGCGCCCTCGAGGAACGCCTGAGCATGCCCTGCGCCGACTTTATCGTCGAGCGCGGCGAGGCGGCCTTCCGCGAGCAGGAGACGGCAGCGCTGGCCGACATCTCCAAGCGCAGCGGCCTGGTGCTCTCCACCGGCGGCGGCGTGGTCACGCGCGATGAGAACTACCCGCAGCTGCACCAAAACAGCCAGATCGTGATGCTTAACCGCAAGCTCGGCGAACTCGCCCACAAGGGTCGCCCCATCACCGCTCGCGATGGCATCGATAAACTTGCCGAACAGCGCATGCCGCGCTACTGCGCCTGGGCCGACTACATCATCGACTCACGCGACTGCGCCGCCAACACCGCCCGCGCCACCCTCGACACCCTCCCACCCGCTCTCTAACCAAAACCGCCACAAAGGGGACAGGCACCTTTGTGGTGGTTTTTCGTTCCGCCTCACCGCCCGCCCAACCGCAAAGGAAGCAACCATGAAAGCACTCGTCATCAACGGCCCCAACCTCAACATGCTCGGCATTCGCGAGCCGGGCATCTACGGCAGTGACAACTACGACCACCTGGTCCAGATCTGCCAGGAGGCAGGCGCTGCACAGGGTTTTGACGAGGTCGAGGTCTTCCAGTCCAACCACGAGGGCAGCATCGTCGACAAGATCCAGGAGGCCTACGGCAAGGTCGACGGCATCGTCATCAACCCGGCCGCCTACACGCATACGAGCGTGGCCATCCTGGACGCGCTCAAAGCCGTCGCCATCCCTGCCGTCGAGGTTCACATCAGTGCCGTCGAAACACGCGAAGACTTCCGCCAGGTGAGCTATGCACGCCTAGCCTGCTTCGCCACCATCACCGGCGAGGGCCTGCAGGGCTACGCACATGCACTGGAGCTGCTGAAAGAGCATCTGCTACACTAATCTTATGGGCAAATGAGTCAGATGCGTTTGTCCCTAAACTAAAGTAACTGTCCAATTGACATACAAAGGAGCATATCCATGTCCCAGTTCGATTACCTCGTCGTCGGTGCCGGCCTTTCGGGCGCCGTCTTTGCCAATGCCGCCAAACGCGCCGGCAAGTCGGTCCTAGTCATCGACCGCCGCGACCACATCGCCGGCAACATCTACACCGAGGACGTCGAGGGCATCCAGGTCCACCGCTACGGCGCGCATATCTTCCACACCTCCATGAGGGACGTCTGGGACTACGTAAACCGCTTCGCCGAGTTCAACAACTACGTCAACTCGCCGGTCGCCAACTTCCACGGCAACATGTACAACATGCCCTTCAACATGAATACCTTCGCCAAGATGTGGCCGGGCGTCGTCACGCCGGCCGACGCCAAGGCCAAGATCGCCGAGCAGGTGGCCGCCGAGAACATCGGCGAGCCGCAGAACCTCGAGGAGCAGGCGCTGTCGCTCGTCGGCCGTGACATCTTCGAGACGCTCGTGAAGGGTTACACCGAGAAGCAGTGGGGCCGCGACTGCAAGGACCTGCCCGCCAGCATCATCAAGCGCCTCCCCTGCCGTTTTACCTACGACAACAACTACTTCAACGACCGCTACCAGGGCATCCCCATGGGCGGCTACACCAAGATGGTCGCCAACATGCTCGAGGGCGTCGAGGTGCGCTGCGGCGTGGAGTACAAGGAGCTAATCGCCGCCGAGCCCGATATCGCCGCCAAGACGATCTACTGCGGCCCCATCGACGCGTTCTACGACTTTAAGCTGGGCACGCTCGAGTACCGCAGCCTGCGCTTTGAGACCGAGACGCTCGACGAGCAGGACCACCAGGGCGTGGCCGTGGTCAACTACACCGAGCGCGAGGTCCCCTACACCCGCATCATCGAGCACAAGCACTTTGAGTTTGGCACGCAGGACAAGACCGTCATCACGCGCGAGTACCCGGCCGACTGGAAGCCCGGCGACGAGCCCTACTACCCCATCAACGACGCCAAGAACGAGGCCCTCTACAAGCAGTACGAGGAGCTGGCGGCGCAGGAGGGCGACGTGGTCTTCGCCGGTCGCCTGGGCGGCTACAAGTACTACGACATGGACAAGGCCATCGCCGCCGCCTTCGAGCTCGTCCGCAACGAGCTGGGCGTGGAGCCCACGGAGGCGTAGGGAGCTCAACGACTCGAGACCGACAACCAAATTCGCAAGAAGCAATAAGCCGGTGCAGCGATGCTACACCGGCTTATTGTTGAGGGAGCACTGCACGCCCACATGCCCAAAACGCAAAGACCCGGCATTATACCGGGTCTTCAAAAACTCTCTGGTGCTCCATGGCGGATTCGAACCGTCGACCTTGGGATTAGAAGTCCCCTGCTCTATCCAACTGAGCTAATGGAGCATAAAGCCGGGCGTCCAAGCGGGTACAAGTTCACACGGCCAATAAATTATAACCTACTTGAACTGGTCGTGGTACGCCTTGCAGACCTCATCCACGGGGCCATCCATGCGCAGGTCACCCTTCTCGATCCATACGGCACGCTGGCAAATGCGCTCAACCTGCTCCATGGAGTGAGAAACGAATAAGACCGTGACGTCACCACTCTCGATAAAGTGCTGAATGCGACGCTCGCACTTCTGCTGGAAAAAGACATCGCCAACAGAAAGCGTCTCATCGACGATGAGAATATCGGGCTCGGTAATCGTGGCGATAGCAAAGGCAATGCGTGCGACCATACCCGAAGAGAAGTTCTTCAAGGGCATGTCAACGAAGTCTTTAAGCTCAGCGAACTCAATGATCTCGTCAAAACTAGCGTCGATAAACTCCTTGGTATAGCCAAGCAGCGCACCGTTCAGATAGATATTCTCACGCGCGGTAAGCTCCGGGTCAAAGCCGGCACCGAGCTCAATCAGTGGCGCGATATTGCCGTGGACCTTAACCTCGCCTTCGCTGGGCTCCAAAACGCCAGCGATGATCTTGAGCATCGTAGACTTACCGGAACCGTTAGTACCAACAAGACCAACAACCTCGCCGCGATGCACATCAAACGAAATGTGCTTAAGCGCACGGAATTCTTCAAAGAACAGCTCGTGCTTTGCGAGCTTAATAAAGTACTCCTTGAGGTTTGTAAGCGACTCAGACGCCATATTAAAGATCATGGTGACGTCTTTGACCTCAACAGCAAGGGGCTGCTTGCTGTAATCAATAGCAGATTCAGTCATGAACAGCACTCCTTAAATGTAGAGAATAAACTTGTGCTCGGTCTTATGAAATACGGTATAGCCAATAGCAAGAGCAAGAATAGCCCAGGCAACACATAAGCCGAACGTAAGCGCAGAAGGCACGGTATTGAACAGGAAGATATCACGCATAAACTGGAGATAGTTGTACATGGGATTCACAACCACCAGCACCTGGATCCAATGTGCCATTTGGCTGATGTAATCGGTCGTCCAGAAAATAGGCGTCAGATACATCCAGGCCGTGATAACAACGGTCCACAGATGCATAACATCGCGGAAAAAGACCGCCAGCGCCGACAGCATCATGCCCAAGCCCATACAGAAACACATGAGCAACAGCAAGCAAACCGGCAGCAGAATTAAATGCCAGGTAGGGACAACACGGAAAAAGAGCATGACAAGGGCGACGGCAACCAAAGAGAAGGAAAAGTTGACAAGAGAGAACAGCACTTTCTGCACCGGGAATACCCAGCGATGGACCTTAACCTTCTTGAGCAGAGAAGACGCCCAAATGATGGACATGAGCGCCTGGTTCGTCGACTCGGACATAACAGAGAACGTAATGTTACCGACAATTAGATACAACGGATACATTTCGGGCGTAATTGACCCATTGCGGCTCTGGCCAAAAATCGTCGAAAAGACGATCGACATAACAACCATCATCAGCAGCGGGTTAAGCACGGACCATGCCACGCCCAGAACACTGCGACGATATTTGATTTTAAAATCTTTGGTGACAAGCTGCTTAAGAATGAACTTGTCCTTTTCAAAATCATTTTTAGCGTGAGAGGCCGGTTTAGCCACCGCTTTCTGACTCTCTATATTGTCAGCCACGGACCATCTCCTTGTCTCGTAAAACATAACAGTGGAAAGTATAGCCCTCCCACGTTGACGATAACCCACCGCAACAAATCTGGAAAACTAACCCATATCTAATCAAAGGGGCAAGCGATAGGTATACTTTCGACCAGATGAGTCATTAAAGGAGGTCCTACATGGACTATTCGAATACAGCCGTCATAATCCCCTGTTACAACGAAGCGCTGACGATTGGCAAAGTTGTCGACGATTTTCATCGAGAGCTGCCCGGCGCAGTTGTCTATGTTTACGACAACAACTCGTCCGATGACACTTCGCATATCGCTAAGCAGCACGGGGCTACGGTGCGCCACGAGCCCAGGCAGGGCAAAGGCAACGTGTGCCGCCAAATGTTCCGTGATGTCGATGCCGAATGCTACTTGATGGTCGACGGCGACGATACCTACCCCGCCGAAGCTGCCAAGTCACTCTGCAATCCCATCCTTAACGGCGAAGCGGATATGACCGTTGGCGATCGCCTGTCAAACGGCACCTATGCCGAAGAGAACAAACGAGCCTTTCACGGCTTTGGCAACAACCTTGTTCGCGCCATGATTAAATGGATATACGGTTACAGCTTTGACGACGTGATGACCGGCTATAGAGCCATGAGCAAACCCTTCGTCAAGACGTTCCCCGTCTTGAGCGAGGGCTTTCAGATCGAAACCGAGCTCTCCATCCATGCCGTCGACCACCGCTGGCGCATTCAAGACGTGCCGGTAGAGTATCGAGATCGACCTGCCGGCTCTGAATCCAAACTCAACACGGTCAGCGACGGCATCAAGGTCATCGCAATGATTGGAACGCTCTTTAAAGACTATCGTCCGCTCAAGTTCTTTAGTCTTATCGCGATCATCTTTGCCATCATAGGGCTCGCCCTCGGTATACCAATCATCGCAGAGTACATCCAGACCGGATTAGTCCCTCGCTTCCCCACCGCAATGCTCGCCGCCTCGTTTATGTTCCTATGCGGGCTAAGCCTGGCAACGGGGCTTATCCTCGACTCGGTTGCGAAGGTTGAACGAAAGCAATGGGAGCTACAAGCCTATAAAACTTATTCAAAATAAGAAGAGGTCCGAACTTAAGCCGGACCTCTTCTTATTTAAGACCTAAATACTGTTCCCAGAACTCTCGCGAAGTCATATAAGGCATAGCATCTTTCCATGCCCCCCTGACGCTCTTGCCTTCTTTACGATATCGCGCCATTAATTCGTGCTCTCGGCTACGAATACTCTTGAACCGCGCTCGATCCATCGTGCGGACCGATCCCTTCTCACGGGTCGGATCAAGAAAGACCAGCGTCTTGCAACGCGTCGAATTGCCTTCAAGCGTACAACTGCCATTCTTAACCACATAGCCGGGCTTTCCACGCAACAGCGCATCGGGAAGATAGTGCTTGTCATAAGGAATAGATCTCCAATACTTCATAAATTTCGAAGGATGGAATTCCAGACTAACATTGGCGAGCACTTGCTCCGTAACCCCGGCATTACGAAGAAGCTTTGGATCCATTTGGGAAACAGGAGTCAGCTTTTCGTTTAACTTACCCTTACCGATCATCGTCGCGGCACCATCAAGCTTCTGGAGATACTCAGGGCCACGCAGATAATCCTCAAAGCCATCGAGAATAAACTCGGCAGCCTGATAGTCCATATCGCGCAAGTTCTGACGTACCCCTCGCTGAATACGAAGGACAAACATCTTCTCATCAGCACAATCATCGAGAGCAATCATGGCAAAGAAGTTGCGGAAGTACTGGTAGCAATCCACTGAAGCCCTAAAACGTCCCTCGAAACTTGCATGCCACACGCAAATGCAATTCATAGTCATATAGACAGGCTTATTGCGCATGCCAAACTCAACATCGTCGCAGCGGATGAAGAAGGGCATGGGAAGGCCGTTCTTTTCGATAGCCTTCACAGGAATACAGCTATACCACCAGGCTCCATAAGCCTGATCAACCTCGACGTTTGTACGTTCGTTTTCGAGGATATCAGACAATTTGCCAACATTCAGATCCCCTTTTACGCGACGATAAGCACCGGTAGTCGCGACATACGAGACATCCTCAAACTGACGAGTGGGATCCTCCATCGAAAGCATGGCACCGTTAATAAAGGCATCCTTATATTTGCCCCTAGCAAGAGAGAGCAGGTTAAACGTACGAATCAAACTCTCGGGCATGATAGAGACATCGTCATCCATCAAAATGATATGGGTGAACTGACCAGGAGTTTCAGTGGCCGCCATCATTCCACGTGCGAATCCTCCCGAACCGCCCGTATTGGGATTCGGAAGCACGGTGACTAGCTCATCGGAAAGTGATGCAGAATCGAGCGTCTGGCCATTGTCGACAACAAACATGTGAAAGTGGTCGCGAATCGGACCGACCTCTTTGGAGATGCCTGCTTTAACAAGTTCAATATTCGGAAGAATGTACTGCTCATTCTTAAATGTAGTAGTAGAAAGAGCAAGATTGATCTGGTTAATTGAGTCCTCAGGAACATCAGTCAGATAAGAGGCGTTCAAGAGGTCTACGGAATTGCCCTCATCACTCTCAATCCTAAAACCAATCAAGTCGTAGCCGGTTGTATCGATATCAATATCGAGAACGCAAGGATCAACTTCATCGCCATCAAAAGGATTCGATTTAAACTCGACAGGATTCAGCTCGCCAGACCTCACTCCATGAACGACAACCCGGCCCCTGCCAAATAAAGCCATATGCAAGACGACGCCGTCAACAGACGCATACTGATGCCATTTGCCAGCAGATAAGCCATTTACATACGTCAGAAAGCCAACGTTTCCATTGATATGAAGTGAATGAATGTCGTCATCATACGAAGCCTCACCGGAGAGCACGCGATAGTAGAGTTCGGGAAAATCCTTTGCATGCTTTTCAACTTTAAGTACAACATTCGCAAGTTTAAACTGCATTTTAAATACCTTAATCAAAGCCGTTGTAACTACTAATTACATTCGTCGACAAGTCTTGCCATCGCGGAGCGAACATCAGGATCAGACAAAATATCCTTTGCAAAATGATTATGCCCACAAATGTCCATTGGCATGTAAGGCCATCCAGGGTAGCAATCTTCAGCAACCTTTTCCGCTTTCGCGGGAACCAAAAAAGAGAAGCCGTCAAACGGATGCTTTCTTACGGGAAGGATATCGTTGCAGTCCCAAATTATTTTACGTTTAGGGGCATCAAAAACGTTATCAATCGCATATGCAAAATCACCGCGAGATTCATCGGCCAACAAACCAAGTCCATGAGCCTTCTCGTTAAACGAATCGAAAACACCTTGGACAAGATCAATCTCCGCAGAAGATATGACAGTTCTCTGAGCTTCCAAGTCAACGTCCCCGCACTGCACACTAAGACAGCTGTCAGGGTGAACCATCCAAGGAGTATTCTCATGCATAGCATGCAACGATCGGAATGAGCTAGGAAGGATCTTTTTAATAGTAGAAAGCAAGGACATGGCTTAACCTTCCCAACGACAAACAATAAATGAAGCACAATTACTCATATGATACAAAAGAATGAGTGGGTCCCGCTTTGAAACCCACTCACATGAAGACTACTCCGACGCCTCTTTCAAATATCGTTTCCAGAAATCAATCGAAGTAAAGACATCTCTATACGAAGCGTATTCGGCATAAATCTTATCTTTGTTACGCTTGAAGTCCTTCTCGGCTTTACGGAAACGAGTCCAAACCTCTTTGAATCGCTTCTTATCCATATGTCTAATGGCGCCCTTCTTATTTGGCATATCTACCACAATAAGCGTGTCAACATCCCTGATTTTACCGGCGGGATAAACCCATCCCGCGGCATCGATGACAGCAACTTTACCTCTACGCTTAGCAGAGTCGTTAACAAAACGGTGGCCATTAATGGTCAGGTGATCCTTAAGTGCCTGCAGCCTAGACCTGTCCCCTTCGAGACTCAAATTGCCAAATGTCAGCTGCATCAAGTCGACACCAAATTCTAGTGCCTGAGGGATGAGCTGCTCAATGGGAACCAATTGTTCCCTTTCACGATTTGCCGCCATAAAGCGTGCTTCAGCAACCGGATGAGAAATCCACTCGGGACCTCTTAAAAAATCCTCAAGGCCCTTTACGGCGAGGAGCGCGTCATCGTAGTCAAATTTCTTCAAGTCGAGTTCGACTTCACGTCGAATCTCATAAAGAAAATCAGCAAGGGGCGCAACGCCGGTCGTCGCTTGGCTAATCAGTGTATTTCGGCTTACCTGATAACGCTCCACAGCAGCGCTGTATTTAAACTTAAAAGAATTATGCCAAACGCATATGCCATTCATTGACATGAATCTGGGTTTGCAACGAAGCGCATACTCGGCGTCGTCCGAACGAACAAATAAAGGCAAAGGTAATCCCTTGCGTTCGATCGTTGAGGTAGGTATAACGCAATACCACCAGCCAGCATACTGTTGAGTAGTGTCTTCATAAAGGCCAGTTGGGGCCTTATATATCTCGGTCTCAACCACATCATGAAGTGAACTCATATAGCCTTCAGGCTTAAGGGGAGAAAAAGTTCCCCTAGAAGTAAAGAATCCCAAATCCTCGGTGCGCAAATTGGGCTCTTCCAGGCTCATCATAGCGCCCGACAAAAAGGCATCAACATATTCTTCTTTGAGAAGAGAAAGCAGGTTGAACGTGCGGATAAAGCTCTCAGGAAGAACCTCAACATCGTCATCCATCAGGAGAACATGAGTCGCTTTAGGATTCTGCTCTAGCGCCTCAATCATGCCACGAGCAAACCCACCGGAACCGCCGACATTTGGATTAGGATGAATCGAAATAAGATCCGATCCAGAGTTGCAGTCTAACGATCTGCCGTTGTCGACAACATGGACATGAAAATGTTCCGAAATTGGCTCTTTACCAGAAAGAACCCCCTCTTTAATGAGATTCAGATTGTTAAGGACATACTGTTCTTTTTTAAATGTCGTAATAGCAAGAGCTAATTCGATTGGATGAATGCAGCAAGGATCAACATCCGCATAATAATAGGCATCATCAAGCGTCAAATCGCCGGCACTTTCAATGCTGAAGGAATGTAGTGTTTCACAAGTCTGCTCGGTAATTTCGATATCAACAGAAGCCCAAACATCAGAAGAAGAGAAGCTGCGATTGGAGTCCGGAACAACACGGGAGCTCCAATCAAGATTTCCAACGGTCCTCTCCTGAAGATCGAAACCAGCACCCCGATATTTGAAATGAAGATAAAAGGAACCAGCATTTGAGTACTCTTTCCACTTCATTATAGAAAGAGAATTAAAATAAGTAGAAAAATCAATCCAAGAAGAACCCAATAATCTAAGTGAAGATGGGGAATCAGAAATCGCCCTACCGGCTAGTTCTCTAAAAGAGAGAGTCGGGAATTGATCAAGCGCCTGATTGCCACTGAAGATGAGATTCGCCAACTTAAACTGCATGAGGCTCCAATTTCAATTGATACTAAAACAATAATTACTCTAAATCGATGCGATACAGCCTAGAATGCCCCGATTTTTTTAATAGTGTAAACCCAGGAGTCTTATCGTTAATCTTCTCGATACCATCCCAGTCATCCGGGTTATACGTAAAAACATGACCTCTTGATTTACACTTATCGGAATCGAGTAATAGCACATAACGGGCACCAGACGCTTTAACGGCCTCCTGTATCTCCAAATTCGTCCCGAACTTATAGAGTCCATGCCTTATGACCCTACTGGCAGTCGACTCGTTAGGGTCATTCTCGGGAGAGCTGTTTAAAGAGCGATAGTACACCTGAATATCAGAAGACCCGTAAAGAAAAGCTGATCCGTCGTAGGGCGAATTTAAAACAACGGAATCACCCACGATCTCCTTTACAGACGATGCAAACTCCAGCTCTTTCGCGTTTAGTTCCTCTGGGTTGTACATGTCATAGTCTTGTTTAATTACATTCCTTGTTTTGCCAAAAACCATTTCAACGTTAAGCAAGCCCGGAATCTGAAATGAGGGATAGAAAACAGCCGTAACAAAAAGCACGACAAATATAGCGGGATAAAGTCGATTGAACGATCCGGCAGACATATGCTTACCGTCAAGAAATCTCTTTCTTAGCTCATCGAAAACAATCGAAGCACCAAAGACCGCCAACGGAAACGCAGCAAGCGTGCACAACGTAGCTGTTCTATATGGATCAGCATACCAAAATCCAGCAAACCACGGTTTAAATACTGCCTCTGTAGCACCTGTGGAGAAATGGATGGCTAACGCAAGAAAATAAGAAACAGACATCCAGCGAAGCTCAACGCACTGCAGAGCATAAAACAATCCCACAATGACGAATAAACCAAGGACCAGATTACTGGGAGAATCCGGAGAGTACGACTGGCAGAGGAAATTGACCAACATTTGCGAAGCCGACGTATAGTGATTCCAGCTAACGCTAACAACCCCTTGTATCATGGGTAAATTATACGCAACGATCCAAGCGGCAACAAAGCAAACAACTAGGCCAACCGCAGCTGAAAATGACTTAAGCGGAGTGAGATTTTTCGCAATACAAAAGTTATACAACCTTGCAGCCGCGTATGGAAGCAGCAAAACGCCAACAGAGAAAACCCCATTTGGTTGAAGCAAAAATAGGTCGAACAACCCGAAAAAAAATAAAAAGGCCAACAAGACTCTGTTTTGGATAGACAGGTCTTCGCCCTTAGTTAGGCTTATGAATACGGAACAAACTGAGCATATAAGACAAAAAGCGGCAAGATTTGAATATAGGACGCCGAAGGTAAGCAGCCTCCACGGGAACGCATATGCAGAAATGCAAATTAAAGCTCCCAGTGCGAGACAGGTCTTTTTTTCAGTAATGGCACTCATCAACGCAAAGCAGCCCATCGGAAATACGAACGCAACGAACGAAAAATTCACTGCATTAATAGCAACAGCAGCACTAACAGAAAGAACGTTGCATACCAGTGCACAAATTACGTGCCATGCGGCAGGATAAAACCCAGCCTCGGCGGAACCGTATCCAGAAACGGTTGGGTAAACACCTATTCCCGTAGGAGAATAGCAGCCGGTGCTGGCAAGCGCATGGATCTCATTGAGATGGTACGAGTTGTCAATCGAAACTGAAAAAAACTCAGGCGAACCGAGAACGGAAACAAAGACATAAATAGCAGCAATAAAACCGACGACTAGGTACAAGGCTTGATGGAAATCAGCGTCTTTAGTATTCAAATAACCAGAACAGGATCCCGCAGACATCCGAACAGATCCCGCACAGCGCCAAACAAAAGATGCAACCAAAACAAAAACCGGAATCACTAGTTCAAGGCAGATAAAAACCCATACGTTAATAGATTGAAATAACGTCGAAGTAATAACTCCGGTCACACAAGTAATGAAAATAGAAACGATTGGAGCAATTGCCAATTTTGGCAACCGAATGCTCCTAAAAGGGAAAAGTATAAGGTATCCAGGAAAAAACAGCAGAAAAGTAGCTACTGCAATCGCACAAATAAATGAAATCCAAACGCTCATAAACAATCCAATTACCAAAAAGGTGCTATTTATCTAAAGCGACCGCTTGAACAAGAGAGTTCAAGCGTTCCTCCAACTTAGCCAAGCGTAGTGAATTGCAGAAATCACGCACAACGAGAACGGCAATCACATACAAAAACACTAAGTTTGAAGGTGAAACAAAACCAAATAGCGCCGAACAAACGATTGCTATTTCAGGAAAAATGCCGAGAATCACAAAGCCAAGCTAAACAACAGCCAAAAAAACGATTCCAGAGCTTGCATCTGGGACTTCTTAAGCTTTCGGACTACAAATAACAAAACAACGGCAGCGCTGACAATTAGCAACACGCGAAGTGATATAGACATAACCATCACCTAAACCACTGAACAATAAGAAGCGTTACGAATACCCGGAGCATATACTGCATAGATTTGACCGGATTTAAGTAGCTCTCTCCACCTTGACGTTCGCGCATCGAAACCTGAACTTCGGAGACCGAGTATCCTTGTTTTAAAAACAAAGCAAGTGACTCTGGCTCGGGATTAAGAGTGTTGTCGTAATAGTATCTGTCGAGTACAGGACGACTAAACAGCCTGAAGCCAGATGTGGGATCACTTATGCGATGACCGGTCAACATCTTAATCAATACAGTAATCATGCGTGAACCAACCATGCGCATCGATTTATCTTTACGGACAGCCAGAAACCTAGAACCGATAACGATGTCGGAACCAGTATTTACCGATTTCTCAACAAGAGAAGACAAATACTCCGGACGATGCTGCCCGTCAGCATCAAATTGGATCATATAGTCATATCCATGATCAACTGCGTATCGAGCCGCAGTCTGGAAACCAACTGTAAAGCCACAGTTAATTGGCATGTTAATAATATTACAGCCGATATGCTCACAGATAGAAAGCGTGCTGTCATGAGATCCGTCATTAATAACTACAAAATCGAACTTAGGCGCGACTTGCCTAAGTTCGAATATGGTGTTTTCTATGCACTCCTCCTCGTTATATGCCGGAATGGCAACAAGGGTTCTTGGACTGTAGGACACTCAATTCCATTCTCAAAATCTAAATTTTACATACCAATTTTACTGTAAGAAATCAAAGTCGATATACATTCCGCGAATAATCATTTGCATAAGGTCTTCGTAAATCATTCAAACTAGAATTTGTTTTCGGAATAGTAGCTTCAACGTTGCCCAACAATATCGCCAAGGCTGTTGACAGATAGCCGATCCGAAATGATCAGGCATACGCCAAAAGACCAAAACGCTATAGTATCTTCGCACTAAGTCAAACTGGTTAAGTATTTCAATATAGATGTTTCCCAGTCAGGTAAGCGAAAGCCGACCGACTCGAGCTTGGACAGGTCGAGAGCGGAGTGGACCGGGCGCGGGGCGATGGGGCCGGCGGCGGTCGCGTAGTAGTCGGCGGTGCTGACCGGCACAACCTTGTCCCCGTTGCCGTTGGCGGCATCGAAGACGGCGCGGGCGATGTCGGCCCA
>CALFGH010000142.1 GCA_937958315.1 uncultured Collinsella sp. | reverse complement strand
CGGTGACGAGCCGGCGCAGGCTGAAGTTGGCGTGGGCGCGGTCGCGGGCCTCGCGGGTGGCGGCGGAACCGCGGAAGAAATACGTGGCGCCGATGATTAGCTGCTTAATGATCATGCTCAAAGGGCCGGCAATGATTTCCGTCACAACTACGAGAAGGCCGATGAATACAACGGCGGCCAAAGCGAATGGATTGAATGCGCTATACCCTGGCGCCGGAAGCCCCGTATGCAACACATCGTCTCCGCCAACGTTCAAGTACATGCGGTACCAGACCGAGCAAAGTCCCCAAACCGTAAAAATACGCAGCGGGAAATACCGAACAATGGTGGGAATCGCGTCCACAATGCGCGAAAGATTGATGTTAAAGCGAGGGCGATTCGCGCCCTCGTTGTTAACCGGAGTAGCCGCCTCCGGATCGCCCGGAAGAGGCACGCCGGCGCGGCGCGCACGCAGGCGGTCGAGACGCTCCTGAGTAGAAACCGTTTGAGCCTGCGGTACATCTGACGAAATGGACGCTCCCGCAGTCTCACCCGCGAACGATGTCGCGTCCTCCTGCTGTCCCTCAGCACGAGCACTATAAAGACGCGCGAGACGCTCTTGCGCCGACAAGCCTTCTTGCTGTTTATCGTTTGCCATATGTTTTGCCTTTATCTATTAGTAATGGAAGTGTGTCTGGGCATAGCGGTTAAGCGCATACCCAAACTCCCTGGTCACCGTCTTGATAGTGTGCGTCTCCATCTTTCTGGTCTGAGGATTACGCCGGTTAAAGACGAACGTGGGCATAAAGCCGCTCACTTCTTGAAACCCGCTCAGCGAATTAAAGGGGATGATAATCGGCGGATTGGAATTGCCCGGAGCGAAAAGCCTGCCCGCCACCGCCTTGCTATGACCCAAGCCTGGAACGAGCGACTTGACCACAGAATGGTTATCGAGCGTTGACCCCTCACGCTTGGCGATAATCTCAAGGTGGTTCTCGTAAATCCTAATAGAACATGGACGCCCATCGTACGAGCCCAGGCCCTCATTGATCACCACGTCGTTTCGAATCTCACGTTGAGCCATGTTCGAACGCGAGTGTGTATTTGTTTGAGAGCCGCGTTGAGACGCCACGTTCTCAATACCCAACATGTCATCAAAGGCAGCCATGGCGCGTCGCTCGGTGCCATGGAGGCCATCATTGCGTTGCGGTGTATTGGGAACCTGCGGTCGAGGCACCACCGGTCGCCGTTGGCGACCATTATTGGAATCCGAGAAAAGATTCCCCAGTCGTAGCGTGGGCATACCATGCTCCTATCGTTTATCAAAATTAACAGGTCACCAAGGAGTCAGAAACCCTCCTTGGCGACCCAAAACAGTTCATGAAAAGAGCGACCCGCTCTATTAGGCGGAAAGGAAAAGGTAGAAGAAGAACGCGCAGATACCAAAGCCAATCAGCATCACAATAAATCCGAAGATACTAAGCAGCTGTGCAATGGTCACGATACCCCAGAGGAAAAACTCGATGACGATCGGCAGGATCCAAGAGAAAAGCCAGGTGCGAATCGACTTCGCACTACCGGGGTGAGCATCGTCTCCAAAGAGAAGCATGACCGTCATCCCACCGATGAGAATCGCCATTACCACGTCAAGCTTGGTAAACGTGTCGCCATCAACAAACATCGTTCCCATAAACCCAAAGGCGCTGGTGACAAGCGGAACGAAAACGACCAAGCGGCCAGCATAGCGTCCCAGTCTGTCCATCAACTGCGGATCCATGTAAAACGCCGCCGGCGCACGACCACTTGAAAATGCAAGCGAACCGACCTGAGCAAGAGGCTTGTCGTCTGCCGACATCGCAAGCTCCTCAAAAACCTGCCCCTTACGATCGGCAAACTCAACGAGCTGGAGCAAATATCGTTCAAGCGCATCCGAATTGGCATCGATATCGTTCCTAAGCGCGCTAACACGATCGGCGGCCGAATAAGAGCGCAGAAGATTGAGAGCGAGAAAACCAAAGCAGCCAATAAACGCAACCGCCAGGAAAATGCCCGCAAGCGGACCAAACGAACCCCAAGAAACAATCAGCTGACCGAAGGCACCACGGGAGCACATGATAAGGATGCAGTAAAGAAGCGCCGCAAGAACGGTATACATCAAAACACCCCGCTGCTCCTTCTTTATGGCAGCAGCGCGAGCATCGCTATCGGCAATACCCTCAACGACACCGTAATCGCGTGTATCCTGCTCGATAGCGGCCTTTAAGGAGCCGTCTGCAACACCGCGGCTATCCTCGAGGAACTCAGCATATTCGGCAGAGGAGATCAAGCTTTCATCTGCAAGAAGCCTTACGCCGCGAGCCGCGAGCAACCGCTCGTCAACGCCTTGGGATATAAGCTCGGCCACATAGCCGCGTGGCACGGCATCGTCGCCGACCTGAGCGCAAAACAGCGCATTGCGCGTGCAGGGGCGCGTTCCGTGCTTTCCGTCGACTTCCCAGCCGTTCACATACGGAACAGGCGTGAGCTCCATATCTTCCCGAAGCTTGATTCCCTCAAGACGCGCGTTGGAACCAGCCTGAATGAGCATGGAAACGGCAGTGTTTGCCGGCGGATTCAATCCGAGCAGGGCAACTTTAACCGCCTCGCCCACAGAGCCTTGGGCCGAGTCGTAGAGGTCGGTGTGGGCGGCAAGCCACAGCCAAGCAGCATAGCTACCAAATTTACGATAAAACGCGCGCACCGCTTTCTTATTGACCGCGACCTTATCCATATAATCGATCACGACATCTATATCGACGGCTCCGTGCGAAGTTGCCGCATCTCGAGCCGAGATAATTGCCGCCATCTCAGAAACGCCCGCAAAATTGAGCAAGAATTCATCCAGCTTGTGAGCCGACGAGCAAACGCCAAAAAACGCCGCCGGACGATTAACAACCGACATAAGCACCGTCTGAGCAGCAGAACTTTTCTCCTCGTTGCGCGTCAGCAACCCCTTGAATAAACAAGCGGCGAAATGAGGATCACTCGAGTGCAGTGCCAACTTTTCGAGTTCATGAATATCGGCAGCAAGCTTTGCGCGCTCATCGTTAAGATCGTTGTCTTGAGAAAGAATGCGAGATAAAAATCCCGAAGGCAGCACGCCTGACGATTTTGACCCGTCGAGACCGGACAGAACGGCGTAGCGATCAATTTCGGTGACATCCATCTTGGCGATGCGTGCCGGGAGGGCATCGCTCGCATCGGTGAGCGAGACATCCTCGCCGCGCCACGACATAATCTTGCCGTTGGACATCTCATAGATTACGCAAGCAAGGGCCAGGTCGGGATTGGACGCTGTCTGGATATCCTCTTCGACCAACTGGTGAATCCTGGTCTGCAGGTCATTTTCACCCCAGTCGCCCATCAGGTTTTCGAGCTGCTGCTGGCTCATGCGAAGCTTGGCCTCGTCCCAATTGGAGGACAGCGTGCGAGCGAGCAACACCGGATCGCTATACAGCTTGCCGGCAAACTCGTAAGGTTTGCGTGCGCTACCGGCATCCATGGTGGGAAGTTTGCGATAGAAATGTTCTGGATCGGCCATCCAGTCTTTGACCTCTTCGTAGCCAAAGCGCTCGCCCGATAGCTCAAACGTCAAACCCTTGAGCAGGTTCCCCAAGGTCGCATCTTCCGGATGGTTGAAGTCTGCAGGCTCGCCCGTCTCTTGGCGATCGGAAAGCGTATTGTCGTTTATGAACTCCTGCAGCGGATGGACATTGTTTTCGTAGAGCGTCCAGATCGTGTAGCCAAACGAATACCAGTCGTTACGAGGGTCGACCATGCCGCCACGACCGGGCGTGTAGCCGTCGGAGCGCGTCATGGTGTTCGTCAGTCGGCTGTCAAATCCGGCAAGCGAGCGGGCGGAGCCATAATCTCCGAGCACGATCTGCTTGTCGTACAGGTAGACGTTCTGCGGCTTAATGTCACGATGGACAATGCCAAGCTCGGTATGGAGCAACTCGATTGCCTGGCTGAGCTCGGGAATCACGCGGCTCTTAACCATATTCTTGCTACGGGGACGATCAAAAAGGCATGTGGCCAGCGGCGTAATGGAAACATCCCACAGCTGAGGAGCCGCAGCACCCACTTCGGTCGCGCTCAGGCCCTGGTGCAGATAGGCAAAGATGGGCAGCAGATGCGTTTGAGACACGGGGCGGCCATTAAGCCCCATTACGGCGCTTACCACCTTTTGATATGCCGAACGCTCGGCGCCCACAAGAGGCTTAAAAACCTTGGCAACGCATGCCAAACCATCGCTCACCCGCTCGGCGGCAACAATGGTAGATTGACCGCCATGGCCAATGACCTGTCCCAAATGAATAATAAACTGCTGTCCGTCATTCGAGACAACCGTCGCATTCTCCGCAACAAAAGGCGAGGCAGATGCAGCGGCAGCATGTGCGCCCCCACGAGAAACGGTCACCGTTTCACCGTTGGGACTGGCCGTGGCGCCGCGCGAGACAGTTACCGTCTGGCCGTCGGGGCTCGCAGCGCGCGGCACCGTGACAGTTTCGCCTGCCGCAGAAGTACCAGGGCGTGAAACAGTAACGGTCTTGCCGTCGGCGGACGCACCAACAGACGGTCTCGCAACCGTTACTGTTTCACCATTCGATTCGGTCATCGGGCGATGCACCGTTACGGTTTCGTTTGTCGATGGCGCGTCGTCGCGGCGGACGGTGACCGTTTCACCAGATGCCGGAGCGTCGGCTCGACGTACCGTCACGGTCTCTCCAGGCGCAGAGGCCTGGTCGCCACGGTTCACGGTAACCGTCTCTCCCCCTACGGGCGCATTCCCGCGGCGCACCGTTACGGTCTCATCATTGCCATTGCCACCATCTCGGTGTACCGTAATCGTCTCATCAGACATGGCTACTCCCCCACTTCAATTACAATCAGCGTTGCATCGTCCGTCGAGCCGTTCACCCGAGCCTCGGCATACAGCTCTTCGCACAACTGCGCACATGTCGAATCGCTCGCAAGCATCTGCTGCAAACGTTCCTGTGCAATCTGCCCATCGATACCATCGGAACAGATCAGATAGCGATCGCCCGGAAGCATCACGGTCGTCTTGACCTCAAGATTGCGACCGCCCTGATTGAGTCCAATCGCGAGCTCAATACAATGCGAAACGGCATCATCCCTGTATTCAGCGCCAACGCCGCCCACGCGCCGCTCAGGCGTATGGTCACAGCTAAGCACGGCAAGCACACCGCCGCGCAGTCGGTACACGCGAGAATCGCCGGCATTAAAAACAGCACCGTGCCCGTCAGGAGCAACCACGAGGCCGGCAACCGTGGATGCGGCAACAGACAGTCCATAGCGAGCCGCATACGTCTCAACATCGTTCTCGGCTCGCTCGCCCGCCATGCGCAGACGCTCCTGTAACGCGTTGACAGCATCGGTATCAAAGACGCGCACGGCCTGCGCAAACGCCTGAGCAGCAAGAGTCGAGGCGGCCGCTCCGTGCCCGCCTTCGCTCACGCCGTCAAAGACTGCCATGCAGCCCATCTCGCGCTCGCAATCGCCTACCAGGCCATAGCAAAGGACATTACCGTCAAGAAGCAAACGGTCCTCGTTGACGGGGTGATTGGTTCCCGCTTGAGTTTTTGCTGCAGCGATAAACTTCGTCATCGCCAATCGCCTCCCATCGATCCGGGCACGAGCTCAAATGCGATATGCGCATCCTCGCCCTCGCCCTGCGGCACGGCGCGTGCAATCATGCCGGGACGACCACGCCACTCGGCGCGGTGCTCAAACAGAAAATCGGAAAGCCCGTTAAGGTAACCGCTCTCCACCAGGTTGCCAATGCCGCGGCCGCCCTTGGCCTTGACGGCGTCCGTCATGGCAATGGAGTGCAGCAGCTCGCGGGCGGCATCGGTCGCCTCAACCGTAATATCGGGCTGTGCCTTATGCACGTTGCGGTTAACGGCATCGATCTTGGAATTGAGGATCTGAAGCGCCACGGCGTCGTCGATAAAGTTAAAGATCACCACGTTGTCGCCAATACGGCCCAAGAACTCGGGCTTAAACTCGCGATCCATCTCGGTGCGCACGCGCTCGCAAATCTCGTTATAGGGCGTGTTGGGCGCGATTGTATTACGAACTTCGTTGCCCTGTGCATCGATCTCAATCTTGGAAAAGCCGATGTTGCTCGTAAAGAAGATGACCGTCTCAGAGAAGTACACGGTATTACCCTGGCCATCGGTCAGGCGGCCATCTTCGAGGATCTGCAGGAACTTGTCCATAATGCTGGGCGCGGCCTTCTCGATCTCGTCGAAAAGAACCACCGAGAACGGATTGGCCTTGACCGCATTGGTCAGCTGACCGCCCTCGGCATAGCCCACGTATCCCGGAGGAGCACCAAAGAGCTTTTGGTCGGAGTTTTCGGCACCGTACTCGGACATATCAAAACGCAGCATGCTGCGCTCATCGCCAAAGAGGAGCTCCGTAATGGCCTTAACGATCTCGGTCTTACCGGTACCGGTAGGGCCGCTCAAAAACAGGACGCCCTTGGGCTTGGAGCCAGATGAATGGGTGGCGCCCGAAAGACCCATGACGGAGCGCTTGAGCACAGTGACGGCCTTCTCGACGGCCTCGTCCTGGCCCTTCACGCGGCGCTTGATCTTTGCCTCGGGATCCTCTTCGAGTTTCTCGAACATCTGCTGCCATTTGTTCTCGCGAAAACCGTACTTATACACGTCGACGAGCTTGGGAAGGATGGCCTCGATGGAAGCATCGGGGTTTTGCATATCGCGCTGATACATGCGCTGCAGGCCTTCGAGCTCCTTAACGCTCATACCGTCGGTGGTGTCGATAAAGCGGCGCACCGCGCGGTCATCGGAATCGGACAGCGCCTCGCCAAAGCCAAACTTGCTCTGAATATAGGCTTCGCGCATGTCGCGGTCGGGATGCGGCAGCGTGATGGTGCGCAAGAAGGGGTTCTCCTCGATAAACCACACGGGCAGGTTGCGCACGTTATCCGTTACAAGAATGAGCGTGTTGACAGCCGTGCGGTTAATAAGGCGTGCTTTGCTGGCGCCAAGGTACAAGTTGAGGAAAAACTGCGTCTCGTCGGGCATAAGACCGGTCGAGGATGCAAGCAGGCGCGACGCCATGTTGACGATCACACAAAGCGGCTTGGCCTCGGTGCCGCCATCGGGATTGTCGTTGTATTTCAGGCGCAGCATGGAGCGGATGACCTCGCCGTATGATGGCAGGCTCGACTGCTCGGTGGCATATGCTTGGCGGCCATCGGCGATGCAGGCGTTCGCCTCCATCATGCGGTCGTCGCTCTTGGAAGCCTCGTCATGGGCCAGCGACACCAGGCGTTTGCAATCGACGTTGCCCATGCTGCCCGAGAACAACTGGATGGGGTCAAAATATGCCACGTTGTACTCAACTGAGCCATTGGCGTCTTCAAAAAGGCCCCGTACGACCTCGGCAAGCTCCGAAAACTGGAGCCCGCCGTCAATCACATCGGGATACTTGTCGTTGACGTTGCCCTCAAGGATAAAGAGGCTCTTCACTCCTTTAAAGTTGAGCATCTCGCGCTGCCAGGATTGGCGCTCGAAATCAGTTGCCATGTGTTATACCTCCTTGGCAGACAATTCATGGTGGTAGCGGTCGGCAATACCAACGGTGATAACCGTGCCGTCCTGGACATAGTTTTGAAGCTGACGAGGCTGTTGAAGATACTGGTCGTAATCATCGTGTGGGCGGTCGCTCAGGTAGATTACGCGCTGGTTAGTCGAGCCGCGCAGCGCACAATCGGGCACGTTGAGCTCGTCTACGTACGGACCGTCAATCAGCACATCGATAAGAGACTTAAGCGTCTCCCACGTATCCGCACCGATCACCTGCGGCAACTCTTCGAGCGTAAATCCGGTGTAAACGAGAATGTCATCGTAAGCGCAGCGGATCGTTGCCAGTAGCTTCACGAGCTCTGATGCCTGCTCGAGCGGATCTCCACCCGAAACCGTCAGCCGATGTACGCCATGTTCGCGCGCCGCATCGAGCAACATCTGCGCAAGCTCATCAACGTCGACATCCTGCTCGGGCAGCTGGTTGCGCCATTGGGGCGAAATACATCCGGCGCAACGCTTTGAACAACCAGCGGTCCAGACAACAATACGTTCTCCCGGACCCAGCGAGACGACGGGGGCAAGCACATGGCTAACGAACATCGGCGTAATCCTCGCCCGGATCGAGTGTACGGTACACGGCCGAGGTACGTGCAAGCGAGCAACCGCATTCCTCACAGCCATCCCCAACCTTCGCACGCTCATCAGCAACGAGATGCAAACGACCGCACTCGGGACACTCGACAAACCAGCCCTCGACACCCGCAGACTCACCAGCAGCAGAAACAACCGGTGCCGCAGCAGACGCGGGCTGAGGTGCAGACCAAGCCTGGGTCTGCACGGGTTGCGCCGCAGGCGGTTCCTCCACAGTAACCGTCAAACGCAATTGGGCAAATTCGCCAGACGCAGCCGGAATGAGCAGCGTATCGCCAGTATGAATCGGCTGGGCCACGCCGGGAACCAAGTTGAGGATCTGGCCGCCACGCATAAGAGCCGTTCCGTTATTGGACCCCTCATCGGCAACCATCCATGTGCCCCGCTCAAAACGAACGCTGGCATGCTGCCGGGACATGGCAAAGTTCGAAGCCATAGAAGGAAACACGTTGCGTCCAAGCACGGCAGCGTCCGTGAGACGAAGCTGCTCACCCATAACTGGATCGGCAAGCGTAAGCGCAGGAACCGCAGGGATAGCTGCGGCATTCGCCACGGGTTGCGGCGCGGGCTGCGGCATTGGAGCAGGCGTCGGCTGTGGCCTTGGCG
>CALFGH010000141.1 GCA_937958315.1 uncultured Collinsella sp. | reverse complement strand
GATAACGCGAACGGGTGGCGCGGGCGGCAGACACGACGGCACGGCACAGCTCAAACGCGCGCTCGGCGTCCTCGTCGACATACTTGGCGTAGTCGGCGGGCTCGGGCCACTTGGCGATCATGAGCGCCTCGGCGCGATCCACGTTGCCCTCGGCGTCCAGGTCGAGCACGCTCGCCGGCATGTTGTCCCAGATCTCCTCGGTGACAAACGGCATGAGCGGGTGCATCAGGCGAATGGAGGTATCGAGCACAAAGATCAGGTTGCGCTGCGCCTGCAGACGACCCTCGCCCTTCAGGCGGGCCTTGGTGACCTCGACGTACCAGTCGCAGACCTCGTTCCAGAAGAATTGCTGCACGCCGCGAGCCATATCGCCAAAGGTGTACTTCTCGATACCCTCGGTGACCATCTTGACGGCCTTGGCCAGACGGCTGAACATCCAGGCGTCGGCCGGCGTCTCCACGACGGGCTCACCGGGCGTGTAGCCTTCCATGTTCATAAGCAGGAAGCGGCTGGCGTTCCAGATCTTAGTCACAAACGACTTAGCCTGCTCGGTGCGCGGGCTGTCGATGAGCTTCTTGGTCTTCTTGTCGATGTTCGCGTCGAACTTGACGTCCTGGTTATTGGTGCACAGCGTGAGCAGGTTGAAGCGCATGGCGTCGGCACCGTACACGCCAATGAGGTCCATGGGGTCAACGCCGTTGCCCTTGGACTTGGACATGCGGCTGCCGTCCTTGGCAAGAATCGTCGGGTAGATGACGACGTCCTTAAACGGCACCTCGTCCAGGAAGTACAGCGAGCTCATGACCATGCGGGCGACCCACAGCGCGATGATGTCGCGCGCGGTGACGAGCGCCGTCGTGGGGTGATGGCCCTCGAGCAGCTCCGGCTTTTGAGGCCAGCCCTGCGTGGCGAAAGTCCACAGCTGCGAGCTGAACCAGGTGTCCAACACGTTCTCGTCCTGGTGCACGTGATGGCCGCCGCACTTGGGGCACACGTCGGTGTCCTCGGTAAGGGCGTCCTCCCAGCCGCAGTCCTCGCAGTAGAACACGGGAATGCGGTGGCCCCACCACAGCTGGCGGCTGATGCACCAGTCCTTAAGGTTCTCCATCCAGGTGGTGTAGGTCTGCGTCCAGCGCGCGGGATGGAAGGTGACCTTGCCGGAGTTGACGGCGTCGAGCGCCGGCCCCTTGAGCTTATCGACAGCGACGAACCACTGCTCGGACAGCCACGGCTCAAGCGCGGCATCGCAGCGGTAGCAGTGCATGACGGAGTGATCGAGTTCGTCGACATGATCGAGCAGGTCGTGCTCCTCAAACCACTTGATGACGGCCTCGCGGCACTCGTCGCGGTTCATGCCGGTGAACTCGCCGTAGCCCTCAACGACCACCGCGTGCTCATCGAAGATATTGATCTGCGGCAGGTCGTGGGCCTGACCCATGGCGTAGTCGTTGGGGTCGTGGGCCGGCGTGACCTTAACGAAGCCGGAGCCAAAGTTGGCGTCGACATGCCAATCCTCAAAGATGGGGATCTCGCGGTCGACGATGGGGAGTTTGACGGTCTTACCCACGAAGGCGGCCTTCTCGGGGTCCTTCGGGGAGACGGCGACGCCCGTGTCGCCGAGCATAGTCTCGGGGCGCGTGGTGGCGACGACGATGTAGTCCTGGCCGTTGACCGGCTCGGTCAGCGGGTAGCGCAGGTGCCACAGGTGGCCCTTCTCGTCCTTATACTCGGCCTCGTCGTCCGAAATGGCGGTGGTGCAGTTGGGGCACCAGTTGACGATGCGCTTGCCGCGATAAATCAGGCCGTCGTGGTACCAGTCGCAGAAGACCTTACGCACGGCCTGGGCGTAGTCCTCGTCCATGGTGAAGCGCTCGTTATCAAAGTCGACGGAGCAGCCCATGCGCTTGATCTGCTCGACGATGATGCCGCCGTACTCGTGGGTCCAATCCCAGCAGGCGTCAACAAACTTATCGCGACCGATTTCCAGACGGCTGATGCCCTCGCTCTTGAGCTTCTTGTCGACCTTGGTCTGCGTGGCGATACCCGCGTGGTCGGTGCCGAGCACCCAGCGCGTGGACTTGCCGCGCATGCGGGCCATACGGATGATGGCGTCCTGGATGGAGTCGTCGGTGGCGTGACCCATGTGGAGCTTGCCGGTCACGTTGGGAGGCGGAATGGTGACGGTGCAGTCGCCCACGCCCTCACGGCGCTTGTAGTAGCCGCCGTCGAGCCACTTCTGCAGGATCGCCGGCTCGTTGGTCGACGGATCGTAGTTCTTGGGCATCTCTTCCATATATCTCTCCCTGTCCCGCCGGGGAGGAATGTAGGCCCGATTTTCGCTCGGTCAGGTCCTGGGCTCGCTCGAAGACCACATTACGTGGTCTTCGGCTCGTGCGGAATCTACGAAAATCGGGCCTACATTCCTCCCCTTAGGTATCGATTACTTCAGTCTGAAATGACTTTGCCAAGGCTTAAACAAACACACAGAATAGCACAGGTAGTTGGGGTTATTGCGCATATATAAAATAGCCTCCGACCGCGGGTGGTCGGAGGCTATTTGCAAACATGTTTTAGGCTGATTTACCCGTAGATGCGCTGGGGTTGTTCTTCGCCCTTTACGGAGGCTTCGGTCACGATGACCTTGGTGACGCCCTCCTCGCTGGGGAGGTCGAACATCGTCTGCTGCAGCACGTCCTCGCAGATGGAGCGCAGGCCGCGGGCTCCGGTCTTGCGGGCAAGCGCCATGCGGGCGATCTCGTGCAGGGCGGCATCCTCAAACTCAAGCTCAACGTCCTCCAGCTGGAACATCTTGCGATACTGACGCACCACGGCGTTCTTGGGCTCGGTCAGGATCGACACCAGGTCGTCCTCGTCGAGCGCCTGCGTCTGGGTGACGACGGGCGTACGTCCCACAAACTCGGGGATCATGCCAAAGGCGTTGAGGTCCTGCGGGAGCACCTGGCGCAGCAGGTCGTTCTCGTCGACCGAGGTAGGGCCGGCGATCTCGGAGTTAAAGCCCACGCCCTTGTTGCCCACACGGTCGGCGATGATCTTGTCCAGACCCACAAAGGCACCGCCGCAGATGAACAGGATGTTGGTCGTGTCGATCTGCAGCAGCTCCTGCTGGGGATGCTTGCGGCCGCCGGTGGGCGGAACGCTTGCCACCGTGCCCTCAAGAATCTTAAGCAGCGCCTGCTGAACGCCCTCGCCCGAAACATCGCGGGTAATGGAGAGGTTCTCGGCCTTGCGGGCGATCTTGTCGATCTCGTCCACGTAGATAATGCCAACCTGCGCGCGCTCGATATCGCCATCGGCGGCATTGATGAGCTTGAGCAGGATGTTCTCCACGTCCTCGCCCACGTAGCCGGCCTCGGTAAGCGCGGTGGCGTCAGCGATGGCAAACGGCACCTCGAGGATGCGCGCGAGCGTCTGGGCGAGCAGGGTCTTACCGGTACCGGTGGGACCGAGCAGCAAGATGTTGGACTTGGCGAGCTCCACCTCGTCCATATCATCGTCGAGCTGCGAGTCCAAGCCGTCGTCAAAGGCCGAAAGCGCAGCGCCGCCCTCGATTACACGGCGGTAATGGTTGTACACGGCAACCGACATGGCGCGCTTGGCGTCTTCCTGGCCCATGACATAGGCTGAAAGCTCGTCATAGATCTCGTGCGGCGTCGGCACGTGCGTGATGACCTGGCGGGCGTCGTCCTCGAGCTCAAAACCCTCGGCCTCAGGATCTACAGCGGGCTGACCGGCAGCCTGGCCGTGGTCGTTGAGGAAGCCCGGCAGCTTGCCGTTGCGGGCAGCGTCCATAAAGTCCGAAGCCAGCGACTCCTCAAGGATCTCGGAACAGGCGGCGACGCACTCGTCGCAGATAAAGATATTGGTCGGACCCTTAACAAGGCGACGAACCTGTCCCTGCTCTTTTCCGCAGAAGGAGCAGCGGATAGGGTTGCCGTTCTCGTCGAAGTTGTCCTGCATGTTACCGGCCATCCTAGGCGTCCTTAGCGGCGAGGTCGCGCGAGGTGACGATACGGTCGATCAGGCCGTAGTCGAGGGCCTCGGCAGCGGTCAGGTAGTTGTCGCGCTCGGTATCGGCCTGGACTTTCTCGATGGGCTGGCCCGAGGCGTCGGACAGGATCTGGTTGAGCTCGCGACGGGTCTTCTTGATCTCCTCGGCCACGATCTCGATCTCGGTCTGCTGACCCTGGGCACCGCCGCTGGGCTGGTGAATCATAACCTTGGAGTGCGGCAGGCAGAAGCGCTTGCCCTTGGCGCCGGCCGAAAGCAGCACGGCGGCCATAGACGCGGCCATACCCACGCAAATGGTGGAGACCTGAGGCTTGATGAAGTTCATGGTGTCCAGAATCGCCAGGCCTGAGTAGACCTCGCCACCGGGCGAATTGATGTAGAGCGAGATATCCTTCTCGGCATCCTGGCTCTCAAGATGCAGCAGCTGGGCAACGACCAGGTTGGCGCTGACGGAGTTGATCTCCTCGCCCAAGAAGATGATGCGGTCGTTGAGCAGGCGCGAATAGATATCGTAGCTGCGCTCGCCGCGCGGCGTCTGCTCGATAACGTATGGCACGAGGGCGGAATCGAACTTAGCGATCATACGCATCTCCATTTCTCTCTTACGGACCAAATTGGTTCTAGATAAACGTACGGTGCCCGCATGCTATGCATTGGCTGGCACCGTACGAAGCAACCGGATAACCGGTGTATAACTTTACCCCATCACGGGCGCACGCATGCGCTCGCGGGCAAGGTGGCGAGAATTACTCGGCGTCCTTGGCGGTCTCGTCGACCTCGGTCACCTTGGCGTTCTCGACCAGGTGGTCGACGGCCTTGGAGCGACGGATGGACTCGCGGACGGCAGGCATGCGGCCGTCGGCGATGAACTCGGCCTTGGAAGCCTCGACGTCCTTGACGCCAGCCTTCTCGAACTCGGCGTTGACGTCGTCCTCGGTGACCTCAATCTTGAGCTCGCGGGCCAGGGCGTCGAGAGCCAGGGACTCACGAGCGACGTCGTTGGCCTGCTTGTGCAGGTCGCCGATGAACTGCTCCATGGTCAGACCGGAAGCGGGCAGCCAAGTGTCCAGCGTCATGCCGCGGGCAGCGAGGTTGGACAGGAAGTTCTGGCCAAGCTCCTCAAAGACGGACTGCTCGTAGTCGGCGTCCATCTCCTCGAGCTGCAGGCGCTCGGCGAGAGCGGAGACGCAACGGTTCTCCTTCTCGGCCGGGAGGCGGGAAGCCTTGTCCTGCTCGATCTCGATCTTGATGGCGTCACGCATGGCGTCGATGCTGTCGAAGCCAAAGTCGGACTTGACGAGCTCGTCGGTGAGCTCGGGGGTGTTGCGGACCTTGATGCCCTTGACGGTGACCTCGACGGTGTGGGTCTCGGCCTCCTCGCCCTCCTCGACCTCGTCGGTCCAGGTGACGGTCTTGACGTCGTCAACGTTGGCGCCAATCAGGGCCTCGTTGAACTCCTTAGGGTTGCTGTCGCTACCGGCGATGAGCATGCGGCCCTCGGCGGCAAAGTTGTCGGCGTTCTCGACGGCCTTGAGGTCGACGGTGACGTAGTCCTCGGCCTCGACGGCGCGACCCTCGACGTCCTCGAAGGTGGCACGGTAGTTGAGGAGCATCTCGACCTGGTTGTTGATCTCGGACTCGGTGACCTCCGCAGGGGGCATCTCGATCTCGACGGCGTCGAAGGAGGAGAGCTCAGCGGCGGGACGCAGGGAGAACTCGACGGTGTAGGTGTAGTCCTCGTGATCCTTGGCGAGGTCGAGCTCCTTGTAGTCACCGCTCTTGGTGGGGACGATGTCCAGCTCGTTGAGGACGGCAGGCTCGTTGGCGGCGATCAGGTCGTTGGTGGCCTGAGCGAGGGTAGCCTCGGCGCCAAGAGCGGAGTCGATGACCGGACGGGGGGCCTTACCGGCGCGGAAGCCCGGGAAGCGGTACTTCTTGGCGGTGTCCTTGTAGGCCTTCTTGATCGCGGCGTCGACGTCGGCGGCCGGGATGGTGACCGTAGCGGTGAGCTTGGCGTCCTTGACGTCAGAAGCGGTGATGTTCAACACGTTCCTCCTCATACTGCCCAGCTTATCTGAGGTGCTGGTACCTTTATGCAACAAGCGTCGCGAGGGCATAAGCCGACGCGGGTGCGTTGGTGCGGGCGAAAGGACTCGAACCTTCACGGGAATCCCACCAGAACCTAAATCTGGCGCGTCTACCAATTCCGCCACGCCCGCATGAGCGCACAGACTAGGAATGATAGCAGATACGAGCGGCAAGCGCACGCACACGTTTTACAGGCTCACGACCTCACCACGAGTGCAAAAGGCGGGGCGAGTTGCCCCGCCCCGCAAATTACGACTTGTTCGCTGACCCGCTACTCCCCCAGCAAGGCCTTCTCGGGCGTGATCGGCAGCGAGCGGACCTGATGGCCGGTGGCGTGTGCCACGGCCGAGGCCACGGCGGCGAGCGGCGTGTTGATGACGACCTCGCCGATCGACTTGGCACCAAATGGACCCGTCGGCTCGTAGCTCGGCTCAAAGGCCACGCGAATGCTGCCGATATCCAGACGCGTGGGCAGCTTGTAGCTCATAAAGTTGCCGGTGCGCAGGCGGCCGCGGTCATCATGCTCAACGATCTCGTAGAGCGCGTGACCGATCCCCTGGGCAATGCCGCCCTCGGCCTGAACGCGCGCGAGCGCTTCGTTGATAACGGTGCCGCAGTCAACGGCCGCCGCGTAGTCCACCACGGTCACCTTGCCGGTGGCCTTGTCGACCTCGACCTCGGCAATGCCGGCCATAAACGGCGGGGGCGAAACGGGCAGGCAGGCAGAGGCGTGCGAGGTGAGCGCGTCGCCGCCCGCGATGTTCTTGACGCACAGGTTGGCAAAGTCGCGCAGCGTGAGGTAGCGATTCTGCTCGCGCGCGGCACGCTCGTCAGACAGACGCACGTACTGGCCATCGAAGACCACATCGGCGGCGTCCACATCCCACATCTGGGCTGCCTTGGCGCAAATCTTCTCACGGAGCTCGGTTGCGGCGTTCTTGGCGGCAAGGCCCGTCACGCACGTGCCCGAGCTCGCGTACGAGCCGGCGTCGAACGGCGACACGTCGGTGTCCACGCCGCGCACCACAATGAGCGAGCTCTCAACGCCCAGCTCCTCGGCGGCAATCTGCGCCAGGATCGTGTCGACGCCCATGCCGTTATCGGTGGCGCCGGTGCCGATGGTAATGAATCCATCCTCTTCCAGGCGCATGTCGATGCCGGCGATGTCCACGTTGGAGATGCCCGAGCCCTGCATGGTAAGCGCGCAGCCCAGGGCGCGCACGCGGTCGCCCAGGTCCACGGCCAGAGGCTTGTCGCGCCAACCGATCATGTCCATCGCGCGCAGCAGGCAGCGGTCGAGCGCGCAGGCGTTGAGCTTCTCGTTGTAATACTGCGGCATGACCTCGCCCTCGCGCACGATGTTCTTAAGGCGCAGGTCGGCGGGGTCCATGCGCAGCATGTCGGCGAGCTCGTTGACGGCACTCTCCACGGCAAACTGGCCCTGGGTGGCACCGTAGCCGCGATACGCGCCACCGCGGTTGGTGTTGGTGTAGACGGCGTCCCAGCTAAAGCGGCTCGCCTTCACGTGGTTGTAGATGGGCAAGCTCTTGTGGCCCGAAAGGCCGATCGTCGTGGTGGCGTGCTCGCCATACGCACCGGCGTTGGACAGCGTATGCAGGTCGATAGCCGTGATGGTGCCGTCGTTCATGGCGCCTAGCTTAACGGTCATCTGCATCTGGTGACGCGAGTTGCCTGCAGTGATGGTCTCCTCGCGGGTGTAGCAGCAATAGCTCGGACGGCCGGTCTGCTGGGTGACGAACGCCACGAAGATCTCGCAGCAGCCCGTCTGCTTGGAGCCAAAGCCGCCACCGATACGCGGCTTGATGACCTGCACCTGCGACTGCGGAATGTCGAGCGACTGCGCGACCATGCGGCGAACGTGGAAGGGCACCTGTGTAGAGGTGGTCACCGAGATGCGCCCGAACGCGTCGGTCGTCGCGAAGGCGCGGAAGGTCTCCATGGGCGCGGTCTGCGTGGCCTGGCTGGTGTAGGTGCGGGTAAAGACAATGTCGCTCTGGGCGAAGGCCTCGTCAAGGTCACCAAAATCGCTGGTACCGCTGCACACCAAGTTGCGCGGAACGTCGCCGCCCTGCGGGAACATAAAGGTCACGTCGCCCTCGGGGTGGACAACGATGTCGTTATCGAGTGCCTGGGTAAAGTCGAGCAGGGGCTCGAGCACCTCGTAGTCGACCTTGATGAGCTTGAGCGCCTTGTCGGCGGCCTCCTCGGACTCGGCGGCGACGATCGCCACCTCCTCGTTTTGGTAGCGCACCAGGTTCTCGAGAATCAGGCGGTCGTAGGGACTCGGCTGTGGATAGCTCTGGCCGGCGATGGTAAAGCGGCGCTTGGGCACGTCCTCGTAGGTGTAGACGCCCACCACGCCGGGCACCTTCAGGGCGCGCGATGTATCGATGGAGCGGATCTTGGCGCGGGCATAGGGGCTGCGTTTGAGCTTGACGATCAGGGCGCCGGCGGGCACCAGGTCGCCCGTGTAGACGGGACGTCCCTCGAGCAGGGCCTTCGAGTCCTTCTTGGGCTGCTTGTGGGTGATCTGCTTGTACGAGACGCCGTCGCAGCTGGTGTCGTTGACCGGCAGCTCGGGCATCTCAAAGCCCACCTGCACGCCGGACTCGTTAAGGAAGCGCACGATGGCGCGCAGCTGGCTCTCGTAGCCGCTGCAGCGGCAGAGGTTGCCGGCAAGCTGGCGCGAAAGCTCCTCGCGCGTGGCGACGAGGCTCG
>CALFGH010000140.1 GCA_937958315.1 uncultured Collinsella sp. | reverse complement strand
TTACGCAGTTCACCACCAAGTTCAACGGCTCCGAGCTTTCGGTCTTCGATTGCACTAGCATGGGTACGCGCGGTCTGTTCTCGGCCTATATCGCCGCATTCATTACCGTGTGGGTTTATAAGTTCTGCGTCTCGCGCGATCTGACCATTAAGCTGCCCAAGGAGGTTCCGGGCGCCATCGCTCAGAACTTCCGCGACATCATCCCCTTCGGTGGCGCTGTCATCATCTGCGGCATCATCGATGTCGTCGTGCGCAACCTCATGGGCGTTCCGTTCTCCGAGCTGCTCATCAAGCTGCTCTCCCCGCTCTTCACTGCGGCAGAAACCTATCCTGGCCTTATCCTTATTCAGGCAGCCACCGCGTTCTTCTGGTTCATCGGCGTCCACGGCCCCTCGATCGTCCAGCCGGGCATCGACCCCATCCGTCTTGCCAACCAGGCCGAGAACCTGCAGGTTCTGCTGGCCGGTGGCCACCCCGCCCACTCCCTCACCTTTAACATGTCGCTCGTGGGTGAGTTCGGCGGCACCGGCGCCACGTTCATCGTGCCGCTTCTGCTGATTCTCTTTATGAAGTCCAAGCAGCTCAAAGCCGTCGGTAAGGCCTCGATTGTTCCTGTTGCCTTTGCTGTCAACGAGCCGCTGCTCTTTGGCGCGCCGATGATCCTTAACCCCTACATGCTCATCCCCTTTGTTGCCGCCGGCTGCGTCAACGTGAGTGTTGCCAAGTTCTTTATCGACAATGTGGGCATGAACGGCTTCTCCTTCGTGGTGCCTTGGGCTACCCCTGCCCCCATCGGCATCTTCATCACTACAAACTTCCAGCTTATCGCCCTGGTATTTGTCGCGATCATCATCTTGCTGGACGCCATCATCTACCTGCCGTTCTTGAAGGCATACGATAAGCTGCTCTGCGACCAGGAGGCCGAGCGCGCCGCCGAGCTGGGTCTCGAGTCCGATGGTGCTGCCGCCATCGCCGCCAGCACCTCTGCGCCCGCTGTCGAGCAGGCTACCGCTTCCGTCGAGACGGCTGTTGCCGCCGCCGACAGCAAGCCTGTCGCCGATCAGCCCGAGCCCGCTGCCGATGCATCCGCCAAGAAGGATGTCGATGGCCTGAAGGTCCTCGTCCTGTGCGCCGGCGCCGGCACCTCTGCCATGCTTGCCAACGCCATCAAGGAAGGTGCTGCGCAGACCGGAGAGAACATCGCTTCCTCCGCAGGCGCCTATGGCCAGCACACTGCCATCATGGATCAGTACGACGTTATCGTGCTTGCCCCGCAGGTTCGTAGCTACTACAACGACATGAAGGCCGACACCGATCGCCTGGGCATTAAGCTGCTCGCTCCCCGCGGTAAGGAATATATCGACCTTACCCGCGATCCCGCCGGCGCCATTAAGTGGCTCCGCGAGAACCTCGACTAGGTTCCTCCCTCTGTTGGTGCCCGGATCCCCAGTTCGGGCACCTCTCCCTATTCGAATCCCACAGAAAGGATGACTCATGACCAACCCCATGCAGTTCCCCGACGGCTTTGTGTTTGGCGGCGCCACCGCCGCTTACCAGGTTGAGGGCGAGACCCGCACGCACGGCAAGGGCAAAGTGCCCTGGGACGATTTCCTGGCAGCTCAGGGTCGCTTCTCCCCCGATCCCGCAAGCGATTTCTACAACAAGTATCCGGTCGATATCGACCTGTGCCAGCGCTTCGGCATCAACGGTATCCGTGTCTCCATCGCTTGGAGCCGCATCTTCCCCAACGGCACTGGCGAGATCAACCACGAGGGTGTCGCCTTCTATCATGAGCTTTTCGCCACCTGCAACAAAGCCGGCGTTATCCCCTATGTCACGCTCGATCACTTTGATACGCCCGAGGCCTTTTACCAGGACGGCGGCGAGGGCTTCCTGACGCGCACGACGATCGACGCCTTTGTCGAGTACGCCAAGTTCTGCTTTGCCGAGTTCACCGAGGTCAAGCACTGGTTTACCTTTAACGAGATTCCCGCGACCGCCGAGGGCAGCTTTATCGTTGGCAACTGGCCGCACGGCGAGAAGTATCGCCTGGACAAGGCCTTCCAGCTCATGCACAACATGATGGTGGCCCACGCCAAGGCTGTCGTCGCCTTCCATGAGGGCGGCTTTGAGAGCGAGATCGGCATTGTCCAGAACCTGGAGCCCAAGTATCCCCTCGATCCCAACAACGCCGCCGACTGCGAGGCAGCTCGCATGGCCGACGTCATCAACAACCGCTGGGTACTCGACGCCACCTTCCGCGGCCACTATGCAGCCGACACCATGGAGGCTGCGACCAAGCTGGCCCATATCGCCGGCGGCGAGCTCGACGTCCGCGACGAGGACATCGCCGCGCTGACCGCCGCGCTCCCCTACAACGATTGCCTGGGCGTCAACACCTACAAGTGCCAGTTCCTGCGTGCCGCCGAGGGCGAAAACGACATCAACCACAATGGCACCGGCGACAAGGGCTCCTCGCGCTGGTTCCTCAAGGGCGTGGGCGAGTCATGCGTGCGCGAAGGCGTACCCACCACCGATTGGGACTGGATTATCTATCCCGAGGGTCTCTACGACCTGCTGCTCCGCATTAAGAACGATTACCCCAACTACAAGAAGATCTACATCACCGAGAACGGCATGGGCTATAAGGACGACTTTGAGGACGGCTTTATCGACGACGCCCCTCGCATCGACTACATGCGTCAGCATCTCGCATGGATTCTCAAGGCAATCGACGGCGGCGTGAACGTCGACGGTTACTTCGTGTGGTCGCTGCAGGACCAGTTCTCCTGGACCAACGGCTATAACAAGCGCTATGGCCTGTTCTACATCGACTTTGAGACCCAGAAGCGCTATCCCAAGGCGAGCGCGTACTGGTACAAGAACGTCTCGGAGACCGGCCTGCTTATGGCCTAACTTTTGCCGCATACCCCCTGTCGGCCGCATGTGAATCCCTCCGCGGGTTCACATGCGGCCTTTTTGCTCGGCTTGAACGAATCTTTTGTCTCAATCTGTAACATCTAGCAGGGATTTTCAATCCTAACTGTTATAGATTTAGACGAACGGGCGACCAGGGCTGAAAGATCTCAATCTGTAACACGTAGCCCACTTTTAACCGTCTAACTGTTACAGATCAAGACAATAAGATAGTCAAATCCGAACTTTCCAAGCAGTTATGAACCATGGTTTCTAGTTTTCGGTATCACGAACATACTTTCGGTATCATTTAATGATATTATGATATCGAAAGTATGTTCGTGATACCGAAAGGAGCCGCATGCGCCAGTTCGATTACACCACAGTCCCAGCGGAACTCGAAGCAACTCCAATCACCAACCTCCTCCTCTCGATACGCGAGCATAAAGGCCGTCAGCTTGCTCTGAGTCAAGTCAAACCCGAACTTCTATCGTCCCTTATGGAGGAAGCTAAGATCCAAAGCACCCAATCCTCCAACGGACTTGAAGGAATTATTACCACCCAAAAAAGACTCAAAGCGATCATGGCGTATTCCGCCAAGCCAAGCTCCCGCGCAGAGGAAGAAATCGCTGGATACCGAGATGTGCTGTCGCTTATTCACGAGCAACACGATTCCATTCCCGTAACGCCATCGGTCATTTTGCAGTTGCATCGTGACCTCATGGCGCACACGGCAATCTCGTATGGAGGCCATTGGAAAGATAGCGATAACGAAATCGTCTCCATTGACGATCAAGGTAATCGATTTGTGCGCTTTAGGCCCCCTTCGGCTCTAGCAACCCCGGGACTTATTAAAGAAGCCTGCCAATCCCTCAACGATGCTTTATCTCGCCAAGTTTGCGATCCCCTCCTTATATCGCTCCGCTTTATCTTCGATTTTGTTAGCATTCATCCCTTCAACGATGGCAATGGCAGGATGAGCCGGCTCCTTACAACGCTGCTGCTCGAAAAGACTGGATACGACGTTGCGCGTTACATCAGCATCGAACGACTTATTGAAGACAACAAAGCGCTTTACTACAACGCCCTCGCTGCAAGCTCCACTGGATGGAATGAAAATCTAAACACCGAAGTACCCTTTATCCGTTTCATGCTCGGAACAACCCTGGCCGCCTACCGACAGCTCGAGCAGCGTACCTTAATTGAATCAAGCACTCGTCCCATGTCGAAGCAAGCGCGCATCGCTGTTCTATTTCAACAGAGACCCGGCGTCATTAAGAAATCCGACATCCGGTCCAGCTGCCCCGATATCAGCGAGGTAACCGTTAAACGAACCCTCGGCCAGCTTGTTAGTTGCAGCGCAATCGAAAAAACAGGAGCGGGTCGTTCGACGGGCTACATACTCAAAGACGTCCATGCTCTAGAACTATTCTTGCAAGCCGCAATACCCGATGGCGAGGCCGCAATAACAAAAGAGGCTCCAAAGGATAAACTCCTTGAACGTGTAAACCACGCCGAGGATGAAAGCAGAGAAGGGCTCTATGAAGACTACGATTCATTCTCAAGGGACATAAAGACGAGATACGGAGTCTAGTCATATCTCAGAATAGCCTCATCCTTGTTGCCCAAAGTTATTTGCGCGTCATTGTGAAGCGGTAACCCCGCGCTGGCAAGGGCAAAAGTCCTCCTGCTGCGCTAGCTAGCAAATGACCTGCGCGTGCTCCTCGATGGCGGCGCGATCCTCGGCGGTAATACCCGGCTCGCACACCACGACGTCCAAATTGTCCAAGTGGCAGAAGGTGTAGAAGTCGCGCTTGCCGATCTTGCTGGAGTCGGCGATCAGATAGCGCGAGTCCGCTTTGCTAAAAGCGAGCTGCTGGATACGGCCCTCGTCCATGTTGGACGTGGACACGTCGCCGTCCAGAATGCCGTTGGCACCGATAAACGCCGTGTCAATCCCTAGTGCGCGCAGGGTATCCTCGGCCATGGGGCCCACAAAGGCGGCGGTGCGGCGACGGTACATGCCGCCCACCGGGCACAGCTCGCAATCCTCGCGCGCCTCGAGCAGGCTAAAGGCCGAAAGCGAATTGGTCACATAGATGGAAGACAGTTTGTCGGTGACTCGGAGAGCGCCAATGCGATCTCACGACGGTTGCGCGTATTGTCTCAATTAGATACTCAACGAAATACGGCCCCGCAGCTCAATAAGCTGTGGGGCCGTACCATACACCGACGAATCAACGACGAAGTGCATCCACTATTTGGCCAGCTCCTGAACGATCCAGTCAATTGCACCTTCGGGATCGTTGGTAAGGTCGATATACTCCTTGCCCCTTGTGGTGAGCAGTTTAATTCCAAGGCGATCGGTATCGGACTTCATAGCGTCATAGTACATGCGTGCCTGGGGCGCCAGAACAATCACGTTGTACTGATCCATCGTCTCATAGTGGCTTCCGTACGCACCGGACTGAGAAACCAGATCGATACCCTTAGCAGCGGCACCTTCGCGAAGAGCATTTGCCAAGAGAGTCGAAGTGCCGGCACCCTGGCAAAGCACAAGCACGCGGATCTGCTCCGCCTTGTCCTTTACCGCCTCGAGAGCTTTTGCGACATTTTCCTGTGCGGCAATAGCATCTGCATCCGAGGTTCCTGCAGTCTCCTTTGCAGACTCTTCCAAACAAAGCTGATGGTCATACGCCTTGCAGAACGGATAGTAAATCACAAAGTCGACGACCAACAGCACTGCCATCAATACGAGAGAACGCAGATCGAGACCCGTGGTGAGGAACGCACCAATTGGGCCGGGAAGCGCCCACGGCATGGTATACATGGGGGCGTTCATTCCAATGACGTCAATGAAAAATTTACCGATAATGGCGTTGACCATAGGAGCCACTAGGAAGGGCACGAACATATAGGGATTGAGAACAATCGGCATACCGAAGATAACGGGCTCGTTAACTCCAAAAATCACCGGGATAATCGATGCCTTGCCCATGGCTTTAAGCTGCTTGGAGCGCATAAACATGATCAGGATAATAGGAACGATGAACGTGCAGCCAGAACCGCCCAGACCGCCGATGAAGCTTGTAAAGTCCTGCGTGAGAGCAATTGACGGGTGTCCACCTGCTTGGAAAACCTCAAGATTGGTGACGGTATTGCCGTAGAGCGCAGCATTGATCGGACTCATGACAACCGAAGCACCGTGGATACCCATAAATTGGAAAAGCGCGACCGCGCCTTCGATAAGCGCCATGCCAGGATAGGTGTCGACCGCGGAGAACAGCGGCGAGATGAGAGCGGATACCAAATTGGCGAACGGCACAGCAAGCAGCTTGCGGCTCGCAAGATCGATAAAAGCGCACGCAAGGATCGAAAACCCAAATGCAAAGATATCGCGAAAACTCTGCGCAATAGAGCCAGGGACCTCTTTGGGAAGCTTGATCGTCACATTATGGCTAATGCACACCTTATAGATATTAACGGTCAAGAATGCGGCTACGAACGCAGCGAGAAAACCCTTGGTTCCCATATAGCCGGTTTCAAAAACAGATGTATCTGCTCCGCCAATCGAGACAACATCGTTCGTCACCGATAGCAAGAGCATGCCGCACATGGCACAAACCATGCACGAGGTGGGGTTGAGAGATTTACCCGAAGGCATGCGACGGTTCATCGACATGGCAAGTGAGCTCGCCGTGGTGCCGGCCACCATAATGCCAAGAAGTCCCATGGTATATGCATAGATTTTATTGAAGAAATCCAGCACCTCAGACGGAAGCGTGATGCCTACATAGGCGGGGAGCGTCGAAAGAAGAAGGAACAGGCTCGAGAACAGCACAATTGGCATATTCGAGAGAAAGCCATCCTTAATCGCCACCAGATAAATGTTCCTCGAGATTTTGTCGAAGAGGGGCTGGTGTTTTTCAAGGAATTTGACGATAGCGTCCATAACACATCCTTTCATGATTCCCGGGCACACAACGATTTATCCGGACTCAACCGTCGTCGTCCCCGTTTGTATCCACTTATGTAAGTGAATACGTTCTTGTGCGAAATGTAATATCATTTGCGCGATTTGTCATAACCAATTCTTTTTCCGCTTTGTCGATATGTCAAGAATTCAAATTCTTATTCGGTGAACGGTAGTTGATTAATGTAATGTTTTCCCAGCTAAAGGCTATTTTTTCCGAGCAATACAATAAGCTTGCAACCGTTCACCGATTGGATATAACATATTGAATATATTGTTGTAACAATATTAGAGACAATGTCACAAGCCTGTCGTTCTAGTCAAAGGAAGTAACAATGCCCAAACGATTACTGAACATGTCCGCATCCGATTTTGCCGCCACGTCATCCATGGATCTAAAACAGGCAATTCTGGCTTCCGAGGGACGTACCATCATGGCGGAAAACGTACCCTCTTCCCAATTTCTCGGCGGCGTTACTAATGCAGAAATCGAACGTGCCGCAGGTGCCGACCTGCTTCTGTTTAACGCGCTCGATGTGTTCGATCCAGTTATTGCCGGTATTCCAGATGATCTCAATGAAAACCCGGTCACTTGGGTGAAGCGAGCATGCGGAAGGCCCATTGGCGTCAATCTGGAGCCAGTTGATAACGAGGCAGAGATGTCTGAATCCCGAACGGAAATCCCCATGGGTCGTCGCGTCTCTCCCAAGACCTTAGAAAAGGCTAACGAACTCGGATTTGATTTTATCTGCCTGACGGGCAACCCTGGAACCGGCGTCTCCAACGATGCAATCGCCCATTCGATTAAACTCTCCAAAGAGCATTTCAATGGCCTGGTCATAGCCGGAAAAATGCATGGAGCGGGCGTTGCGGAACCTGTCATGACGCTCGAAATTGCGCGCAAGTTTGTTGACCTCGGCGTCGATATCCTTCTCGTGCCAGCCCCCTACACCGTCCCTTGCTTCCAAGAAGCAGACCTGCGCGCCATCGTAGACTTTGTACGAGCCCACAACGTAGGCAAGTCAATTGAAGAGAAGGTTCTCGTCATGGCGGCGAACGGGACGAGTCAAGACTCCTGCGACAGCGAGACCATTAAGAAAATAGGCCTTGCAGCAAAAGCAGCCGGCGCTGACCTCCAACATATCGGGGACTCCATGAACGGTATTTGCCTGCCCCAGAATATCTTCACGCTCGGACAAGCCCTTCGTGGATACAGGCATCAGATCGTCATGCTGAGCCGCTCTGTGATACGTTAAGGTTACCTTGCCCACGTTACATCCCGACTGAGGCAACCATCAGGTATAACCAACATGCAAACTGAGGCTCTAATGCTCGATACACACGAAAAACGGCCACTCTATTTACAGCTCACCGACGCGCTGCTCAAGCAGATCGTCGATGAATATCAAGCAGACGATAAACTTCCAACAGAAATGGAACTCTGCGACGAATACGCCGTAAGCAGAACAACCGTCCGACTTGCCATGAGTGAGCTGGAGCGTCGTGGAAGTATCTATCGAATCCAAGGTAAGGGGTCGTTTGTTGCACCGAAACGCGTTAGCGAGCTCAATTCACTTTTAGACTTTGACTTTGCAAGCCATTGCGATGGCGTTGATCCAGATGCCATTACCAAACATTTCGGCGGCCTCACATCAGGTCGTCCAATTTCCGTAATGATGCTCCAACAATTTGGATGTCAAAGTCGCGACAAAATTCAGCGTCTTGAATTGACCTACGAACTTGAAGGCAGCTTCATAGGCGCTGATACGTTCTTCATTTCAAAGTCGCGCGTTCCGAATAACCAGTTAGATTTTCAGGCATTTAGCAGAATCATGGACGACTTGTCCAAGTCTATCCAATCTGTTAGGGAAAGCTATAGAGCACGTCAGCTTAGCGATTCCGAAGCCAGTAATTATGGTGTTGCAAAACTTCCGGTCATCGAACTGACTCATTATGCTTACGACTCCGGAGGCAAACTAATCTCAATTGTCTGCCGCACCGTCTTAACTGGGCGAATCCCTTATCAAAACTTTATTTTCAAGTCCTAATGTTCTTTTTCTTTTGTCTCGATCTGTAACACGTAGCCGAGTTTTTAAGTCCTAACCGTTACAGATCGAGACAAACAAGGTAGGCCCCGCCGAATTGTCTCAATCTGTAACATCTGGTTGGTGGTTTCACCCCTACCTGTTACAGGTTGAGACGATTTGATAGTGGAGTCCTTATTTGCGCGTCATATCGCGTAGCGCTGACGCGCTGGTTTCCACAATGACAGGAGGTAAAAGTCCTCCCGCATCACCCGTTGGCAATCCCGTAGCGATAACTAGCAAATAACCTGCGTGTGTTCCTCGATGGCGGCACGATCCTCGGCGGCGATGCCCGGCTCGCACACCACGGCGTCCAAATTGTCCAGGCGGCAGAAGGTGTAGAAGTCGCGCTTGCCGATCTTGCTGGAGTCGGCGATCAGATAGCGCGAGTCCGCTTTGCTAAAAGCGAGCTGCTGGATACGGCCCTCGTCCATGTTGGACGTGGACACGTCGCCGTCCAGAATGCCGTTGGCACCGATAAACGCAGCGTCGATACCCAGTGCACGCAGGGTATCCTCGGCCGTTGGTCCCACAAAAGCGGCGGTGCGGCGACGGTACATGCCGCCCACCAGGCACAGGTCGCAGTCTTCGCGCGCCTCGAGCAGGTTAAACACCGAAAGCGAATTGGTCACAATGCGCAGGCGAAACGCCGGCAGCATCGAGGCCATCTGCTCAACCGTGGTGCCCGTGCCCAAAAAGATGGTCGAGCCTTCCTCGATAAGCTCCACAGAACGGCGCGCAATCTGCAACTTTTCCTCGGCATGCTTCGTGCGCTTTTCGCTGTGCGAATACTCATGGCGCAGCATAGCGTGTGGACGGCCCTGCGCACTGCGGGCTCCGCCGTGCACGCGCTCGATCTCGCCCAGGCTCGCAAGCTCCTCAAGGTCACGGCGGATCGTCATATCCGAGACACCTAACGCATCCGAAATCTCCTTGACCGAGACCGTTCCCTGTTCCTCGAGCAGCTGCCGAACCTTATCCTGTCGCTCCGCTTTAATCACGATGAGTCCTCGCTGTTCCACGCTCACGTCAATTCAAACAATAACGAACAAATTGTATCAGACTCGCGCGCGTCAGAAATGAACGCCCGCACAGCTCCAATCATCACTTTTTTGAGAAAAATACCCCCTGCTTTAGTGGGGTGTAGTGATAATCTCGCCTGTTCGCGCTACAGTTTGTCGGAAATACCTCGATGTTAGGAACCAAATGATCACTTCCGAGCTTTTCGGCACCGCGCCGTGCGGTACCCCCGTTCATCGTTACACCCTCAACGGGCCCGAGATCTGCGTTCGCATTATGGACTTTGGCGCCACCGTGCTGGGCATCGACGTGCCCGACATCCCCGGCAACGTGCGCGATGTGGTGCTGGGCTTCGATAAGCTCGAGGATTACTTTGACAACCCCGCTTGCTTTGGCGCGACCATCGGCCCCGTGGCCAACCGCACTGCGGGTGCCACGATCACCATCGCCGGCACGGACTGGCATATGCCCGCCAACGAGGGCGCCAACAACCTACACAGCGATCTTGAGCACGGCCTGCATAAACGCGTGTGGGATGTTGAGCTCGACGAGGTCCATAACGCCGTGCGCATGACCACCTCGCTTGAGGATGGTGAGCTGGACCTGCCCGGCAACCGCACCTTTACGGCCGTGTTTACCGTTACACGCACCGGTGTCTTCCGCATCGAGTATGGTTGCGAGAGCGACCGCGCCACCTACGTGTCCATGACCAACCACACATACTTTAACCTTGCCGGCCATAACGCTGGCATGGACTGCGAACATTTCTTTGTCGCCAACGCCGCCCACTACCTGCCCATTGATGACCAGAACATCCCCACCGGCGAGATTGCTCCGGTCGAGGGAACACCGTTTGACTTCCGTGAGCTGCGTCCCGTCGCGCCTGGCATGGAGGCCGACGATCCACAGATTAAGCAGGCACGCGGCTACGACCACTGCCTGTGCATCGATGGCTATCAGTACGGCCGTAATCTGCGCCGCGCCCTGCATGTCGAGGAGATGTGGACCGGCCGCGAGCTGGACTACTACACCACCGCCCCGGGCGTGCAGCTCTACACCGGCAATTGGTTGGGTGACGAGCACGCCAAGGACGATGCCAACTACGGTTGGGGTGCCGGCTTTGCTCTCGAGGCCGAGATGTACCCCGACACGCCGCACCAGCCGCTGTTCCCGCAGGGCATCGTGGGCCCGGGTCACCCCTACAGCAATGTGATCGAGTACCACTTTATGAGGCACTAAACCCACAACGCGACATATCACACAGCAGCGCCCGCTGGCACCACCGCCGACGGGCGCTGCTTCATGCCTAAATCCTTCTTTTCGATGCCACCGAATTGGTGACATAACAAAACTATGCCGAATTACTACGATGAACCCACTATGTCCGACCACGCGCTGGTTTATAAATAATTAGCAACTCGTCTACCTGCGGTTTTATTCTCTGCAAATTTGGCATGCTCGGCGATAAGCAATTCATCGTAGTAAACCGGCATAGTTTTGGCGGACGGCGCCACACAGATCCCCTACGAAGGCAAAATGATCCGTTTTCCTCCGTCCCCAAGGGATCAGTTGAACAGATTGCCGATGGGGTCGGGGGCGGAACTGGGGAGATAGCGGATTTCTAGTTCTATGCCGAGCTTTTGCAGCTCTCTGAGAGCAGCGACGTCTGTGTCGTCTACGGCAACGGCAGGCGTTGCAGAGCGCTTGCCCTCCCCCGCCCGCATATGGCCAATGCTGATCTTGGTTATTGGCACACCGACCTTAACCAGCGCGAGCGCATCGGCGGGTGAGGCCACCATGACCAGAATCCATTGACGCGGCGTTGCGGTATGAATGATGTCGATGGCCTTTTGCACCGAGAAAAACCGTGTCCACACGCCTTCTGGCGTCGCGACCCTCATGGGTGCCCATTGGCGCGAATCCGCCGCGATCTCATCGTTGACGATTAGGACAAGGTTGGAACCCACGGCTTCGTTCCATAGCTCAACGTCTTGCCCGTAAATAAACCGGTCATCGATACGTGTAAGAAGGATCCTGGGTTGAGCCATGGCTGCCCCATTCTGTTTGAGACCCATACGAGCGGGACGTCGACCACCAACTCAACAGCTGGTCAAGCGCCAGATGGACGCCGCAGACATCGCGTCTCTAATATTAGTGCATTTAAAGTGAGAAAAGCCGTCAGAACCCTTGCGCGGATTTGCGATGTCCCGTATCATAGACAGCCGTTGACGCCTCAGTTGCGTCACCACATGGTCGCCAGCGTAGCTCAGTTGGTAGAGCACCGCTCTCGTAAAGCGGGGGTCACCGGTTCGAGCCCGGTCGCTGGCTCCATTGCACAAGATAGCCGCCTTCGGGCGGCTTTTTTGTTGCCGATTTTGAGTGCGTGCGCGCCAACCCAAGCCTCACCGCGTCGACAGCTCCCCTATTCAAAAACAGAAACCCCGCCAAACGTGATTCCCCTAGGGGAAACACTTTTGGCGGGGTCCTTGCGTGATTTCCCTAGGGGAATCACGCCATCAGACGAACAGCTCAGCCGAGCAGCGCGCTACTCCTCCCAGTAAGCGTCTGCAAGCAGCTTAAAGCAGATCTTCTTGACCGGCTGTGCGCCATCGCCCGGGAACTCGAGCGTGGGCATGTGAGGCTCGCCGGCAACGAACAGCGCGAACTTGTCGTCGGCAAGATCGCCGGCGATCGAGGCGTCGGAATCGACCAGATCGTAGTCGTCCTTCTCGTCAAACTCCTGAACCAGCGTCAGGCTGCCCGTGGCAATCTTAAAGGCCTCGCGACCCTCGACGTCGATCTGCAGGTCGTGATAGCGCTGATGCGTCTCATAGTGAGCCTCGGCTTCGGGACGCGTCGTGGGAGCCATGACGTTCGCAAAGACCTTGTCGCCCAGAATCGGATGGCTGCCGACCTCGAGCTTCGCCGGATCGTTCTCCTCGAGCCAATCGATCAGCACGTCGAGGCCCTTGAGCATTCCACGGTACTCCTCGATATCGCCCAATGCACCGTAAATCATCTAAATCCCCTCTCGGATCGTTTCTTTGGCGGCTACTCGGCAAACGCATTACCGACGCTGTTGCCACCCACATGCGTCTCGACCAGGGTAAGGTCGGGATTGAACACGACAGTGTCGGCGTCGCGCCCCGGCATAATGCTACTGCACTTGTCGTCGACATGAGCCAGCAACCGATGCCGGGGCCGCAGCACAAGCTCCTACAGCTCGGTCACGACAACGCCGTTGTAAACCTCGTCCCAACGATCCATAACCAAGTGGCCAGTCATGGGATCCATGGCATTGAGCTTGCCGCAGGTGTTGGCGGTACGCAGCACCGTCTCGTCGTCGGCGCCGGCAGCAATCGCATGTGCGAAACCAGCAATGGTCGAATCGCCAGAGCCCGTAGCGTTAACGGCGGGGATATCGGGGGTCTTGGCGCGGAACGCACGGCCATTGTGGAAGCCAACTGAGCCGGCAGCGCCCATGGATACGACGACCCAGGGGATATCGGAGAAGCGGGCGTCAGAGGCGAGCGCGGAACGGAGCTCGTCCACATCGTCGGTGGTAAAGCTTGTGCCCAGAAGGCCGTTAATTTCGGTCAGGTTAGGCTTAACCAGCTCGGGCTTGACCTCGGACTTGAGCGCAGCCTCGAGCGAAGCGCCCGAGGTATCGAGCAGCACCTTGGCGCCGGCGTTCTCTGCAATGCCCGTGATCTTGGCGTAGTAGTCCGCCTCGACGCCGCGGGGCAGCGAACCCGAGATGGTGACGACATCGGCCTTGCTCGCAAGCTCGGCGAACTTGGCAGTAAAGGCATCGAGCTCCTCGGGGGCAATCGTCGGGCCGCTCTCGAGCAACTCGGTCTGGTTGCCAGCATGAAGAATATTGAGGCAAATGCGGGTCTCGCCCTTGATGGGCACAAAATCATTCTTAATGCCGTTGGCATCCATGAGCTCGGCCATATAGGCGCCCATATGACCACCAAGCAAGCCGGTTGCCACGACATCGTCGCCCAGCTGGCCCAGGACGCGGGCCACGTTGAGGCCCTTACCGCCGGCGGTCTTTTCGGGCGTCACGCGGTTGACGTCGTCGATAATGAGCTCATCGAGCTGATAGCGCGTATCGACGGACGGGTTCATCGTAACGGTGAGGATCATTTCTAGCTCCTTATCTCGCAGGCTCCTTATGCCTTGCAAAACGAATTGGCTACATGCGACTACAGAATCTCAATCGTGAACGAGCGAACGATGGTCTCCTTGGGCTTGGCGACAAGGCAGCCGCGCTTATGCTCAAGTACGTCGTCCTCATCGGAGCAGGTCGAGAGGCCGCCCCAGGGTTCAACTGCCACAAAATCACCCTCGGGCTTGCTCCACACAATGAGGTACGGGAAGCCCTCAAAGCTCAGGCGAACGCCCTTGTCCTCGCCCTTTTTGGAAAGCGTGACCTGACGGCTCTCGAGCACGTCAAAGATGGTCTCCGCAAAATCGAAGAGCTCATGCGACAAAGGCAGCGTCTTTCCCACCATGGGGTTCTTGGAGCGCCTGTCCACATCAATCAATCCGGTCGAGGGAACGGCGGTGCAGAGCTCCGCAGCCTCGTCTTTCTCAAAACGCAACTCGTAGTCCGTATAGGACTCACCCTCGTCGAGCGGACACCTAAAGCCGGGATGACCGCCAATAAAGAACGGCATGTCCTCGGTGCCCTCGTTGGTAACCTCATAGGCGACGCGCACGCCGGCGTCCTCGAGCGTATAGCGGGCGACAAGCTTAAACGGATACGGATAATCGCTCAGCAGCGCTGCGTTATCCTCCGAAGCCAGGCACATCGCCAGCTCGTTGTCGCTCTGACTCAGCAGCTTCCACTCCTGCTTGCGCGCAAAGCCGTGGCGGGCGAGCTTCACATGATGTCCGGCAAACGTCATGGCGCTGTTATCGCGCAAACCTCCGCAAATCGGGAAGCAAATCGGTGCCTGGCCGGACCACACGGCGGGATCGCCCTGCCACAAGTACTCGCGACCTCCAGCCTCAATCGAGGTAAACGAGCCGCCGGCCGTGGAGACCTTGATAGAAATCGAATCGTTGGAGAGAGCGTATTCCATTGTCCATCCTTTCGAACAACTGCTTTTTGCTCGCAAGAACCCGTCTCGGCCCTGACCAAAGGACAAACCCGCACGTTCATCGATGCGTCCGGTTTCCCAGCCATGCAACGGGGTACCATACAGACATTGATGCAATTACAGCTGAAAGGCCTTCTTATGCGAACCATCATCCTTTATGCCTCACGCCACCACGGCAATACGAAAAAGCTCGTGGACGCCATCGTCGAGGCGCACCCCGAAATCGATACCCTCGACGTGAGGTCACTCGGTAAAAACGAGTACCCCGACCTGCACGAATATCATCTGATCGGCGTCGCCACGGGCATCTATTACTCCGAGATCGACAAAGATATGGCGCGCGTGCTCACGAACGTACTGCAGCCGCAGGACAAGGTGTTTGGCCTTATGACCTACGGTGGCAAAAACAAGTGGTACGGCAAGGATATCGATGGCATCTGCCGCATGAGACAGGCCATCTTTATGGGTGTCTACGGCTGCCCCGGCTTTGATACGTGGGGGCCGTTCAAGCTCGCCGGCGGCGTCCAGAAGGGGCACCCAACTGCCGAAGAGATTAAGGGAGCCGTCGATTTCTTCAACAAAATCGAAGACGAGTACGGCGACATCATCGTCGAAGAGTATGCCAAGCGCGAGAAGCGTCTAGCCTACGAGAAGGAGCATCCTGCAGGAGGTCTGGTGGCCGGCGTCAAGCGCACGGCAAAGAAGATCGCTAACAAGCTGTAACTGTAAAGGTGCTTTTGAGCGTTTAACCCATACGGCGGGTCCGAGCAGATTCGGGCCCGCCGTCTTTTTCTATCGTTACTCGGTAAAGGCGTTGCCGACGCTCTGGCCGCCAACATACGTCTCGACGAGGGTGAGCTCATGGTCGAACACGACAAAGTCGGCGTCGCGACCCGGCATGATGCTGCCGCACTTATCCTCGATGTGTGCAGAGCGAGCCGGCACCTCAGTTGCCATGCGAATGGCGATATCGGCGCTGGCGATGCCCCAGTCGACGATGTTCTTGACGCCCTGGGCAAGCGTGAGCACCGAGCCGGCAATGCTCTTGCCGTCGGCGAGCCAGCACAGGTTGTCCTTCATGATGACGTCCATGCCACCACTGGTGTAGCTGCCCTCGGGCATGCCGCCGCAACCCAGGCAGTCGGTGATGAGCACCGTGTGCTGCCAGCCCTTTGCCTGCAGTAGCGCCTTGATGGCGGCAGGGTTTACGTGCTTGCCGTCACAGATGATCTCGGCGTAGGTCTCGGGCGTGGACATGGCAGCGCCCACGACACCGGGCTCACGGTGATGCAGGCCGCGCTGACCGTTATAGGTATGCGTAAAGCAGCTGGCACCGGCGTTGATGGCGGCGATGCACTCATCGTAGGTGGCGTCGGAGTGACCGATGCTGGTCACCACACCCTTGGCGTTCAGAGCAGCCGCATAAGCAGCGGCACCGTCGCGCTCGGCCGCCATGGCGCTCTTAACGATGCGACCACCCGCAGCCTCCTGCCACTGATCGAAGACCTCCTCGGAGGGATCGATAAGATAAGCGGGGTTCTGCGCGCCCACGTGCTTCATGGTAAAGAAGGGGCCCTCCAGGTAGATGCCCTGAATGCGAGCACCGCAGAAGTCGGGGCCGCGGCCCTCGTCCGCCTTGGCGATAGCGGCGCAGGCGTCCTTGATCTGCTCGACGCCATCGGTGAACGTCGTGGGCAGCCAGCTGGTGGTACCGCGACGGGCGAGCTCGGTTGAGCTGATATCGATGCCCTCGGGATCGTTATCGGTAGTTGAGTGGTTGTAGAAGCCATGGATGTGAGTATCGACCATACCCGGTGCGATCCACGATCCCGTGTAGTCCTTAATCTCGCAAGAGGGCTCGTCGGCCTGCCAGGCGCCAAAGACGCCGTCCTCGACCATAAGATAGCCGCCCAGTTGCGGGCCTGCCGGCAAGAAGAACTTGTCAGCCTTAATTGCGTATGTGCTCATATGCACTCCTTGCTTCTTGAAGCAGTTGACCGTGGTGATACTTATACCCGGTCCATGTAAAAACAAAAAGCGCCCGCCCGCCGTTATGAGCGGACGGGCGCCCTTACAGGGGGACGCGATTAAGCGGTGAAGGGGTGAATCGTCACGCCCTTAACCACGCGGTTGACCGTGCCGGTGGGGCTCGGCGTATCGGGCGTGTTGCCCACGCGCACGGAGTTGAGCAGGCTGATAGCCTGAGCAAACATCACGAACGGCAGAGCAAGGTAGCCCTCGGGAAGTGCCTCGTAGCCCTTAAAGGTGAAGGACTCACCCTCATAGACGGTAGCACCTTCCTGCTGAACGGCGATGGTGTGCTGAGCGATCTCGTCGCCACCGATCTCGTTGAGGATGTCGATGTCGTACTGACGGGTGTAGGCGTCGTTGTTGACGAACACGAAGACGAGCGTCTTATCGTCGACGAAGGACTTAGGTCCGTGACGATAGCCCATGGAGGTGTCGTAGGAAGTAGCGACCAGACCGTGAGCGAGCTCGAGGATCTTGAGCTGGCTCTCCTGGGCAAGGCCACCGAAGGAGCCAGAACCCAAGTAGGTCACGCGGTTGAAGTCGCCAGCCAGGTAATCGGCGATCTCGGGCTCACGGGAGATGACCTCCTCGCCCATCTTGGCGATGGTCTCGACCCACTCGGCCTTCTGCTCGTCAGAGGCAGTGTCGAAAATAAGGGTGGAGAGCAGGGTCATGCAGGAATAAGAACCGGTCATGGCGAAGCCCTTGTCGTTGGCGCGCGGGATGAGCAGCGTCAGCGCATTGGGATCATCGGCAGACTCGACGGCAAGCTTGCCCTCGGGAGCGCAGGTGATGTTGAGGAACTTGACGTTGTGGACGAGCTCCTTGGCAACGGCAACGGCGGCAAGGCTCTCGGGGCTGTTGCCAGAGCGGGCAAAGGAAACCACGAGCGTGGGATCCTCGGCGCGCAGGAAGTCGCGCGGGGCGCTCACGATGTCGGTCGTGGCGATGGGCTTAAAGTCGTAGAGATCAGTGTTGCCAGCGTGACGCAGGTACGGGGCGCAGGTATCGCCAACGTAGTCGGACGTACCGGCACCGGTGAAGACAACGGACAGACGACCCTCGCCCATAGCGCGAGCCTCGGCCAGGAAGGCCTCGATGGCCTCCTTGTTCTCGCGATAGATGTTGAGCGTATCGCGCCAAAGCTCGGGCTGCTGAGCAATCTCGGCCGTGGTGATCTGGGCGCCGAGCTCGGTGAGCTCCTCGACACTCTTCTCGAACATTTCTAATACCTCTCTCTAGAAGTAATCCTCTGACGTGCAATTATACACTTCGGTTGGTTATCTGGTAGTAACCAGTTAAATGCAAAGAATCACCATATGGAAACGATGCAAACACTAGTTGCTGCGCTGGTGGTAAACCTTGTATTTAAACTGATCGGCACGAGCAACCGAGAGTGTATACTCCACAACCTCGTTTGACTCGTTATACGTAGTCCTGACCAAGTCGAGCACAGGCGAGCCCTCGACAATTCCCAAAAGGTGAGCATCGGTGGGACGGGCTATGCTCGCATAGAACTCCTCTTCGGCCACGCGTATCTTTTGCTGAAAGTCTTGCTCAATCACATCGTAAAGCGGCTTACGCTCTAGCAGTGGTCGCTTTAGGGATAGAAATTGACGAACCGGTAGATAGCTGCGTTCGACCATCATGGGCATGTTGTCGGCAGAACGAAGACGCTTGAGCTTAAAAATGCGATCACCGATACGCAATCCCATATGCTCAGCCAGATTCTTATCGGCCTCCATCTCGCAAAAATCGAGAATCGTGGTCTCGGGGTCGCGACCCATCGCGCGCATCTGCTCGGTAAAGCTGTAGGACTGCATAAGATTGGTTGCCTTTGCCGAGCGGTCGGTCACAAAGGTACCGCGACCGTGCTGCCGAACCACCAGTCCTAAACGCTCCAGTTCCTGCAGAGCCAGGCGTACCGTAGTGCGCGAGAGACCATAGCGCTCCGAAAGTTCGCGCTCGGAAGGAATCATGTCACCGGCGCGATATTCATGGTCAATCTTTTCGGTCAGAATATCGACCAGCTGATCGTACAGCGGTTGCTTACGCGCTCCGATCGCCATCCTATCCTCCCTTTTGCTCGAATTCGGCTAACTACCTAGGGTGTTATGCATTATCTGTCTGCCACACCCGAATCATTAAGAAAACAAAAGCCGCGCGCTCTTTCGAGCACGCGGCTTTTAACATACACATGGCTTAAGGGGTCGGGGTGTGAGCCGCGTAGGGACACACCCCTCAAGCTAGAGCCTTACCAGATGCTCGGCCAGAGACCAAGCGGGCCAGCGCCCAGGATGCCAAGGACGAAGAGCAGGAGAATGCCCTTGGTCGGGGTCCAGCTGTGCTTAGCGAACATGTAGTAAAGCAGCAGCGTAAGCATAAGCGGGACGAGCTTCGGGACGATGGTGTTGAGGGTGTCGGCAACAGAGAAGTTGACCGGATCCTCGGTAACGGTGCCGTAGGTCACGGACTCCATGCCGTTGCCCAGATCGGTGACGCCGCACTCGACAGCGTTGCCGTCGGCATCGGAAGCGGTAAGGGCGTTGCCGTCCTTATCGGTCATGGCGATGGTACCGGCCTCAGCGGTCTCGGTATCGATGCCCTCCATACCGGTGAAGTTCTCGGCCTCCTTCTCGGAGACAATCACGGTAGTAGCGGAGAGGCCGCGGGTGGTGCCGTTGGGGATCTGGAGGTTGATCTGGGTGCCACCCATGGTGACGACCAGGCAACCGACGACGAAGACGCCCATGATGGAAGCGGCACGCGTGAAGGCCTGCATGTTGGCGGTCAGAGCGTCAATAGCGCTGGTGCCAAGCTTGTAGGACCAGTTCATGAGCCAGAAGCGCAGAGCGAACTGAACGGCGTTGAAGATCACCAGGAAGATGATCGGCGCAGCGGCGTTGCCGTTGATGGCCATGTTGGAGGTGATGCCGGCCGTGATAGGCACGAGCGTCAGCCAGAACAGGGCGTCACCGATACCACCGAGCGGGCCCATTGCGGCGACGCGGACGGCGCGGATCGTGGGGATGTCAACCTTGTTCTGCTCGAGCGAAAGCACGATGCCCATAACAAAGGTGACGAGGAACGGGTGGGTGTTGAAGAACTCCAGGTTGTGGCTCATGGAAGCCGCGAGGTCGTTCTTGTTGGTGTGGATCTTCTCCAGACCGGGGATGATGGAGTAGAGCCAGCCAGCGGCCTGCATACGCTCGTAGTTGAACGAGGCCTGCAGGAAGCAGGAGCGCCAAGCCATCTTGTTGAGGGTCTTCTGGTCGAGCTGCGGAGCAGGAGTGAGATCCTCGTAGTGCTCCGGGATCACATACTCATTAGATGCCATCTTCGAAGTCACCTCCGTCAGAAACAGCTGCACCCTTCAGCTCGGTCTGCTGCTGGAAGTCCCAGAAAGCGATGCCGAAGCCGATGAGAGCGAGGATGAGCAGAGCAGGGGTTGCCAGCGAATCGTTGGCAACGGTGATGAGCGCGAGGCCAAAGCCCATGAGGAAGAAGCCCCACATATCGCGGTTCATCATAACCTTGAGCAGGACGGCGAAGCCGACGAAGCGCATCATGCCGCCTGCAGCGGACAGACCGGTCTGCAGCCAAGTCGGGATGGCGGAAGCGATGGTCTGACCAATGGTAGCGCCAGCGATGAAGAACAGGGTGACGACGACAGCGAAGATCAGGCCGAGCAGAGCCATGGCGAAGTAGTTCAGGCGCTCGATGCCCTTGGTGTCCGCGTTGTGAGCCATGTTATCGGCCGTGGACATAAGCGGGGACATAAGCGTGAAGACCAGGGTAACGCCAAGCTGGCCAAGCAGAGCGAACGGAATAGCGAGGCCGACTGCCGCGTTGGGCTCGAGGCCCGTGGCGATAGCGAGAATGGCTGCCATGATGCCGCCGATGACGGCGTTAGGCGGCTGAGCGCCTCCGATCGGCATGTTGCCGATCGTCATGAGCTGATAGGTACCACCCACGAGAAGACCGGTGTTGAGGTCGCCAAGGATAAGACCGATGACGGCGCCGGTGACGATGGGCTGATAGAGAGACTCGAGGAAATCAAACTGGTCGATTGCCGCGATGAACGTAACAACGAAGACCAGAGCGATCTGGATGATCGAGTATTCCATCTTGCTCCTCCTTTCAAAATGAATGTACGCACTTTGGATATCACGTACAGAACGTCAGGGTTTCACTCCTGACAACGTGGATCACGAGGATTACGAGAAGAGCTTGCTCGTGTCCTCAACAGGCGTGCTCGGAACGCGCCTGATCTCCAACTCCACCCCCAATTCCTGCAGCTCTTTAAACGCAGCGACATCCTCGTCGTTAACTGCGACGGAGGTGGCGACTTGGCGCTTTCCTTCCGACATGTGCATGTTGCCGATGTTTACCTTCTTTATAGGCACACCGCCCTTGACGAGCGTAAGCACGTCTTCCGGTGTTTCGGCCACGATGAAGATCTTCTGGCGCGGGCTCGCCTTGCCAATGACGTCGATGGTCTTCTGCAGGGAGAAGAAACGCGTAGCGACGCCGGCGGGAGCGGCCATCTTCATGAGGTTCTGGCGCATGGTGTTGGACGCCACGTCGTCGTTGGCGACGAGGATTAGGTTGGAGCCCAGAGTGGAGTTCCACTGGGTGGCAACCTGACCATGAACCAGTCGGTTATCGATGCGGGTAAGAAGAATGTTGGGTTCTGCCATGTTGATCAGCTTCCTTTCGATATTTGCTGACGACAGTTACTTGATCTCCTGAATCGCGTAACGCGAAACATCTACGACGGCTCCGGATCGGACTTTGATCTGGACCTTTTCGCCTTCGATGCCTTTTACGGTTCCGTAGATACCGCCGGCGAAAAGAACCTCCTGACCCGGCTTGAGCTCGGTGTGCAGCTCCTTGAAGTACTTCTGCTTCTTCTTCATGTTGATTTGCGACCAGATGGTGTAAATCAAGCCCATGATGACAAGCAGGCCTAAAAGGGCGACCGAGGAGCTCAAGACGCTGGCTCCGAAATCGGCCATTAGATGCCGTCCTCGTCGCCGAAGATATCCTCTTCCTCGGCACCAGCAACAGAAGCGACCGTCTGGGCGGTGATGCCCGTCTGGCCAACGGTCACTGCCTGCTCGCCAAGCTCGGCGAGCGTGGCATTGCCGCGGAGGAACAGAAGCTCAATAACCATGGGAAGGTTAGTGCCGGTCAGAACCTCGACATTGTCGACATCCTGGGCAATCATCATCGACTGGTTGAACGGGGTGCCGCCAAGCAGGTCGGTAAAGACGAGCACGCCATCGCACTCCTCGCGCATGGCGGTAATAGCGGCGCGGAGATCCTCACCGTAGGATGCGGCCTGGTCGCCCTCAAAAGGAACGACGGTAAAAGCAGGCTGGTCGCCGGCAACCATAGCGATAGCGCTTGCAAGGCCGGGTGCGAACTGTCCATGACCGGTAAGAATAAAGCCAACCATTCAAATTTCCCTTCCGAAGGTGTGTACAATCTGAGTCCGATGATTTTCGGAAGCCAGCGGGCGCTCGCCCTTAAAGCTTCTTAGAAAGCGTTCTTTGAAGACCAGTGGTTTCTAAACTGGTAGTAACCACGTGACGTGTTGTTGTCACTATATCACCCCAGAAGAGGTCGCTTTCGTTGATTCATACGGTAAAACGTTTTTGCACCGCTCACGGTGATAAATCGACCGTTTACCGGTCGTTAACACTTCTACCTGCGGTTTTGAAACCGTTTCGAAATGTTTTGGCAAAAGATCGGATCTTTTCCTGCGTCTAAACAACGCAGGGCGGCTAAAAATAGCGTGAAGAAAAATTGCAGGTCATTGTGAAGATATGTGAATTGGTCTTTTTGACTTAATACCAGTTAGAACCAGTTTTGAGATTATCGGTGAACGGTAGTTTTCGACCGTTCACCGGTTACTTGCAATCGTTTGCAGTTGTTTTCCCAGATGAATTAGGGAAGCGCGATGAAGCGCTTGCGCGGGCGCGAGGCCTACCCCAGTGGTTTCGGTAGCAAAAAGCCCGCTAGAACGTTGTCCGTTCTAGCGGGCTAAATCAGGCAGATCGGCTAGCGCGCAGTAGTGCAGGCAAACCTTACGCAAACAGGCCGTAGATGCTGATGTTGGCCTTGGCGTAGAGGCCGTTAGCATACTCGGTCCACTTGGAGCTGGCGCTCGAAGCCTGCGAGGAATACTGCTGATAAGCAGTGTAGTATGCAGTCATGGCCTGCTTGTAGGTGGCGCTATCGGCCGTAAAGGCATCATCGGCAAAGGCCTTGGCATAGGTGCTGTCGGCATCCTTCCAAGTGCCCTTTGAGCTATCCCACTCGTCACCGGCAAGGTTGATGATGTAGTCGGCGTAGTCCTTGCTCGCGGTCTCCTCGTTGCCGTCAGCAGGCTCGGTCGGAGCGGTCGGCATGCTTGCGGAGCTATCGCCCACCTTCTTCTTGTAGAGCTTCTGCAGCGTCGCGGACTGGCGGACGATCTGCTTGGCCTGGTCCTTGGACACGCCATACTGCGTGGCCATGGTCTTGTAGTCCGAAGTGCCGATGGAATCCTCAGCGTACTTCTTCATCTCCTTGGAAGAGACGGTAATGCCCTCGTCCTCGGCAGCATCGAGCAGGATCTTGTTGCGCACGTAGGACAGGATGACGTCGGCAGAAGGAGCGGTGTAGTTGCCATCACTATCCTTGACGGTATCGAGGCTGTACTGGCTCTCGATGGCCTCGCGCGCGGTGATATCGCTCTTCTTGCCGTTGTAGCTATAGCTTGCCACGGTCGAATCGAGCTGGTCCTCGGTCAGGATCGCCGAGCCGACACCCTTGCCGCCAAAGCCGCCATTGCCAATAAAGAAACCGACCACCGCAGCGATCACGACTGCAACCACAAAGGCGGCGATCATCGTCTTCTTGTGCTTGGATACGCGATCGTCTTCATCGGAACCCAGGATATCGTCGTCCTCATCCTGGGCCTCGGGCATCAGATTCTCGTCAGCGGCATCCGCGGCAATCTGAGCCTCCAGACGGGCGTCCTCCTCCTCGGCCGTCGTACCGGCAGCAATGTGCTCGGCAGACGTACCGGCGACCAGGTCGATCTTCTCGTCCTCGTCACCGTCGGGGCCTTCGGCGCGCTCGATGATCTGGATACCGTCAATCTCGTCCTTCTCGTCCTTCTTTTGAATCAGACCCATATCGGTTACTCCTTGTTAGGAAACATAGTCTTCAATAGAATACGCCCGACAGAGTGCCGGGCGTATTGATTCTTAGGTTATACGCAAACACTTAAGTACTATTTAGGCGTTTGCAGCGTGCATACCTTAGGCCAGGTGCGCAATAACAGCATCGGCAAAGGCCTGCGTGCCCACGGCGCCCTCGACGGAGCCGGTCTGGGCACGACGCACGTCACCGGTAACCTGCTCGCCCTCGTCGAGCGTGGCAGACACCGCAGCGCGGATACGATTGGCCGCATCGTTCTCGCCCAGGTGATCGAGCATCATCGCAGCAGAAAGGATCTCGGCCGTGGGGTTGGCGATATCCTGGCCAGCGATATCGGGCGCTGAGCCGTGCGTTGCCTCGAAGATGGCGCAGTCGGCACCGATGTTGGAGCCGGGGGCCATCCCTAAGCCGCCCACCAGGCCGGCGCACAGGTCGCTCACGATGTCGCCGTACAGGTTGGGCAGCACCAAGACATCGAAGTCGTTGGGGTTTTGGACCAGGCCCATGCAGGTGGCGTCGACGATCTTGTCGTTGAACTCGATATCGGGATAGTTGGCGGCCACCCCGCGCGCAACGCGCAGGAACAGGCCGTCAGTCGCTTTCATGATGTTTGCCTTGTGTACGGCCGTCACCTTTTTGCGGCCGCAACGGCGGGCGTACTCAAAGGCGTACTCCACAATACGGCGGCTCTTGGCGATGGAGATCGGCTTGATCGAGATGGCGGAATCGGCGGCGAAGGTCTTCTGGCCCGAGCGCTCAACGAGCTGCGAGAGCTCCTCGACCTCGGCAGCGCCTTCATCGAACTCGATGCCGGCGTAGAGGTCCTCGGTATTCTCGCGCACGATGACCAGGTCGACATCGCGAAAGCGCGAGCCGTCGCCCGGCTGCGACAGGCAGGGGCGCACGCAGGCGTACAGGTCGAAGTGCTTGCGCAGGGCGACGTTAACGCTGCGGAAACCCGTGCCGACCGGCGTGGTGATGGGGCCCTTGATGGCAACCTTGGTCTCGGCGACCGCATCGAGCACGTGCTGGGGCAGTGGCGTGCCAAACTCGTCCATGACGCCGGCACCGGCCTCCTGGACATTCCAATTGATCTGGACACCGGTGGCCTCGACCACGCGGCGCATGGCCTGCGTAATCTCGGGACCGATACCGTCACCGGGAATCAGGACTACATCGTGCGCCATAATCTGTTACTCCTCGTTTTCGGCGTCGTCAGATTTTTTAACGCTAGCACGCTTCTTCTTTTTGGAGAGATCAAGGTCAAAGCGTTTAACAAGCATTTCGCAAATCTCGCTCGAACGGGCTTTGAGATAGCTGCCCTTGCCGTTCTCGGCATCGAACTTAAGGCGCAGCGCGAGCTTCTCGGCGACCTCGGCGTCGATCTCGCCCTGGCCAAACTCGTACAGGCAACCGAGCATGTCGCGATACTCGAGGTCGCCGTGGTAGCACTGAATGGCCTCGTCCAGGATGGGCCAAGCCTCGCGCGAACGCTCGACGCTCGTGGCGCCCCACACGCACAGCAGGCGGAAGGCGGCATAGCGCAGCGTGGAGGAAATCTCGTCGAACAGTGCGGTCTCGGCGCCCTCAAAGGCATCGCCCAGCTGCTCGGGACAGGTGGTGGCAAGCGCCGTCAGGGCATCGAGGGCCTCCCAGCGGGTCTGAGCCTCGGGGCGGTCGAGCGCCTCGATCAG
>CALFGH010000139.1 GCA_937958315.1 uncultured Collinsella sp. | reverse complement strand
AACGGCATCGACGGCATCGTGTGCTCGCCGATGGAGGCCCACGATATGCGTGAGCTGCTGGGCCCCGATGCCCTCATTGTGACTCCGGGCGTGCGTCCGGTGGGTGCCGCCCTGGGCGATCAATCCCGCGTGGCGACGCCTTCCCAGGCTATCGAGCGCGGTGCGAGCTACATCGTGGTGGGCCGACCCATCACCGGTGCCGACGACCCTGTTGCCGCATTTGACGCCATCGTTGCCGAGCTGGTCGAAAACGTCGCCTAAAAGATTCCCTCAAGTCACCACTTTTGGGTCTCATTAGCACAAATTAGCCCCTGTGCCTGCGAAAACTTTCCCATCCTTTGTGTGGAATCGCAGGTCAGGGGCTTAACTTTGACCTCCGTATATTGCACTTTTCGCAGGTATCGTCTAATCTATGGTGCCGTCGATTGGGCATTTAGTGCGTTTTACGTGCTAAAATGCCAATTATTGCATCAGATATAACCCAACTATTTGGAGGTTCGAATGGCACTCCCTCAGCTTACCGACGAGCAGCGCAAGCAGGCTCTTGAGAAGGCTGCTGCCGCACGTCACGCCCGCGCTGAGCTTCGCGAGCAGATCAAGAAGGGCGAGAAGTCCCTCGAGTCCGTGCTCAACTCCGATGACCCCATCGCTTCCCGCATGAAGGTTTCCACCCTCATCGAGTCCCTGCCCGGTTATGGCAAGGCCAAGGCCGCCAAGATCATGGAGGAGCTCGGCATCTCCGCTACCCGCCGCGTCCAGGGCCTCGGTGTCCGTCAGCGCGAGCAGCTCCTCGAGCAGCTGACCAAATAAGTGAGCGCTCAGGATTCAAAGCTCTTTGTGATTTCTGGACCGTCAGGTGCAGGCAAGGGCACGCTCGTCACTCGTGTGCGCGAGCGTCGCTCTAACCTGGGCCTGACGGTTTCGGCTACCACGCGAGCCCCACGCAAAGGCGAGGTCGACGGCGTCAATTACTTTTTTCTGACGCGCGAGGAGTTCGACCGCCGCGTGGCAAACGGCGAGTTTGTTGAGTGGGCCGAGGTCCACGGTAACTGCTACGGCACCTTGGTGAGCGAGGTCACATCCAAGCTTGCCTCTGGTTCGTCTCTAATCTTGGAGATCGATGTCCAGGGTGCCTTGCAGGTCAAGGAGCGTTTCCCCGAGGCCGTGCTGATTTTTATCAAGCCGCCTTCGCTCGAGGTGCTCCGCGAGCGTCTGGTCGGTCGCGGTACCGAGACGCCCGAGACGATCGAGCTGCGTATGGCAAACGCCGCCCATGAGCTTGCCCTTGCCGACCGCTACGACGACGTCGTGGTTAATGACGATCTCGACCGCGCGACCGATGAGCTCGTTCGCGTTCTCGATATGCATGAAAGGATCTGAGGTCCGTGTCCGTTGTAAAGCCTTGCATTGACGATCTTCTGGAGAAGACCGATCACAACCGCTTCCTGCTCGCCTCGCTTGCCTCCAAGCGCGCCTGCGACATTAACAGCATGCTGCGTGGCCAGCACAACCGCGTGCTCGCCGTTCAGGATGTCGACGACATCACCATTGCGCTCTCCGGTGCCGATACCATCTCGATGGCTATGGACGAGATTGTCGACGGCGATATCTCCTACGACGAGGCCCGTTATGAGAAGGCGCTCGGCCACAAGGTTGCTGAAGCCTAAATGGCAGCCCGCGTCTGCCTGGTCCACTATCACGAGGTTGGACTGAAGGGCAAGAACCGCGCACATTTTGAGCATATCCTCATGGATAACATCAAGGCGGCCTTGGCCGCCTTTTCCGTGAATGCCGTGTCTCGAATTTCCGGTTATATCCTCGTGACCTTTAACGAGCATCAGGCCGACGAGGCGGCGCGCGTCATTCGCACCGTCCCCGGCGTTGCTCGCGTGTCCCTGGCGTACCACACGAACCGCGACCCGCAGGAGTACTGCGCCGCCGCCGTGAAGGCGCTGCGCGAGTTTGGTCCCTTTGAGTCGTTTAAGGTGCATGCCAAGCGCTCGAACACCGACTACGAGCTCACCTCGATTGATATCAATCGTCAGGTGGGAGAGGTGTTGTGCGAGGCGTTTCCCGATAAAAAGGTCCAGATGCACGACCCCGACGCAATGGTGCACGTGCTGGTGGTCCAGGGTAGCGTTTACGTGTACGCACGCTCCGAGCGCGGCGTGGGCGGTCTGCCGGTGGGTTCTGCCGGCAAGGTCGTGACGCTGCTTTCTTCGGGTATCGATTCTCCGGTTGCGACCTGGATCCTCGCGCGTCGCGGCGCGGTGTGCGTGCCGGTACATTTCTCCGGCCGTCCGCAGACGCCCGATACGAGCGAGTATTTGGTGCAGGACATCATCCGTGCGCTTGAGCCGGGCGTTCAGATCGGTCGCCTGTACGTTGTCCCGTTTGGCGACTGCCAGCGCGAGATCTCGGTTACCTGCCCCAGCAACCTGCGCGTGATCATGTACCGTCGCATTATGTATTCGGTTGCCGAGCGCATTGCGCATATCGAGGGCGCCAAGGCTATCGTGACCGGCGAATCGCTCGGTCAGGTTGCCTCCCAGACGCTCGAGAACATCATGGCCGTCAACGAGGCCGTGAAGATCCCCGTGTTCCGTCCGTTGATCGGTTCGGACAAGCAGGAGATCATCGCACGCGCTGAGGAAATCGGTACCTTCGATATCTCGACCGAGGCTGCTCCCGATTGCTGCACGCTGTTTATGCCGCGTCGTCCCGAGACGCATGCCAAGCTCGATGCCGTGCATGAGGCATGGGAGCTGTTCGATCACGAGGAGATGATTGAGCGTTTGCTCAAACAGACCGAATATATCGACTTCGAGAGCAACACGTATAAGGCCCCTAAGACCTTAAAACGCAAGCATTCCGAGCTCGCTCCACGTGAGATTTACCAAGATCACGAATAATGTTGTGTATAGACCGGCGGTGATTTTGCATCGTCGGTCTTTTTCTATCTGGGCATTAGGCGATAAACGGTTCATTTGTTGACGTGTGCCTGAATAAATGGACACTTTTCCGCAAGGTTTTGGTCAGCTTTTGGTTTGACCGCGATAACCGGTGTGGACGTGCGGAGGCTGCGACGTTCGTTTCCTGACACGATGGTGTTGGGAGGTGTTTGCTATGGCGCAGCGCGAGCAACACGAACGGGTTAAACGGATGGACCGCTGGGCAGAAAAGCTGCTCGGCCATAAGGCGATGGTCGTGGCGATCCTGGTTGTCATTGCCGCCGCGAGCGGCTTGGCGATGGCAGGTTTTGGTGGTCACTCCAGCGACGTATCGTTTGAGCGTAGTGATGAGGCGAGCGCCTCGGATGTGCGCGGGGCCGGGGATGCCTCTCCTGACGATGCCGATGAGCCGTCTGCCAAGAGCTCCTCTGCTGCCGAGGTGTACGTCGATGTTGATGGCGCCGTTGTGAAGCCTGGCGTGTACCGGCTTAAAGATGGAGCACGGGTGTCCCAGGCGATTGATGCCGCCGGAGGGCTTACGGCCGAGGCGGATGTGACGGGTCTTAACCGTGCGTCCAAGATCACCGATGGTCAAAAGATCTATGTGCCGACGGTAGGGGAGCAACAAACGGCTGCGGCCGTCGGCGGCGCCGAAAGCGGCGCTTCCACGACCCCTGGTACAGGGTCTTCGTCGGGACTTGTGAATATCAATACGGCAAGTGCGGCGGAGCTGCAGACGCTTTCGGGCATCGGGCCTTCTATGGCCCAGTCGATTATCGACGAGCGGACGCAAAACGGGGCCTTTGCCTCGGTCGATGACCTTATGCGCGTATCGGGGATCGGTGAGAAGAAGCTCGCCAAAATTAAAGATTGCATCTGCGTATGAGTGCGACCGAGCGCGAGCATGTGATGCCACCGCGGCCTTTGATGCCGTGGACGATAGCCCTTTGTGCCGGCTTGTGTGCGAGCTGTGGCTTGGTACTTAACGTGGCAGTCGATGTGCTGCTGGAAGAGCGGGCGGCGCCCGTCACATTGCTTATGGCCTTTCCCGTTGCGGCAGCAGGGTGCATCGTATTGGCTCGGTCCTGCATGCGCCTTGTGCGATGGAGGCGATGGCTGTATGCCGCGGCCCTCGGCCTCGTGGCGGGAGCGGTCGTGTCCGCGGGTTGGGCGATAGGGGCGCTGCGCGCTTCGAGGGCGTTGGATAATCGGGCTGCGAGCAGTCTCGAGTTTGTTGTGTACGGCGACCCGTCCATCAATGACGGTGTGTACTCCTATACCTGTGATGCGTATGCGGGCGAAAAGCGTTTGGGTCAGGTACGGCTGTCGTGTGATCGTGAGCTCGACGCCGGTTCGCATGTGCGTGTCATCGGTCGAATTTCGCGCTTTGAGAATGATGCGTATGGGCGCTCACGTTTGCTTCGGGGCGAGCTTCGAAAGGTTAAAGTCGTCCGGTTGGTATCGATCGACGAGGGCTCTCTAGGGCCGTTGCTTCGGCTTCGAAACGAGCTCCTTGCCGTTATCGCGCCCGCGACCGATCCAGCGCGCTCACTCATTGCCGGCGTTGTCTGCGGACGCTCGGCCGAGCTGCGTGCCCAGCCGGCGGGCGAATGGTTTTCGGTAACGGGCACCGCACATCTTATCGCCGTTTCGGGCAGCCATCTTGCCATCGTGGGGTTTGTGATTGAGAGCGCCCTGCAAAAGACGCGTCTTTCTCGTGGGCTTCAGCGGGGGCTGTTGGTACTGGGCCTCGCTGCCTATGCCGTTTTTACTGGCGCTTCGCCCTCGGCCGTGCGCGCGTGCTCTATGGTGGCGGCGTCGCTTGTCGCCAACGGCGCCGGGCGTCGTCGGCATGGCCTCTCGGCTCTATTTTTGACCATGGCAATCTTTGTGTTGCTCCGGCCGACAGTACTGTTCGAGATGGGTTTTCAGCTATCGTGCGCCAGTGTCTTCGCTATCCTTTGTTTTTGCCCCTACGCTACCTACGCCTTGGGCGAGCTGAGTGTGCCACCGGGCCTCGCCAGTATTTTGTCTGTCACGCTGTGCTCACAGCTGGCGACACTTCCCGTAACCATTCCCGCATTTGGGACGTTTTCACTCATTGCCCCGCTTGCAAATGCTGTGATCGGTCCGGTGGTAAGCGTGCTGCTCGCTGTATCGGTTGTGTTGGTGCCCTGCTCGCTTGTGCCGCTGCTGCGTCACGGGGCGCTCGTGGTGCCCATGATTGTCGCACGCTGCGCCCTGTTCTTTGAGCAGCTCTTTGCTGCCGTTCCGGGCGCATCCGTAAGCGTGCCGCCCGATACGCCCTTGGTATACGTGGTGCCGTTTGCGCTGGCGGTCCTCTTGGTCTGGTGGCCACGTCCCCGCGCGCGGCCCATGGCAGTGGGGCTGCTGTGTTTGATGCTTGCGGCGGCTGTTCCGTATGTCTATTGGGATCGATGCGCGCCGCCTTCGGTGACGGTCCTCGATGTCGGCCAAGCCGATGCGATTCTGGTTCGTCAAGGCAGCGCTGTGGCGCTCGTCGACTGTGGGCTCGATGAGCGCGTGGTATCGGCGTTGGTTCGCAATAACGTCCACCATATCGACGCCGTCTTCGTGACGCATTGGGACGAAGACCATTGGGGTGGTCTTCCCGACGTACTCGATCAGTTTTCGGTTGGAACCATTGCGGTCGCGGCCGATGCGCTGGACGGCGCGCCTGTTGAGGTCCTGAATCGCCCCGGTGTAACGTATCGGCAGGTAGCCCGCGGAGACGCGGTCGATATCGGCGCATTTCGGGCTCGTGTGATGTGGCCGTTTGACACGGTGGATGGTGAGGGCAATGAGGACTCGCTTGTCTTGCTGCTCTCCTATGCACAGGAAGGTAAGAGCCTGCGTATGCTCCTCACTGGTGATGCCGAGCTCGATCAGGAGCGCGAGTTTGTACAGGAGGTGGGCGATATCGATGTGCTCAAGCTGGGGCATCACGGCTCAAAAGTTTCTGTCGATACAGACCTGCTGGAAACGCTTAAGCCCGAGCTCTCTATCGCGAGTGCGGGCGAGGGCAACCGCTACGGCCATCCATCCGATGCCTGCATCGATGCCGTTCGCGATGCGGGCGGCGCGTTCGCATGCACCATCGAACAAGGAGACATCACCGTCTCGCCGACCGTAACCGGATTTGCCATGCGATGCCAGCGACCGTGATGCTGCCGTTGGCGCGGGATAAGCCCGTGGGCTAGAATGGCACGGTACGAACACGAGAGCCTGCGGGAGGGGAGCGCGATGTCCGAAACCGGTCTGCTGCCGGCATATCTGATCGTCGGTACCGACGGAGTCAAACGCGACCACGCCGTCTCGCGTATGAAGGCGCGTCTGGAAAAGACGGGCATGGTCGAGTTCAACCTCGACGAGCGCGATATGACCAAAGACCCCGATATCGAGTCGATTATCGGATCGCTCAACACCTTTCCCATGGGCAGCGAGTTTCGCCTGGTAATCCTTGACGGCTGCTCCAAACTCGCCAAAGCGATTTCCGAGCCGCTTGTCGAGTATCTGGCGAGTCCCAGCCCCACGACGGTTTGCCTCATAATCGCCGATTCGCTTGCCAAGAACACGCGCCTGTACAAGGCAATCGCCAAGATTGACAAGAAGGCCGTGATCGACTGTTCGGGCACCAAGCGCTGGGAGCTGCCGCGCCGCGTGCAGCAGATGGCGACGCAGCACGGAAAGTCCATCTCGACGGCGGCCGCCGAGGAGCTCGTTTCGCGCTCGGGCGAGAACACCCGCATGCTCGATAACGACTTGGCCAAGCTTGCCCAGATGGTCGAGGCACCGCAAATTGAGCTTTCCGATGTGGAACGCTGGATCGTGCGTACGGCCGAAATCCAGCCCTGGGACTTCCTCAACGCCGTCTCGGCTCGCGATATGCGGCGTTCGCTCGAGCTCTTTAAGCTTCTGCCCTCCAAGAGCTACGTGTGGACCTACACGCTGCTATGTGGTCGCATCCGTGAGCTGATCGTCGCCAAGGCGCTCGACTCTCGCGGGCAGGGGCGTGAGCTCGCCGCGACGCTCAAGCTCCAGTCCTGGCAGGTTAAAAATCATCTGACCTGGGCACGCCGCTTTTCGATGGCGGAGCTTGTCGCTGCGCTTGAGGGCGCGGTCGATGTGGAGCTTGCACTGAAGGGTTCGGCCGATTCCCAGACCGCGCTTTTGCTCTGGATTACGAACATCTTGAGAAAATCGTGATGATACCTGCCTATTTGACAAATTCGTTCTATCCCTTTGAGGGGGAGCGTGCTATAGTAGGCGCTTGCATGACCTCACCGTGTCTCAGAGGTGTCATACATTTTTTGCAAGGAACTCGAAAGGAACTCCAGAAGTGGCAAACATCAAGTCTCAGAAGAAGCGTATCCGCACCAATGAGGCAGCTCGCATGCGTAACAAGGCTGTCAAGTCCGAGCTCAAGACGCTGACCAAGCACGTCCAGTCCGCCGTCGCCGAGGGCGACGCCGAGAAGGCCCAGGCTGCCCTCAAGACCGTCACCAAGCGTCTCGACATGGCTGCTGCCAAGCATGTTATCCACAAGAACCAGGCTTCCAACCGCAAGTCCGGTCTTGCCAAGCTCGTGAACAGCATCAACGCCTAAGTTGTAAATTTCACACCACACAGATTACGCGCATAAATGGAGCCTGTTTTATGGAACAGGCTCCATTTTTTGTACCGCTCGGGTAAGATAGTCCGCATGAATACTTCAATTGACATTTCCCACATCCGTAACTTCTCGATCGTTGCGCACATCGACCATGGCAAGTCCACGATCAGTGACCGCATCCTCGAGCTCACCCATACCGTCGACGAGCGTGACATGGAGTCGCAGCTGCTCGACACCATGGATATCGAGCGCGAGCGCGGCATCACGATCAAGTCTAATGCCGTTCGCGTTTCCTATGACGCCGACGATGGCGAGACGTATCAGTTCAACCTGATCGATACGCCGGGCCACGTGGACTTTACCTACGAGGTCTCGCGTTCGCTGGCCGCCTGCGAGGGCGCGGTGCTCGTCGTCGACGCCACGCAGGGCGTCGAGGCGCAGACCGTCTCCAACGCGACGCTCGCCATGAACGCCAATCTGGATATCGTGCCCGCCATCAACAAGATCGATCTGCCGTCGGCGCACCCCGACGAGGTCAAGACCGAGATCGAGGATGATCTTGCGATTCCTGCCGACGATGCCGTGTGTGTCTCAGGCAAGACCGGCGAGGGTATCCACGACCTGCTGGAGTCCATCGTCTTTTTGATCTCGCCGCCCAAGGGCGATGCGAACGCGCCGCTCAAAGCACTTATCCTGGATTCGTATTTTGATGAGTACCGCGGCGTCGTTGCCACGGTCCGCGTCTTTGACGGCTCCATCAAAAAGGGCGATACCCTGCTTATGATGCAGGCCAAGGGTGACTTTTTGGTCGACGGCGTGGGCGTCAAGCGTCCTGCCGAGACCCCGGTTGATGCGTTGACGGTCGGCGAGGTGGGCTACGTGGTCACGGGCCTGAAGGACCCCGAGGCCGTTCGCGTGGGCGATACCCTTACGTGGGCGTCGAATCCCTGCCCCGAGCCGCTTCCCGGCTACCGCGAGGCCAAGCCCATGGTCTACACGGGCCTGTTCCCGATCGACAACAAGGATTACGAGAACCTGCGCGACGCGCTCGACAAACTTCATGTCAACGACCCGTCGTTGGTGTGGGAGCCCGAGACCTCGGTGGCGCTCGGCTTTGGTTTCCGCGTTGGCTTCTTAGGCCTGCTGCATATGGAGGTCGTCAAGGAGCGCCTGGAGCGCGAGTTCAATCTGGATCTGATTGCCACGAGCCCTTCGGTGGACTATCACGTCTACAAGACCGACGGTGAGATGATCGATGTCCGCAGCCCGCAGGATCTGCCCGAGGCTACGCGCATCGAGCGCATCGAGGAGCCCTACCTTAAGGCCAAGATTATCTGCCCGCCCGAGTATACGGGTGCCGTCATGCAGCTCGCTATCGAGCACCGCGGCGTTACGACCGATATGATCCACCTGACGAGCAAATCGGTCGAGATGCGCTTCGACATGCCGCTCGCCGAGCTCATCTTGGACTTCTTTGACCAGCTCAAGAGCCGCACCAAGGGCTATGCCTCGCTTGACTATGAGTTCAACGAGTATCGTCCCTCCGAGCTCGTCAAGCTCGATATCCTGCTTTCGGGCGACGAGGTGGACGCGCTGTCGTTTATCGTGCACAAGGACAAGGCCTATGGCCTGGCTCGCGGCCTGTGCGACAAGCTCAAGGAAATCATCCCGCGCCAGCTGTTCGAGGTGCCTATTCAGGGTGCCATCGGTAACAAGATTATCGCCCGCTCTACCGTCAAGGCGCGCCGCAAGGACGTTTTGGCCAAGTGCTATGGCGGCGATATCTCGCGTAAGCGCAAGCTGCTCGAGAAGCAGAAAGAGGGCAAGAAGCGCATGAAGGCCATCGGTTCGGTCGAGGTCCCGCAGGAGGCCTTTATGGCGATCCTCAAGGTGGACGAGTAGTTTCCATGGCGCTTTCTGAATACAGTACGCGGCTGCTGGGTGCCTATGCCGAGCAGCCGTTCCTTATGGCTCCCATGGCTGGCGTGACCGACCCCGCCTACCGCATCATGTGCCGCCGCCGCGGTGCCCATCTTGCCTACAGCGAGATGGTGAGCGTGGCGGGTCTTGCCTATGCCAGCAATAAGACGTGGCGCCTGGTGCTACCGGCCGACGAGGAGCAGCAGATCTGCGTACAGCTCTTTGGTTCCAAGCCCGATCAGTTTGCGAGCGCCGTCGCCGCCGTTGAGGAGCGTGTGGGCAATCGCCTGTCGCTCATTGATATCAACATGGCCTGCCCGGCTCGCAAGGTCGTCACCAAGGGCGAGGGCTCGGCGCTTATGCGCACGCCCGATCTGGCAGAGAAGATCGTCGAGGCGGCGGTGAGCGCGGCGCACGTGCCCGTGACCGTAAAAATCCGCAAGGGCTTTTACGCCGAAGACCGCAATGCCGCGACGTTTGCCCAGATGCTCGAGGGGGCAGGGGCCGCTGCGGTGGCGGTACATGGTCGCTGTGCCACGCAGCTCTATACGGGCCAGGCCGATTGGTCGGTCGTCGATGAGGTCGCAGATGCCGTCGAGATTCCCGTTATCGGTTCGGGCGACGTGTTCTGCGCCGAGGATGCCGCGGAGCATCTGCGCAACTCCGGCGCCAGCGCCGTGTTCATCGCGCGCGGTATCTATGGCAATCCCTGGGTGTTCGGCGATGCCCGCGCCCTTGCGCTCGATGGCGCGCCGGTACCGGTACGTAGCTCGGTCGAGCGCCTGGATGCCCTGCGCGAGCACCTGACGCTCACGCACGAGCTGTTGCCGCTCATGTCGCGTGCCCGTACGTACGCAAGCTGGTATCTAAAGGGGATGCCTCATGCTGCGGCCTGGCGCGCCCAAGTGGTGCGTTGCTCCACATACGAGGAGTTCATGGCATTGGTCGATGATATCGAGCGCGATGTGGTGGCCTGCGAGGCCGCACTTGCCGCCGGCGAGTCGGTGCCCGCTCATCCGCTGGAGGCCTAACGGTGGCCGTTACCGCGCTGTACGTGCACGTGCCGTTTTGCGCCCAAAAGTGCCGGTACTGCGACTTTGACTCGCGCAGTTTTGCTCCGTGCGACCTGAGCGCTGCGCTCGATGCCTATTTTGAGCAGTTGTATGCGCGCCTTGATGCCTTTGGAGACGTCGGGGCGCTTGCGCAGATCCGTACCGTCTATGTTGGCGGCGGCACGCCGTCGCTGGCGGGGGATCGTCTGGTAGAACTTGCCTGGCGTATCTCGGCGTGGTGCAAGCCTGTTGAGTTTACCTGCGAGGCCAATCCTGAGTCGTTGACTTCGCAGCTTGCGGCGGCGCTTGCCGGGGTGGGCGTCACGCGCATTTCTCTGGGAGTCCAAACCCTCGACAACGCCGAGCTTGCCGCCATCGGCCGCATTCACGATGCCGATCGGGCGCTCGTTGCCATCGCGACTGTCAAGGACGCAGGGCTCGATGTGTCCTGCGACCTGATGTGCGGACTTCCCGGGCAGACCGCCGTAAGCTGGCAGCGCACGCTCGATGGTGTGTTGGCGGCGGCGCCGCATCATGTGTCGGTGTACCCGCTCACGCTCGAGGAGGGCACTTCGCTCTACCGCATGGCGTGTCGCGACGAGTCGCTCGAGCCCGACGAGGATTTTCAGGCTGCATGCATGGACGCGGCGCGTGAGCGCTTGGGTGCGGCCGGCTATCACCCGTATGAGGTGGCTAGCTACGCGCTCGACGGCCATGAGTGTGCCCACAACATTGCCTATTGGACCGGACAGGGCTATCTGGGTTTGGGTCGCTCTGCCGCCGGCATGCTCGACGCCGAGGATTTCGATCGCTTGGCCGGGCTGTTTCCCGACGTGCCTGCTCGCGGCGATGCATATCGCGTGCGCTTGGTGCAACGCGACGATGCCGCGACGACGTTTGATGCCGAGTATCTGTCGCAGCGCGAGGCTACGGCCGAGGATTTGATGCTCGCCTGCCGCATGACGCGTGGCATTGGGCCCGACCTGTTGGTTCGCTCGGCAAACGTGATCGCTGCAGATGAGTTGGCGGCGGCCTGTGACCGTGCGCTCGAGTTTGGCCTTACCACCTGGGTGCCCGATCATGTCGAGGAGCATGCGGGGTGCGTCGCCTCGAAAGACGTTATCGCAGGTCGTGCCCGCGCCCGTTTAGCGCCCACCCACTTGGGCTGGCTCGATGGAAATGTGCTGTTCGAGCTGTTTTGGGGTCTAGCCTAGGCCGCTCGGGTAGAATTACCGCAATATATACGCTGCTGTGAGCAGGAGGTTGCCGCGCATGGCGACGATGAACGAAAAAGATTACTACGAGATTTTGGGTGTCTCCAAGGACGCCACCTCGCGTGATATACAGAAGGCCTTCCAGCAAAAGGCCCGCAAGCTCCATCCGGACGTCAACAAAGAACCGGATGCCGAGGAAAAGTTCAAAGAGGTTTCCGAGGCCTATGCCGTGCTTTCGGACGAGCAGAAGCGTGCGCGCTACGACGCCATGCGCTCGGGCAATCCCTTCGCCGGCGCTCCTACGGCTTCTCCCTATGGCGGCGGCTACGCCGGTAGCGCGGGCTATGGCAATCCCTTTGAGGGCGGCTTTCCCTTTGGTGGCGCCTGGGGCCAGCCGCGTCGCGGGCAGGCTGCCTACAATCCCGAGAACGGCGCCAACGTGGTCGTCGATATTAAGCTCGACGCCAAGGAGGCCAAGGGCGGTGCCCGCAAGACCGTCCGCTATACGCGCTTCGATACCTGTGGTCACTGCGGAGGCTCGGGTTCTGTCTCGTCCGAGCATGCACATACCTGTCCGAGCTGCGGTGGTCGCGGCCACATCGATGTCGACCTGTCCTTCCTGTTCGGTGCCGGCACGTTCCAGTCGGTCTGCCCCGAGTGCGGCGGTTCCGGTAAGGTCGTCGCCGACCCCTGCCCCGATTGCGGCGGCAGCGGGCGGACCCGTGTGACCTCCGAGCAGACGATTGAGTTTCCTGCCGGTACGCACGATGGCGACGAGGTCCGTATTAGCGGTATGGGTCACGCCGGCACCAACGGTGCCTCGGGTGGCGATCTGGTCGGTCGCGCCCATGTTGAGGCCGAGCGTCTGGAGGGCAAGGCTCGTACCGGTTTTTACCTGATGGGCATCGTGGCGCCGTTTTTGGTGCTGTCGGCCATCTCGGGCGTGTTCTCAGCCTTTGCCGTGATGTGCTTTATTCCGTTTGCCATGGGCTTGTTCATGGTGCTCTCGGACGGCGTGCTGCATCGCAGCCTGCTGTGGTGGAAGCGCGGCGCGATGCAGTTTGTCAACGGTTTTGCCAACGGATTTATGTTTGCGCTCGTGTCGGTTTGGTTTGCGAGCTGCTCGCAGCGTGCCATGCTTTCGCCTTACGGAATGCAATAACATCAAACCCTCTGTTTGCGGCCGGCCCAGCTTGGGTATAGGACGCACTGTGACAATAATGAAAGTCGGAAGGATTCGGTCGTGTCGGAAAATAGGGATTACTACGAGGTGCTTGGCGTCGACAAGGATGCCGACGCGCGGACGATTAAGCGCGCGTTTCTAAAGAAGGCCCGTACCGTACACCCGGACGTTTCGGACGACCCCGAGGCCGAGGCCAAGTTCAAAGAGCTCAACGAGGCATATTCCGTTCTTTCCGACGAGCAGAAGCGTGCTAACTACGACCGTTACGGCACTGCCGAAGGCCCTGGTGGTTCGGGCTACGTCGACATTAACGATATTTTTGGCGGCATGGGTATGGACGACCTCTTTTCGTCGTTCTTTGGTGGCGGTGCCGGCGGTGGCGCCCGAAATCGTCGTGAGCGTCGTCGCGGCCGCGATATGGCCATCTCCCTTTCGGTGACCCTTGAGGAGGCGGCACTCGGTTGCAAAAAGACAATCAGCTATGACCGCCTTGCTCCCTGCGAGGATTGCAACGGCACCGGTAGGGCCGAGGGCGCACAGGAAAAGCAGTGCAGCCGCTGCCACGGCACGGGCTATGTTACGACGGTCCAGCGCTCGTTCCTGGGCCAGGTTCAGTCCTCTTCGCCTTGCCCCGACTGCCATGGCGAGGGCACGGTCATCGATCATCCCTGCGAGACCTGCGACGGTCAGGGCCGCACGCCTTCGCACGAAAAGATCGACATCGATATTCCCGCCGGTGTTTCGACCGGTCGCCAGCTGCGCGTGAGTGGTTTTGGCGAGGCCGGCCTTCGCGGCGAGCCCTCGGGCGACCTGATCGTCAACGTGCGTGTCGCCGATCATGAGCGTTTTAAGCGTAATGGCGATGATCTGTACTTGGTGAGCGATATCTCGATTGCGCAGGCTGCGCTCGGCTGCGAGATCGAGGTCGAGGGCATTATGCCCGATGAGGTCGTCAAGGTGTGCGTCCCCGCCGGCACACAGTACGGTGACACCGTGAGCGTCAACAATTACGGCATGCCGCGTATCGGCGGTGGCGGTTCGCGTGGCCGTCTTATCGTTCAGATGCGCGTGGTCGTCCCCACGAACCTTTCCAACAAGCAGCGCGAGCTGCTTCGCGCCTTTGCCGACGAGATGGGCGATGACGTCGCATCCGGTAAGAAGTCGGTAACCGATCGCATCAAGAGCGCTCTCGACGACATCCTCGATTAAGGAGCCTGCGTGCTCGCACCTCATATCTCTGTCGTCAACCTCGGCTGCCGCGTCAACCGGGTTGAGTCCGACCGTATCACTGCCGATCTTATGCGCCTGGGCTTTGCGATGGTGGAGCCTCAGGATGCAGAGCTGATCATTATTAACACCTGTGCCGTTACGGGCGAGGCCGAGGCCAAGACCCGTAAGGCCGTCCGCCATGCGCTGGCTTATCCAAACGAGCCCTATGTGGTCGTGACCGGATGCGTGGTCAATCTGCACCCCGAGGAGCTGCTGGAGCTTTCGGACCGCGTGATCGCTGAGCCGTCCAAGATTGATGTTGCCGAACGCGTCTGCGAGGTGCTGGGCGTTGAGTCCGATAACGTTCCCGCCTGCAGCGACGGTGAGGTTGTCGACGCACTCGGTCGCTCGCGTCTGGGCGTGAAGATCCAGGACGGCTGCAACCATCGTTGCACCTATTGTATTGTGTGGAAGGCCCGCGGCCCCGAGCGCTCCGTGCCGGTCGAGTCCGTGCTCGAGCAGGTTCGCGAGGCCCAGGAGGCCGGCGTGCCCGAGGTGGTACTGACGGGTGTGAACCTGGGCGCCTACGATGGCAAGAGCGCGATTGATGAACACGTCGAGATCAATGAGCTGCTCGAGGCGATTATGGAGCGCACGTCTATTCCGCATGTGCGCATTTCCTCGGTCGAGCCCATGGATATCTCTGAGTCCCTGCTTAAGGTCATGGCGCGCTATCCGCAGCGCATCGCCCCGTTTTTACACCTGCCCGTGCAGTCCGGCTGCACACGGACACTGCATCGCATGGGCCGTCCCTATAGCGCCGAGGCCTTCGAGGAGACGGTGCGCATGATTCGCGCCAACTTGCCTCAGGCGTCCCTTTCGTGCGATGTCATCGTCGGTTTTCCCGGCGAGACGGACGAGGAGTTTGAGGAGTCGCTGGCGCTGTGCCGCCGCGTGGGCTTTTCGCGTATGCACGTGTTTCGCTACAGCAGGCGTCCCGGTACCCTTGCTGCCGACATGCCCGACCAGGTGCCGCCCGAGGTTATGGCCGAGCGCAGCCGTCGTATGCGAGCCGCGGCGCAGGAACTCGCCATTGCCGACGCTCGCCGTCGCGTGGGCACCGTCGAGCGCGCCGTGCTCGAGTATGGCGACAACCTGACGCTCGGTTCGTTCCATCATGCCCGTCTTGACGATACCTGTGGACTCACAGCCCCGTGCCTGCTCGATGTTGCTATCATCGGAGTCGATGATTCCGGCTTGGTCCATGCACGCAGGGAGGTTCATGGAAGCCTCGAAGATTAGACTTACCGTTCCCGAGGGTATTGACCCCTCGCGCGTTTTGGGCGCCGGCGACGGCGTCCTTCGTGAGCTCGAGAGCTTGGTTCGCGCTCACGTGGTCGCCCGTGGCGACAGTATCGCCGTGAGCGGTGACCCTGACGAGGTCGAGCTCGTGGCGCGCTTTTTCGAGCATGCTTTTCGCGAGGCGGCGGCCGGACGCACGCTGTCTGCCGACGATGTCTCTCGCTGCCTGGCCGTCTTGCGCGACGGTGAACACGAGGCGACGTCGCTTCGCGATGACGTGCTGCTTTCGTATCGCGGTCGCGTCATTCGCCCCAAGACGCTCGGTCAAAAACGCTATGTGGATGCCATCCGCTCGCATACCATCACGTTTGGCCTGGGTCCTGCCGGTACCGGTAAGACCTATCTGGCCATGGCGCTCGCCGTCGCCGCGCTCAAGCGTCACGAGGTGGGCCGTCTGATCTTGACGCGTCCGGTTGTCGAGGCGGGGGAGAACTTGGGCTTTTTGCCCGGTACCCTCGAGGATAAGATCGATCCCTACATGCGTCCGCTCTACGACGCCCTTTTTGACATGATGGATCGCGAGCGCACCGATGAGCTCATGGAGCGCGGCGTGATCGAGATCGCCCCGCTTGCCTACATGCGCGGCCGCACGCTGAGCGATGCCTTCGTGGTGCTCGACGAGGCCCAAAATACCACGCCCGAGCAGATGAAGATGTTCCTGACGCGCCTGGGCTTTAACTCCAAGTTTGTGATTACCGGCGACCTCAGCCAGCGCGACCTGGTAGGTCGTCGCGGCGGTCTTGCCGACGTTGAGCAGATTTTGGGCCGTGTCGACGATGTCGCATTTTCTCACCTCGAGCGTGCCGACGTGGTGCGCCATGCCTTGGTGGGGCGTATCGTCGAGGCATACGATGCTTATGATGATGTGCGCGAGAAGCGCGTGCGCGACCGAAAGGAGTCCCGTTGAGTGTATTGATCAGCAACGATGCCGAGCTCGATACGCTGCTCGACGCTCAGGAGGTAGAGCACATCTGCGAGGTCGTGCTTGCCGCCGAGGGCGTTGAGCGTGAAGTCGAGATTTCCCTTTCGTATGTCGATGAAGACGAGATGCACGAGCTCAACCACGAGTGGCGCGGTATCGACCGCACCACCGATGTCCTCTCGTTTGAATGCGACTCGGCCTTTGACGAGGATATTCCCGCCGACGAGACGCTTGAGCTCGGCGATATCATCCTGGCCCCGCAAGTCATTGCCCGTCAGGCCCCCGGCTTTGGCAATGCCCCTGCCGACGAGTGCCGCCTGATGCTCGTGCATGGCATGCTGCACCTGCTGGGGTATGACCATATCGAGGACGACGAGGCCGAGGTCATGGAGGCCCGCGAGGACGCCATCCTGCGCGATCTGGCGCTCGAGCGCGGCGAGGACCCCAAGCTGGTCCACGTCGGCCCCATCACCAACCACGCCCACGACTAGGAGCCGTCTATGATTCCCGGATCGAACAAGGACCATCCGTCCTTCTTAAAGTCGTTTTCCTACGCCATGGAGGGCTTCGTCACCGCCGTCAAGACCGAGCGCAACATCAAGGTCATGCTCGTAGCGGGCGTGTGCACCGTTATTGCCGGCTGCATCGTAGGGCTCGACATTGCCGAGTGGGCCACGATTATCATCTGCTGCGGCCTGGTGATTCACGGCGAGCTGTGCAACACCGCCATGGAGGCGATTGTCGATCTGGCGACCCAGGAGCTCCATCCGCTGGCAAAGCGCGCGAAGGATATCGCCGCCGCCTCTGTCTACGTACTTTCCATCACCGCCGCGATTGTGGGCTTGCTCGTATTTGCCCACGCGCTCGGCTTTATTTAGAAAGGGATTTTCATGTCCGACAATATGCAGCCTACCGATGAAACTCTGGATGACGAGTCCCTGGATGCGGTGGATGCCGAAGCGGCCGAAGCATACGAGGAGGTCGAGGAGTTTGACCCGTTTGAGGGCATGAGCGACGAAGAGCTCGACGCCCTGTGCGACGAGGACGATAGCCTCGTGGGCTTTGGCGACGTTGAGCCCGGTTTCCGCAGCGGCTTCGTGGCCCTGGTCGGCCGTCCCAACGCCGGTAAGTCCACGCTGCTCAACGCCTGCTATGGCAAAAAGGTTGCCATCACCTCGCCGGTGGCCCAGACGACCCGCCGTCGCATGCGCGCCGTCGTCAATCGCCCCGGCTACCAGCTGGTTTTTGTCGATACTCCGGGTATTCATAAGCCCAAGGACGGCCTGGGGTCCGAGCTCAACAAGAGCGCGTTGTTCGAGCTGAACGATGTCGATGTCGTCGCGTTTTTGATTGATGCCACCAAACCGATCGGCAGGGGAGACGCCTGGGTTGCCGAGCGCGTCAAGAATGCCCGTTCCAAGAAGGTCCTGGTGCTCACCAAGGCCGATGAAGCCGACCCCGCAGCGGTCATGGAGCAGCTTAAGGCCGCCCACGAGCTCATGGACTATGACGACGAGATCGTGACGTCGTCGGTTAAGAACTTCAACGTCGATGCCTTCATCGAGACCGTTGCGCACTTTTTGCCCGAGGGTCCGCGTTGGTTCCCCGAGGACATGGGCACCGACGCTTCCGACGAGACGCTCGTTGCCGAGTTTGTGCGCGAGAAGGTCTTGCGCCGCACCCGTGATGAGATCCCGCACTCCGTTGGCGTTATCTGCGATGCGCTCGAGCAGACCAAGAAGGTGCTGCGCGTGCACGCCACCATTTACGTCGAGCGTGAGGGCCAAAAGGGCATCATCATCGGCAAGGGCGGCGAGATGATCAAGCATATCGGTATCGACGCCCGTCGCGATCTTGAGCGCATCTTTGGCACGCAGGTCTTTTTGGAGCTGGACGTGAAGGTCAAGGCCGGCTGGCGTGACGACGAGGCCCAGATTCGCCGCTTTGGCTATAACGCCGAGGACTAAGGGCGCGCGGCGCGCATGGCAGGCTCCCGGACATATCGCACGAAGGCTCTCGTCCTCGACAAGACGAAGCTCAAAGAGACGGACCTGATCCTGACGATGCTTGACGAGCGTGGTCGGCAGGTTCGTGCCGTGGCAAAGGGTGCCCGCAAACCCGGTGGGCGTCTGGCTGCGCGCTGCGAGCTGTTCTGTACCGTCGATATGCTGCTTGCGCATGGACGGTCGCTCGACGTGGTTTCCCAGGCCGAGCTTATGGAGGCGCCGCTCGGCGCTGCGCCCGATTACGAGATGACTTGCGCCGCAAGCGCAATCGCCGAGGTCGCGCGCGTGTGCTCGTTCCAGGATGCCGAGGACCCGTTTACCTTTGCCATCACGCAGCGAGCGCTTGCCCTGGTTGGCAGCGGGCTCGACACGGCGCATATGGATCTACTTGTGGCGGCATATGTCTTTAAACTGTTGTCGCACGTTGGCTATCGACCCGATTTTTCGGCCTGCGTGCTGTGCGGAGACCCCATGCTGTCGTATTTTTCGCCCCGGGCGGGCGGGCTCATATGCGGGTCGTGCGCGTCGAGCGTTCCGGGTGCCGAGCTGGTGTCGACCGGTGAGGTCGCGTGGCTGCGCGCCCTCATGTCCATGACCTTCGATGCACTCATGGCCGAGAGGATCGATCCCCATACCGCTGCCTTTTTATTGGGGCTTTCGCATGTTTGGGCTGCGACGCACACCGATCGGCGCCTCCGTGCGATGGAATTCATGTTGGGTCGGTGATGACGCGCAGGCGCGGGCTGCTTGTGGTAACATACCGACCTGTTGGTACCTCGATCTTGGATGCTCGCTCCACCGGCGGCTTCCCAGTCCGAGGCGAATAGCGTCGCCCGAGGGCGACAAGAAACGAAAGGTGAAACAATGACTGTTTCCAAAGAGCGCAAGGCGGAGCTGACTGCCCAGTTCGGTAACACCCCGGTCGACACCGGCAACCCCAAGGTTCAGGTCGCCATCCTGTCCGAGCGCATCAAGGAGCTGACCGAGCACATGAAGTCCCACCAGAAGGACTTCCACACTCGTCGTGGCCTGCTCATGCTCGTCGGCCGCCGTCGTCGTCTTCTCTCCTACATCAAGAAGAACGACATCGTCGAGTACCGTGAGCTCATCAAGGCTCTGGGCATCCGCGACAACATCCAGTAAGGATTTGTACATGCTAAGAGCGTCCTGCGCAGCGGGGCGCTCTTTTTGTGTAAGGGCGTGAACAATCACGCTCTGAAGCGTGGCGGGGGCAGGGGGCCCGTGTCACATGAGAAGCCCGCAGGCAAGGGGCCTGTGGGGTAAAGGAGAACAATGACACTCGTATCCAAGACCTTTGAGTTGTACGGCAAGACCTACACCTTTGAGTCGGGCGAGCTTGCCAAGCAGGCCACCGGCGCGTGCCTGGTCAAGCAGGGCGACACCACGATGCTCGACACCGTGGTCGTCTCTAAGGAGCGCAAGAACTACGACTTCTTCCCGCTGACCGTCGACTTCAACGAGAAGATGTACGCCGCCGGCCGCATCCCGGGTGGTTACCTCAAGCGTGAGGGCCGTCCCAGCGAGAAGGCCACGCTCACCGCGCGCATGATCGACCGCCCGATTCGCCCGAGCTTCCCGGACGGCTTCCGCAACGAGGTACACATCGTCGCTACCTCGCTCGTCGCCGACCAGGTCAACCCCTTCGACGTCATCAACGTCATGGGTGCTTCCCTGGCCATGACGCTCGGCGGCGTTCCCTTCGAGGGCCCGCTTGCCTGCGTGCGCATCGGCCGTAACGTGGAGACCGGCGAGTTTATCGTCAACCCTACCTACGAGGAGCGCGAGAACTCCGATCTGGACCTGGAACTGGGCGGCTCTGCCGACTTCATCTCGATGGTCGAGGCCGGCGCCGAGGAGATCTCCGAGGACGACATGCTCGCCGCCATGAAGTTTGGCCAGGAGGCCCTTGCTGCCTTCTGCCAGGCTCAGGACGAGTTTGTCGCCGAGTGGGAGCAGGTCAACGGCCCCATCGTCAAGAAGGAGTACCCGCTCGACCAGCCCGTCGAGGAGGTCCAGGAGCGCATCTTCGCCCACTACGACGAGATGGCGGCTGCCCTGCGCGACGCCGACAAGCTCTCCCGCATCGGTAAGGTCGAGGCTCTGAAGGAGTCCATCCGCGCCGAGTTCACCGACGAGGAACAGGCCGCCTGGGAGCGCGAGATCCCCGTGGCGCTCAAGAAGCTCGAGAAGAAGGCCATGCGCACCATGGTCGTCGAGACCGGTGAGCGCGTCGATGGCCGTGCCGCCGATGAGATTCGCCCCATCATGGTGAAGGACAACTACCTGCCGCTCGTTCACGGCTCCGGCCTGTTCCAGCGTGGCCAGACCCAGGTGCTTTCCGTCCTGTCGCTCGGCATGCTCAACGAGGGCCAGCGTCTGGATACCATCGAGCCCACCGAGGGCAAGCGCTACATGCACCACTACAACTTCCCGCCGTTCTGCACCGGTGAGACCGGCCGCATGGGCAGCCCCAAGCGTCGCGAGATCGGTCATGGCAACCTGGCCGAGCGCGCTCTGCTTCCGGTGCTTCCCGACGAGAACGAGTTCCCCTACGCCATCCGCGTGGTCTCCGAGGTCATGGAGTCCAACGGCTCCTCTTCGATGGCTTCGACCTGCGGCTCCACGCTCGCCCTTATGGACGGCGGCGTGCCCATTAAGCGCCCGGTCTCCGGTATCGCCATGGGCCTGATCCAGGAGGAGGGCAAGACCGTGGTCCTGTCCGACATCCAGGGTCTCGAGGACTTCTTGGGCGACATGGACTTTAAGGTCACCGGTACCACCGAGGGCATCACCGCCCTGCAGATGGACAACAAGGCCACCGGCCTCACTTTCGACATCCTGGCCCGCGCCCTGCAGCAGGCCAAGGAGGGTCGCGCCTTCATTCTGCAGAAGATGCTCGATGTGATCCCCGAGCCGCGCCACACTACGCGCAGCACCGCTCCTCGCATCGTCTCCATCCAGGTTCCGACCGACAAGATCCGCGACGTCATCGGTTCTGGCGGTAAGGTCATCCGCGGCATTCAGGACGAGACCGGCGCCTCGGTCGACATCCAGGAGGACGGCACCGTCTTTGTCGGCGGCACCGGCGAGTCCGTCGATCAGGCCGTCGAGCGCATCAAACTCATCATCAAGGTTCCCGAGCCGGGCGAGGAGTACACCGGTCGCGTGGTCTCCATCCAGCCCTTCGGCGCCTTCGTCAACCTGCTGCCCGGCAAGGACGGCCTGCTGCATATCTCCCGCGTTGCCAAGGGCCGCGTGGAGAAGGTCGAGGACGTCCTCAATGTGGGCGATGAGGTTAAGGTCGTCGTTATCGAGGTTGACGATCGCGGTAAGATCTCGCTCGATCGCCTTGACAAGCCCGAGGCCCCGGCTCGCGCCGAGGGTGCCTCCGAGGGCGACGGCGAGCACTTCCAGCGCCGTGAGC
>CALFGH010000138.1 GCA_937958315.1 uncultured Collinsella sp. | reverse complement strand
TAAACTGTTCGTGACGGGCGGCGTGTTCGATGCGACCGAGGTGGGCGAGCCGGGCGTGCTGCGTATGCCGGTGGAGGTTGCCGCGGCGGCGTGCAAGGCGGCGCACGAGGTTGGCCTTCCTGTTATGGCCCATGTCGAGAGTACCGAGGGCGTGAAGGCCGCGCTTGAGGCCGGCGTTGACACGATTGAACACGGCGCTCCGTTGACGCCCGAGATCCTGGAGCTGTACCGCGGTGCCGCGGGTATGCAGCTCGAGGGGCGTGCGCCGAGTGTGACCTGCACCATCAGCCCGGCGCTGCCGTTTGTGTTGCTCGACCCGGAAAAGACCCATTCGACCGACACGCAAAAGAAGAATGGCGACATCGTGTGCTCGGGCATTATCGAGAGCGCTCGTGCCGCACTGGAAGCTGGCGTTAAGGTGGGGCTAGGCACGGATTCGAGCTGCCCGTTCGTGACGCAGTATGACATGTGGCGTGAGGCGGCCTATTTTGCCAAGTATGTGGGCGTGAGCAACGCCTTCGCGCTGCATACGGCTACGCAAGTCAATGCCGAGCTGCTGGGGCTGGGCGGCGAGACCGGCACAATCGAGTGCGGTAAGGCCGCCGATATCCTGGTGACGCGCGAGAACCCGCTCGATGACCTGTGCGCTCTGCGTGAGCCAATGCACGTGATGTGCCGCGGTGATCTGGTGCGCAAGCTGAAGGTCAAGCACATTCCCGAGGTTGACGCCGAGCTCGACGCGATTATGACCATGCCGGCAGAAGCCCTGGCCGAGGAGCTTGCCCGCGATGGCGTGGCGTAAGCGCGCGATATGGCGATGCGACAAAGGGACAATCCTTTTGTCATAATCAGAAAAAGCCGAGGTCCCAGTGCGAGGCCTCGGCTTTTATTTGTCCCATGGTATGGCGGCTATGAGCGCGTCTCCATCTTGGCATGGCACTTGGGGCAGGTGACGCGGATCTTGCCTTTGCCCTTGGGAACGGAGAGCATCTGGCCGCAGTTGGGGCACTTGAGATAGGCCGTGGTCTTGCGGCCCTTCCACATCTTCTTGGCTGTGCGCTTGGCACGTTTAAAGTCTTCCTTGCTAGTACCGGCTGCGCGCGAGGCGTTGGCCGCTGCAGCTCCGCCGCCCAAGCTGGCGACGAACTTGCCCAAGCCGGGGACATTGGCGGTCGCGGCGACAAAGGCCTCGTTCTCCTTGCGACGTGCATCGATATTTTTGGACAGGCCGCGTAGCACGCCAATCACGATGACGGCGATGGCAATCCAGCTGAGCCACTGGATGCGGGCCATCGATCCGATCATCGCGATGACAATACCCGCAAAACCCATCACGATGGTGAGCTCGTCGGCGCCATTGCGTCCTTTCATGAAGTCATTCATGCAAATTGCCTTTCGTTCGATATGCTGCACGCTTTTATACCCGATTCAGAGCAAGGGGGACCGGTTAATCTGCACCAAGGTGGTGCAAACATACCTGTCCCCGGAACACTAAGACGGTGCAAAGAAGTCTTTCCCCAATGCCCCAATTACTTGGAGAGCTTGTCGACGATGCGTTCGATCTCGGCGAGCTTGGCGGCTTTGAGGTCTTCGTCGCCCGATTCGATTGCCGAAGTCACGCAGCCCTCGATATGCGCCTTGAGCACGTCGGCGTTAATGCGCGCGAGGAGCGCCTGTGTGGCCATGAGCTGCGTGGAGATATCGACGCAATAACGGTCCTCATCGACCATCCGCAGGATGCCGTCGATCTGGCCGCGTGCCGTCTTGAGCATGCGGGTCACCGATTTATGGTCTGCCATCATGGCGGGTCCTCGTTTCTGGTCAATCCTTCAAATACCTCGCCCTCAGTTGCGGTGAAATAGTTCTTGATTGAGGGCTTGGAGCGCTAAAACAGGAACTATTTCACCGCAACTTCTGAAGGGCTGGTTGAGCGGTGGTTGCTGGGCGGCTATGTCGGCCGACAGCGGTGCTTGCTGGTGCGGTGGCAGCTAGGCTGCGGTCACGGACAGGGCATGGAACTTCTCGCCGGCGCCCTCGACGGCGGCGGCGAGCTGCTCGGCGGTCACGGTGTCGGCGCACTCCACCTGGACGGTCTGGGTCTCGTGATCGGCGTCGGCATCGGTCACGCCGACCACGTTGAGCAGTGCCGTCTCGACAGTAGCGTCGCAGTGGCCGCACATGAGGCCAGACGTTTTAACGATGTAGTTCATGATTATCTCCTTTTCGTTGAGTACCTAAAGTTGCGGTGGAATGCGGACTAAATAGCGGTTTAGCTAAGCATGTTACGCCTTATTTCACCGCAACTGATGGTTTAAAGGTTCGCAGGCGCAGTGCGTTGGACACGACGCAGACGCTCGACAGACTCATGGCCGCGGCGCCAAACATCGGCGAGAGTTGCCAGCCGGTGAGGGGGAAGAACACGCCCGCCGCCAGCGGAATGCCGATGCCGTTGTAGAACAGCGCCCAGAACAGGTCCTGCTTGATGTTGCGGATCGTGGCACGCGAAAGCTCGATGGCGCGGGCGACGTCCATGAGGTCACTGCGCATGAGCACCACATCTGCCCCTTCTTTGGCGATGTCGGCGCCGGTGCCGATCGCAAGGCCCACGTCGGCGCGCGCCAGGGCGGGGGAGTCGTTGATGCCGTCGCCCACCATGGC
>CALFGH010000137.1 GCA_937958315.1 uncultured Collinsella sp. | reverse complement strand
AGCCACCTGCAGCCGAATCGTTTGCGTCGGCAGCAGCCGCGGTAGTATCTGCAGCACCGTCCGTGGCCTGCGCGCCCTCGCTCGGCGTTGTGGCCTGGGTCACGGCCTCGGCAATGCCCTCGGCACCCTCGGCCCAAAGTTGCGCCGGCGTGGTGCCAAAAGCCATGGCAAAAGCCAGGAACGCCACCAGACCGCGCTTGGCTACGCCACGGGCAATCGCTCCATGACGACGCCACGAGGCGCGCTGGCACTCGTCCTCAAACATATCCATTTGTCTCCTACTGTCTGCACTTGGAGCATTGCCCAGCGGCTGCCCCACGTCATCGCGCACATTGCGCTCGAGTACCCCCATCGGGGTCCCCCTTCCCTCCAGAGCCCAACGCGTACCGGCGGCATGTGCCGCGGCCGCGTGCAAGATGGGAGGCGATCCGACTTAACCTTACCGACCCGGGCACGCCGTTCGATCTGCGACGCGACCATCCCGGGCCAAGAGGAATTACGGTTACTGGTACAGCCGGGGACTTGCACCCCGATTCTCCCAAACGCGCAGGAAAACCGCGCATTCGTGCGTCTCCGCACCACCATCTAGGCCATTGATTATTACTGTCAGTATGGTATCACGCAAAAGGGCCCCGTACGCAGGCGAAGCCCAAGGTAAAAGCTATTGTTTGCGATAGGAAAGAGTTGGGTATGGAAGGGCGCCGTGGGACAAGACACCGTGCAGCTACGCTAGTGCTTGCCGCCGTGACTGTTGCGCCAGATATTGCGGCCCAGCATGAGCGCCAAAACCAGCGCGCTCACATAGCCAACAAAGCCGATGATCGGAATACCGAGCACAACAGGCTCGATGCGCGCATAGTAGACCACCGAGGAACCGATAAACAGACCGGCGATGACAATGGCCATTGACATGCGGTCGACGATGCCGCCTATCTGACGCAGCGCCTTGTCGCTACTCATGAGCTGCAAGTTCAGCTTGAGCTGACCGCGCGTGAGCATTCGCGACGCCAGGCCCAGATACTCAGCCGCTTCGAGCGAACCCTTTGCCGCTCGGTAGCTACTCGCCGCGAAATCGCGACTCATGTCGCGCATGCGTGCGTAGGTACTCTTCTCGTTTTTGATATGCGTCTGGATGATCTGGATCATGTTGACGTTGGGCATATACTCGGTCAGCAAACCCTCGAGCGTCACCATGCCACGCGCGAACATCGTCACCACGCTCGGCAGCTCAACGTCATTCTTACGCGCGAGGTTTAACAGCGAGGTCAAAAACTCGCCGATATCCAGATCCTTCAGGTCAAGGCCCGCAAAGTCAGCCACGATAAAGTCCAAGTCGGACAAAAAGGCCGAATGGTCGAGCTCGGCCGAATCGCCGCGCGTCACGGCAAAGCGCATGAGCGAATCCTTGAGCTTGGGCACGTCGCCCTCGGCCACGGCAAAGATCATGTCCTTGACGATACCGCGGTCGTGGCTCGACATGCGCCCGACCATGCCCAGGTCAATAAAGTAAACGATGCCGTCCTTGAGGATGATGTTTCCCGCATGCGGGTCGGCATGGAAAAAGCCATCGTCGAGCACCTGCGTCGAATAGTCCTCGACGATCGCCGAGCCGATCTTTTCCAGGTCATAGCCCTCGGCCACCAGGCGCTCGGGATCGGCAATGGAGATGCCGTCGATGTAGTCCATGACCACGACGTGTTCGGTGCAAAGGTCCAGGTAGGATTTGGGACACGAAACGCCGTGCACGCTTTTGTGGAAGTCATAGAAATCGTTGAGGTTTTTGGCCTCGGCCAAAAAGTTGGTCTCCTCGCGAAATGAGGTCCACAGCTCTTCGACCACACCGTGCAGGTCAACAAACTGATCGGTGTTGACGAACTTGGAAACGATGCGCACCACCGAACGGATGATGTCGATGTCCTGCGCCATCACCTGCTGCGCACCGGGGCGCTGCACCTTAACGGCCACGTCCTCGCCTGTCACCAGACGGGCACGGTGTACCTGCGCGAGCGACGCGCTTCCGAGCGGGTTGGGGTCGATCGCGTCGAACATCTGCCCCAGGCGCTGGCCGTACTCCTCTTCCAAACAGCGGAGCACTACCTCATACGGCACCGGCTCTACGTCGGAGCGCAGACGGCGCAGCTCGTCGCAAAACCGCTGCGGCAAAATCTCGGAGCGGTTAGCCAGAATCTGCCCCATCTTGACGAACATGGGGCCGAGTTCTTCGAGCAGACGACGCAGGCGCACCGGCGTGAGGTTATCCCATACGCGGTACTTTTTGACCAGGCGAACGATTTGCCCAATGCGCTCACGGCGGCCCGCCGGCGTGAGCTGGTATTCCTCGTCCGGCGCCATCGCATCGGGCTCTTCGGGAACCATATCGACAGCACGCGGCTTCTTGCGAGCGCCCGAGACGGCGGCATCGACCTCATCGACAACCGCCGCCTCGTCACCCAAGGGATCTAGATTGTTGTAATCGGTGGTGGAATCTGCCATCTGCGCTGCTACTCGGCCTCTTCGGTGTCCTCTGCATCGTCGGGCTCAACGGACTCGACGGGCACCGAGGTCACGTTGTCCTCGACCGAATCGACGATGTCGCGCACATGGGCCAAAAAGGCCGTGCGCTCGGGGGCGGTCATTACGCGGACGCGGGCCAGGATGAGCTCGTCAAGCACGCGCTGTGCCGCAGTCTCACCCTGCATGCCCAGGCGCTCGGTGAGGTCGGAGATGGTGCCGCCGGCCTGCTCGAACATGTCGGACACGCTGCGGGCGATATCGGGGGTGCCGGCGTCCTTGCGGACCTGCTCGCCCTTGGTATTGAGGTCGTCGAGGACCTTCTTGCCGCCCTCGACGGCAACGGCGGCGGCGCCGAAGCCCACGTTGATGGCACCGTTAACAAGCTGATCGAATTTCATAACCATGGTTGGCTCCAATCATGAACAACTGCATTGGCCTTCTTGTACCCAAGATTGGGTGAACGACACAAAATCGTTTTATCCCCGGGATAGAAATCGAGCGGGGCGAAGCCTTTGACGGCGTTTGTCCCGCTCGTTCGCCGCAAGGCCGTCTTTACCTTACGTTGTCATTCATCGCGAAGGAGTTCTTCATGGCACAGCTCGTGGTGTAGAGCACCTTGCCCAACAGGGCATCGGTCTCCACGCGCACGAGCTCGGCAAAGGCCTCGTTGGCGCGGGCGAGCTCGGCAGACACCTCGGCCTCGGGCAGCGCGGCCACGGCGGCATCGACGTCGTGGATCTGCTTGTGGCCCATGCCGCCAACTTTCTCCTGATAATCCTCGACCGCGCGACCGCACTCATGGAAGCGAACATCGGCCAAGGCACCGATCAGGCGATTTGCCCAATAGAAATTCTCGGACGTCACGCGAGCCTGCGTGTCGGCATAGTACTCGGGCATGGTCTCGACATTGGCGTACAGCGGCACGAGCGCGTTAAACGAGTTGGAGCCAAACGCCATCCACTGCACGGCGCGATACGCCGGCTGCGCATAGGGGCGCAGCTGCAGCACGGCAAGCTGGCTGTTGCGGTTGATGCCGATGGGACGATAGGCGCCGCGCGTGGCGGGCGTGCCCTTGCTGCCGTAGCAGTCGTACTCTGTGCCCTGGTAGTGGCTCGAAAGCACGTACTTGATGTCCTCGATGGTCACCTTGCGCTCGGGCACGCGGCTCCAGGGGATGTCGTCGCTCTCGGGCGTGTAGTCGGCGTCGGGACCGTCCCACACATCGCTGGGGTTGAGGCAGCGCTGCATGTACCAGGCGCGCGGCGTGTTGTAGACGTGGTCGCTGTCGCTGTGCGAGCCAAAGGCCTCGCGCGGGTTAAAGACCGCAGCGGGACCATCGCCCTTAACGCCCAGCGTCAGATCCAGATGCCACTCGGCCATCCAGGAGCGCAGGTCGGCGGAGCACATGTGGTCGACCTGGGCGCCCTCGGCGTCGTCCAGGTCAAAGCTATCGATACCCAGCTGGTTGGGCATGGTCACGTAGGCATCATCGGGCACGCGCTTGGCGATCCAGTGGTGGCCGCCGATGGTCTCGAGCCACCAGATCTCGTCAACATCACTAAAGGCGATGCCGTTGTTCTCGTAGGTGCCGTAGCGTTCGAGCAGGTCGCCCAGGATGCGCACACCGTCGCGAGCGGACTTGGCATACGGCAGCACCAGGGTCACCATGTCCTCCTCGCCCAGACCGCCGGGCTGCGCCGGAACATAGCCGTCCTCGCCCTCGTTGCCCTTGGCGGGCACGTAGTCCACGAGCGGATCGGCGCCGCGGACGCGCTCGTTGGTGGTGAGCGTCTCGGTCGCGGACATGCCAACGTTGAGCTCGTTGAAGCCGGCCTCGGCCCAAACGCCATGACCCGGGACAACGTCGGGGACGCTTGTGTAACGCATGGGATTGTCGGGCAGTTCAACGGTCAGGTGGCTCAAGACGCTTGTGTAGACACGCGGCTGCTCGTCGGGGTGCACAACACGCATGCGCTTGGGCTCAAACACCCCGTTGGACGAGTCCTCATTGCGGGCAACCAGCGTCGACCCGTCGTAGCTCGCGTTCTTACCAACCAAAATCGTTGTGCACGGCATGCGCATCCTCCTTGAGCGAAGAAATTAAATGGCAACAGTGTATCGCTTCGGCGCAAAAAGGGCGAAACAGCCGCACCGGCAACCCCTGTGGTCAAAAACGACTATTTCGATGCGCGCTCCGCCGCCTCGATCACGTGCTTGGCGAGAATCGCGGTGGTCACAGCCCCCACGCCGCCCGGCACCGGAGTAATTGCGCCAACGATCGGTTCCGCAGCATCAAAATCGACATCACCGACCAGCTTGCCAGCGGCCTCGTCCCAGTTAATGCCCACATCGATGATCGTCTGGCCCCCGCGAACCGCATCCGCGCCAATCGTGCGTGCGCGTCCAACGGCCGCAACCACAATATCAGCCGCACGGCACTCGGCAGCCAAGTCGCGCGTATGCGTATGGCACATCGTCACCGTGGCATTGCGAGCCGTAAGCATGGCGGCAACGGGACGGCCAATCACGAGCGACCGACCGACGACCGCGACCTTGGCCCCATCCAGCTCAACACCGTAATGGTCCAGCAACGCCAGCACGGCCTCGGCCGTGCAAGGAGCAAAGCCCTCGCCACGACCCGAAAGCGTGGTAAGCAGCGAGGCCGGCGTCATGGAGTCAACATCCTTGGCGGGATCGAGCGCCGCGGCAACGGCATCCTCGTCAAGGCCGGCGGGCAGCGGGCGAAACATCAGGCAGCCATGAACAGCAGGGTCAGCATTGATGCCCTCGATAGCCGCCAGCAGCTCATCCTGCGAAACGTCGGCGGGAGGCAAAACGCGGAACGGCAGGTCCAGCACCTTCGGCATGTGGCGCAGCTGCCAGTTGTCGGCCTTCTGGCCTGCCAGACGGGTGCAGTGG
>CALFGH010000136.1 GCA_937958315.1 uncultured Collinsella sp. | reverse complement strand
CGCGCATAAAGAAAGCCTCCCATTTCTCATGTCCAAGAAATGGGAGGCAGTTCATTGTGGCGGAGTCGGGCCTTGTTGTATTTGCCCAGATAAAACCTGCCGAAATAAACCTGTCCCTTTTTGGCAGGTTAGCGGAGCTTGCTGGTCTCGAAGTACTTGGGATATTGGTCCAGGACCTCGGTCTGGTTGCGGAACATCATATGCAGGTGCTTGCTGACCAAAAAGCTCGCCTCGATGGGGTCGCGGCCGGCGATGGCGCGGCGGATTTGCTTGTGCTCGTTAACAATCTCCTGATTGTCGAGCCTCTGCGTGGCGGCGCGCAGCCAGCGGAAGCGCTCCAGGTCGGCATTGGTCGCCTCGAGCCACGACCACACGGTGCTGCGGCACGCGATGCTAAAGATCATGCGGTGCATGAGGTTGTCGCTTAAAAAGAATCCGATGCGATCCTCTTCGGCCATGGCCTTTTCCTGCAGCGCGATGGCTCGGTCGAGCTGCTCGATACCTGCCGAGGTGGCACGGGCGCAGCACTCCACAATCACCTGTTTTTCCAGGTGTTCGCGAATGTAGCAGGCGCTCTCGGCAAAGGTGAGGTTGATGGGCGAGACATAGGTGCCGCTTTGGGGCACGGTGCGCACCAGGCCCTCTTGCGCCAGACGCACCAGTGCCTCGCGCACAGGGGTACGCCCCATATCCAGGTCGTCGCAAAGCTGCTTGACGCCTAGCTTTTCGCCCGGCTTGTAGTCCAGGTAGACGATTTTGCGTCGAATGGTGTGGTAGGACTGGTCCTGTAGGCTCGTTTCCTGCTCGCCGACGTGCATCGATTCTTCCATAGTGCCTCACAACCGTTCTATCACACTCATATATCAGCTGTTAATTATGCCGCGAATCAGCTCTCCGCGGTGGGTAATTCGGCTGTTGTCCAAGAACTATTGCGGCATCTTAGTCTGTATTTGCGCAGGGCTGTGCCCAATGTTGCCGTATCATAAGCCGTCGCAAACGTGAAATAGAAAGAAGGAATCCCATATGCAACTGGCGAATATCGTACGCGAGCGCTGGAAGGGTGTCTTGTTCTGCCTGATCATCGCCATCCCCGCGACGTTGCTCGGCAAACAGATTGAGGTGGTCGGCGGTCCGGTATTTGCCATCCTCCTTGGCATGGTTCTGGCGCTTGTCTTTCCCAAGAATCGCCGCGAACAGCTCGCCGCCGGTGTCACCTATACGTCTAAAAAAGTCTTGCAGTACGCGGTTATCCTGCTTGGCTTTGGCATGAACCTCTCCCAGATTCTGTCCAAGGGCGCCCAGTCGCTGCCGATTATCGTGGCGACGATCTCGACCTCGCTTGTCATCGCCTTCGTGCTCTGCCGCGTTATGAACGTGCCGGGCAAGATTGCGACGCTTGTGGGTGTGGGCTCGTCGATTTGCGGCGGTTCGGCCATCGCTGCGACCGCGCCCGTCATCGATGCCGACGATCGCGAGATTGCCCAGGCTATTTCGGTCATCTTCCTGTTTAACGTTATCGCGGCGCTCGTGTTTCCGACGCTCGGCGGCATGCTCGGGCTGACCAACGAGGGCTTTGGCCTGTTTGCCGGCACCGCCATCAACGACACCTCGTCGGTAACGGCTGCGGCGAGCGCCTGGGATAGCATGCATCCCGGCGCCAATGTGCTCGAAAGCGCCACAGTGGTTAAGCTCACCAGGACGCTGGCCATTATTCCCATTACATTGGCTCTCGCATGCTGGCAGATGCATCTGGCGCGCAAGGCCGGCGGCGACGCCAAAAGCACGTTCTCGCTTAAACGTGCGTTTCCCATGTTTGTGTTGTTCTTTGTGCTGGCGAGCGTGATCACCACGGTGCTTCAGCTTCCTGCGTCCATTACGGCGCCCATCAAGGAGCTGTCGAAGTTCTTTATTGTGATGGCCATGGCGGCTATTGGCTTTAATACCGATATCGTCGAGCTGGTCAAAAAGGGCGGCAAACCCATCGCGTTGGGCTTTTGCTGCTGGATTGGCATTGCATGCATGAGTTTGGGAATGCAGCACGTGCTGGGAATCTGGTAGAGAAGTAGCTGATTTGCGTGTTGCGTGCTGGCGAGCGCATGCCTGCGGTGGAGCGATAGGAGCTCTTGCGGGTATGGCTTGTCCGCAGGTTGATAGGTCCCGAAGAGCTCTTATCGCCCCGCCAGGATGGCGATGCGGGGCAATTCATATACTCGCAGGACGGCGACTTTTGCCCTATAGTGTTTGGTGAGTAATATCGTTCAATTTTGAAACACTCGGTCGTGCGACCGTCGGCGGTTGCACGTCGCCGCGGACAGGGACAAATCATGGATAGCGATGCCAAGCTGCAGATTCTGATTGAGGCATTGTCCGCAGCCGGAGCATCGGCGCTGGCAATCGACGAGCGCGGTGGCGTTGTGATCTCGACTATGAGTGACGCGGCGCTCGAGCAGGATATCGCTGCTTTTGTTTCCGAGCGTCTCGCTCGCGTGGGCGATGGGGCGCGCCTGGTGATGGGCCACGAGGGCGTGCGGTTGAGCTTGACGGTGCGCCCGACGGCCAAGGAGCGCGGAGCGCTTTGGGTGGTCGTGGCGCATGAGGTGCGCGCC
>CALFGH010000135.1 GCA_937958315.1 uncultured Collinsella sp. | reverse complement strand
GCGTCGCCATGGTGCTCGATGCCGAGCTGCGAGCGTTGGAGCTCAGTGCTGCCCGCATCATGCTCAACCAAGTCGACACGCTCAGCGACCCCACGATGGCCGACCGCTTCGAGGCCGCCCTCGGCCGCCCCGTCGTCGCCACCAGCTTAAAAGGGTAGCTAATTTGGAACGGGGCTCCTTATTGTTTGATAAAGTCCGCCACGCGATCAAAGTACGAGCAGGCCGCAACGTGCTCCGAGACGCGGCGCTGACCCTTGGCGGTGTCGACATCCCACAACTCGTAGGCACGCGCCTCGACCAGCTGGACATCGGCGCGGCCGCGCAGCAACGACGATCCGCCATCCTTGCCCTTAAGCCCCATAAGGTCGGGAAAGAGACTCGCAGGGAACAGCACCGGAGAGGCCGGTTCACCGTTCAGGGCAAGACGCACGGGCGCGACACCGCCGTTGGCCTTAAAAGCAACGGCGAGCGCCTCAAAGGAATCCGAACTCACGAGCGGCTGGTCGCCCGGTAAAAAGAGGCAGCCCTTCCAGCCGCGATCGGCTCCCCAGGTAAGACCGGCGCGCACACTCTCGCTCCTGAGCGCGCCATCGTGCAGCGCGCACGCGCAGCGCAGCTCACGGCAAATCTCGGCAACTTGGGGCCACCGCGTTGTAACAACAACGTCAAATCCTTTGGGCACCGACTCAATCGTCCGCTGAATCAGCGGCTTTCCGCAGATATCGGCAAGCATCTTGTTAGAGCCAAACCGCTTGCCCTCGCCCGAAGCCATAATGACGCAACCAAGTTTCATGGTGATACCTCCCCTGAAGCCATCGTACCCATAACTCGCGCCGCGGGCGAATAAAGATGGTGTCCTGGCCGTTGGCGGTCTTATAACACAGCGACGCTTTCGTTATTTGCGACCATGTGGCATTTGTGGCACAGTGAGCCCAAACTAATTTTTAGGAAGGCACCCATGACCCCCGCACAGATTGAGTTTTACAAGCGCCTTGCACACAGTCTGGCGCTCCAATTTGGTCCCAACTGTGAAATCGTCGTCCACGATCTGGAGACCGGGGACACGGACCACTCTATCGTGGCGATTGAAAACGGCCACGTCAGCGGACGCAAACTGGGCGACGGCCCCAGCCATGTTGTGCTCGAGTCTATGCACGAGGATGCCGCCGAGGTCCACGACCACGCGCCGTACCTCACCAAGACCGCCGACGGCAAGCTGCTCAAGTCGTCGACCATCTTCATTCGCGATGACGACGGCAACCCCGTTGGCATTATGGGCATCAACTTTGACATCACGCTCATGAAGGCGTTTGAGCGTTCGCTCGACGCGCTCACCGGCACAGGCGACAAGGGATACACCGTGCCCGAGCCCATCACCAAAAACATCGGCGACCTGCTCGAAGATCTGCTGCGCGAGTGCGAGCAATACGTGGGCAAGCCCGCCGCCCTCATGACCAAGGACGAGCGCATTCGCGCTATCGGATACCTCGACCGCCGCGGCGCCTTTCTTATCTCCAAATCGAGCGAGCGCGCCTGCGAGTTCTTTGGCATCTCCAAGTACAGCTTCTACAGCTATCTCAACGAGGCCAAGGCAGAGGTCGACGACAAGTAAACGACCCGCCTGAACCATCCTCCCCTTAGTACGAGTTCTTGAATGCGCGAATCCGGGCATCGGTGACAAGGCAAGTTCCATATAATCGAAGGGCTAGACAGTTCGAAAGGATGGGACAAGATGAGGTCGAGCAACGCATCGCGCAGCAGCCACGGAGGCACCGCTTCTGGCGCCAGGCATGCGAAACACGCGTTTGACGAGGGCGAAGAGGGCCTTTTTGCGCTGAGCCTCGATGACGTGATGAGCGACCGCCCCTGGACCGCCGAGGAGCTCATGGGCGGCGGAGCTCGCCCGACAAGTGCAAAGCCTGCACCTTCCGCCACGCCCGCGCCGGCATCCGTGCCCACGGACGACTCTGCTATCCGCCCCATCGTGCAGACGAAGCGTAAAGCCGCCCCTGCACCCCACCCCACCAGCGATCCGTCCGAGACGGCGGCGTTTCTCGCTGCAGCGGCACAGCGTCATGCGTCCAACAGCACACCCGCGGATGCCGCCCCGCAGCAGCCGACATACGCGGCTCCCGAGTACAACAAGACCGGCGTAAAGGACGCATCGGCATCGTCGTATACCCGTGGCACCGATGACGAGCGCTTTGCCGACTACTACACCGAGGAAGAGCCGCCGCACTTCTCCGAGTTTCCCCAAGCGGCAAAGGTTGTCTTTATCGCCATCATCATCGCTCTGCTCGGCGTGATCGCGTTTGAGGGATTCCAGCTGTTCCGTGGCCCCACCGCGCCCGAATCGGCAACGCAGCAAAAAGAGGACGACAACCAGTACCTGGACATCAACACCCTCAAGGGCGACCCCAACGACGGAGACGAGTAGCGAAGGTTAAAGGAGGGCTGGAAGAGCCGGCAACGCGTTACGGCTCCAAGAGGCCCGCCATAAAGATGGGCAGATACAACACCTCTCCATCGCGGTGCAGGTTGCACTCAGCAAGCACCAGAGCACGGTCGATTCCGTAACCCTTCGTCACGAGCGCGTTGTCGAGCGCCGCATGGGACCTAAAGCTCTTGCCCGACTTGACCTCGATGGCAAGCACTTCCCCATCGAGCGTCTCCTCGACAAAATCGAGCTCGCCAACCTTTTTCGATGTAAAGTAGCGCAATCTAAATCCATGAGCTTTGAGCTCTTGGGCAACGAAGCCCTCAAACGCCGCTCCCATGTTCATGCCAAAGGCGTCTTCTGCCTCGCCATCAAATACCCCTTGGGCAACCTTCTTGGAATACGACGACATGAGCATTCCGGTGTCCAAGTAAAACAGCTTAAACAGATTTCGTTGCTCCCCCAATAAAAGGGGTGCCACGGGCGCCGTTACGTTATACACGGGAAGCGCGACACCCGCCTCCGATAGCCAGAGAAAATGATCTGTCACCTGCGAAAAACGTTTGACACCGTTAATCGACGACAGCTTGAATCGCTTGTTTTTTGAACCGGCCTCGCTAGGAATTAAATCGTAGATATCGCGAATAACCAGGCGCAGCTCGGGCGGAGCGTACTTTGCGATGTCATCGCGATACAGGGCGTGAAGATCGCGGTGGATGTTTCGAACCTCGTCGACATTGCGCGTCGCCAAGAAGGAATTGACCGCGTCGGGCATGCCTCCCACCACCACATACTGATGGAACAGATCGAGCAAGCGGTCATACAGGAAGCCAGGGAGCTCCCCCTCATCCTTTAGACAGCCCCTGAGCATGTCAAACACGCTGGCACCAACGCCATTTGCCCAGCAAAACTCCTCAAAGTCGAGCGGGTACATCTGGACCTGCTCGACATACCCCACCGGCAGGGAGTCGATGCCCTCGAGCTCAACACCAAGGAGCGATCCGGTGAGGATGTACCGAAAGTCGCCGCGCTGCACGAGGTATTTGATAAACGTCACCACATTGGGGCATCGCTGCACCTCGTCGATAACCACGACGGTTTTGTTGGCAACCATCGGCTGCGTCGCAGCGATAGACATGCGCACAAGCAGGTCGTCCGCGCTTTTTGCCGCCAAAAATGAATCGCGCACGGACGCGTCGGCGATAAGGTCGAACGTCACGACGTTTTCGAACGATTCACGTGCGAACGCGTTGACCAGATATGACTTTCCTACCTGTCGGGCGCCCTTGACCAAAAGGGCCTTGTTAGGCGACGAGGCAAGCCAAGATTCAAATTGTGCTTTCGCTTTTCTCTGTAGCATAAGCGTATCCCTTATTACGTGCTGTTTTAGTACTAGGATACACTTTTCCGTGATTGTTGGGTGCTCATTTCGACACTTTTCCGAGGTTTTAAAGTGTGCATTACGACACTTTTCCGGACTTTTACATGGGCGATTTCGACACTTTTCCTGATTTAAGCCTAGCAGCAGCTGGCAAAATCAAGCGCTGCCCGCGCGTCATTTCGCAGGCGGCGTTTGAATTTTGTCCGCGCGTGCTGATAGACTCCATCGTGTCCGCAAGGAGCGGGCGCGTTTTATCCAGAGTCGGGGTAGAGAGTTGGCTCCACGATCCCGACGCCAACCGGCCAAGAGGCACGGTGGCCCTGCCAACATCGATGAAAGGAGTCCGTATGGACAATTTCTCCGAGCGCAGTGAGCGCAACTTCCACAACCTGGCAGCCAAGCAAAAACGAATGCATCTTCTGGACGAGCCGAGCGGCTATGCCTCGGCCCTGGTCAAGAGCAATCTCTCCCACCAGATGCGCTTTACCGTGCAGGTGCTCGAGGAAGAGCTCTGCGCCGCCGGCAATCCGCATGTACTGCAAATCAAGCTGCTCGGAGATGACTCGCGTGAGCCGTCCAGCTGGAAGCTCTTTGCCGACGGCGCGTGCGTTGCGGACGGATCCGGCGCCTTTGCCCGCGAGTGTTTCTGCGAGGGGGCCGAGGTGTTTCTGGACCTGTGTCGCGATGCCGTACGCGCAGCCGAGCTGTGCCAGTGGAGCCAGAGGGAGTACGAGCTGCTGAGTGCCGCGCGCGGGATTGCGGGGATGTAGGCGGACGCAGGCGGCGCCATGGTGGCGTGCGGCCGTTGCGCGCCACCACTTAAACCTCGTGATATCAAATGTCAGTTAAGTTCATTTGCGCGGCAGAGCACTTTATTTAGCGCCCGTTGAATAGCCAGCCATGTCACATCCTGCCCCATCATTTCGAGTAGCGGAATGATGGGGCAGTCTTATTCTCTGCCGGCGTTCTTACTCCCCAAACCTATAGTCGTTGATGCCCAACGTGGAGCAGTTCTCGCTTATTGCTCGGACTGTTTGCACGGGAATTCCGTCTTCGACATGAGCGGAGACACTAAACGAAAGCTGTACATCGGCACCGCCCAGCATGTTTAGCTGACTTACTACTTCGTCCATGATGGTCTGGATATTGCGATTGACACGAGTGTTGTCGAGCTTTGCCGTCATATGGAAGGATGTCTTTTGCCTCGCGGGCTGCACCACCACTGGCGTCGTGTCGACAACCGTGGTCCTGCCGTCCGTATCCGTTACGGTTTCGGTCGTCGTAGGGCCAAACGTAACCCCATGCCCACCGTTGCCGGAACTCTGCGCAGCCTCCGCAGCCGCAGCGCGAGCAGCAGCCTCTTCCTCTTCAATCTGCCTTGTTGCTACGGCCGGTTTTACCAGCAGGTCGCTCTCGTTGATAAATGTCTTCTGCTCACCAAACGTCAGCTCCATATAGCGATCGTCCGAGAAGCCAGCAGCAAGGCCAAAGTATTCCTTTGAGCCCAGGCCCCTTTGAATCGCGTCCTCGAGCACGCCATAGCACGACAGCCTGGGAAGATAGCAATAAGAGCACAGGAACTCCCACAGACGCTTAATCTGGATGTGGTCCGCTTCCTTCCAGAGCACTCGATCGAGCTCCATCTTAAGCAGGGCGGGTGCCCAGGTCTTGATGGCCGCCTCATCGGAAACAAGCTTGCGTGCCATCTTGGCAACGATATTTTCGCCGCCGCCCTCAACGTGTTCTGCTTCCCAAACGATATCCATCGAGTCGCTAAAAAGGTCAACACGCGGATAAATAAGCCAGCTATAGGCCTCCTGGATCTTTATCTCGAGCGATTCATCGGCACGTCTCACACTCTGGTCAGTCTCGCGCGTCTGTGCCACATCAAGGTTCAGCGACTCGCGATCTTTCTTGATGGAATCCCAAGCAAGGTATTGTTTCGCCTCACTTAGGAGCTGTGCATAGTAAGATGCGTCCGCAGCGGCGAACACAACCATATTCTTGTACGTACGCGGAGACGTACCGCGATTTGAGAGTATCTCCGATGCCAAGGTGAGTGCCGCGGAATCGGCCGTTTTTCCACGGTGATTTGCAGACGGTGTCAGCACCACCAGGCGCAGCGTCTGATCATCCGGAACGTCAAGCGAGCTTGCGGGACATACATGAATGCCCGAGAAGGGATCAACCTTGCGCAACCTCTTTAGGCGACTCTCAACTTCATAGAGCGCTTCGGAGTCCTTAACCTGCTGAGCGCGGTCATCGGCAACTTTGCGCAACGTGGGGCGCGTATCGTACCAAAAACGGTTTCCGTTGACGTCGCTATACAGGAAAGACGAAGATGTCTGCAGCGTGCCCAGGGCATCGTTGAATACGGAGATGTTCTCGCCAGGCTGAACCGTGCCCAAGCGAATATGCGCGCGCTCAATACCGCGGACAGACTGACCGCCCACGTCGGGAGCACTGCCAAGCATGATGGTACGTGCGACGCGGCGCGATGCCAAAAGGTTGCCGTAACGAGTGTTGTTGCCGTCATTGCGATACGGAACAGACTGCTTGCCGTCAATCTCGGAATCAACAACTGCATTCCAGTTGTCATCAAGATAGCGCGTGAGCTCATCGCGCACGCCGGGCACATCAAGGGGGAACGATCCCGGCATAATCATGGGCGAAGGATCCTGGTTCATCCACAGCTCGTGAATAACCGACGCCATTAAGCGCAGCACGCCACGGGTACGCTGAAACTTTTCGAGCGTTGCCCAGTCCTCGTAAAGGCGGTCAAACACTTCAGGGTGAATCGGATAGCAAGAAACCATGCGATCGCGGTATTCAAGCTCGCGCGACTCCACCGGGAAGTCCGAAGTATTTTCGTTGTACATCTTGCTAAATGTCGCGCACACTTCATCGCGAGCGGCATCATCCTTGCAGTCAAGGAAAAGCCTGCGACGCACAACCTCGAAACCTTCGTTTGCCGCCACGGGCTTCCAAATAGCCTCCATGCGCCCAAAGGTATGCTCAATCTGCTCCAAAGCTCGCTGGCCCGCCTCGCCGCCAATCTCGTTGTCAGATTCGGGAATAGAGGCTACGACCAGGCTGCGCTTCGAAGCGCGTGCTGCCTCAGTGAGCTCCTGAATAAAGGTGATGAAGTTGTCGAAGCTGCCGGCGTTAAGCCCGTCGACGCCATAAATCTTCTTGGCATAGGCAACGAGCTCGTCCATAAGGACAAGGCAGCAGCCGCAATCGTCGAATAATTCAGTCAGAGCAGCGGATCCCGGCGAGACGCCCTTCTTATCAGCATCTTTCACATAGTCATAGAGCTCGGGCCTGCCAGCGGATTCTGCAAGCTGGTATGCCATATGACCCCAAAGCGTGTTGACCATGATGCCGGGCATAGTAGCCGGGCGCATGGCTTTTGCCGGATTGATAGAGGTGCCCACGAGCACAGCAACATGCACCTCAGGGACTTCGGCAACGCCCGCCTCCTCGAGCACGGAAGCGATATTAGCGATTTGCCCCAAACGCGAACGGCTGCGCATCATATGGTAAAGCGCAAGCATGCTGTGCGTTTTGCCGCCACCAAACGCGGTCTTAAGCTGAATAACGGGCTCGCCGTCGAGACCAGCCACGCGGCGCAACGACTGCACGAGCAGCCCCTTCATGCCCTCGGTCACATACGTTCGATTGAAAAATTCGACCGGGTCGCGGTACTCCAACTCGCCCTTACCGCGCGCCACCTGGGCAAGGTCGGCAGCAAACTCGGCATTCCTATAGCGCCCCTCAGCAACATCCATATGGGGTTCCATGACGTCGCGCCAACTAGGCAGGCCACGCACGGCCTTGGTTTGCTCGAGTGATTTCCTGCGAGGTGCCGGGGCGTCCACGCCAGCATCGACATTCGTTGTCACTGCCGTCGAGCCGTCGGCGCTGCCATAGCGAACCTCGCGAAGCATTGCGTTGAGTTGCGCCGTGGTATCCTGATCGATCTGCTCAGCCAAGCGACTCATGGTATCGAGCGCACGCCATGCATCGCTGTCCGAGATGCCTCCCATACCGCGATGCGCAACCTTGTTGCGAACGCCCTTGAGCTCCATGACGTAGTTTTTGCAATCCTGAGGCAACCTAAGGCGAAACACATCGCGCCAGTTGATGTCAATGAGCAGCAAGCACAGGGCAATATCGAGCGAGTCGGCAAGAGTGGCATAGTCACCCGATACAGGCAGGTTGCGCTTTTGGTCGTCGTAGAGCTTGTTGAGCACACCGACCTGCCAAAAATCATTGCCGTATGCCTGGGTAAGCTCGCGCATCACATAAGGATCAAGGGCCTCGAGCAAAAGGTCAAAGCCCTTATTGAGAAGATCACAGTTATTAGCGTTGTTCTCCATGGTTTATCTCCTTAGGTCCTAATCGAATAGTGAGTCTTGCGTGGGACGCTCGACAGCAAGCTGCGCCGCTTTCGACTGTATCTCGGGCCATGCCGTTACGAGCGAGTTGTACGCGAAGGCCTCCTGCTGCCAGTTGCGCTTGTCCGCAATGGTAAAGAGGCGATACGCAAGTGCCTTGGCACCATCCGCACGACCGCCGAGCGTCTGGCTAACGATCTTGGCACAAGCCGTAACACCGCCCTCCTCGAGCGCATGCGTAAGCTGCTGGGTCGTAAGCCAAGTAGGCGCTTTAAAGTCAACGTGCTCCGATACCTCGCTGCGATCGAGCAAGTGCACATTGCCCTTAACGGAAGCAAGAAGCCCCTGTGCCGCTAAACCTTCGATAGAGACGTTCTTGGCACGGGCGAGCACGTCGGCTTCACCAAATTTAATGGTGTCAAAGGCTTTCTGCGTATAAAGATCGACGCAGAAGCGGCTCTCGCGATCGAGCTCGCCATCCTGGTCGCTAAAGTACGCATCCACCTCTTGGTTGATAAGTTGCAGCGCTGCACGCACCGTCATGGGGCTACCGTCGGCCTCGAGCACCTGGCTGTAGCGCGAATACACGCCAATACCAGGTCCAATAGCCGACTGCGCAAGGTCAACAGGCGCGATATTCGAAGAACGAAGTTTATCGAGCGCAGGTCCCAGCTCACGCTTGAGCGCCATCACGAAGTCGCGGCGCGTCCCCATGGGCGCGCCCTCGGGGCGCTTGCGGCACACGAGCACGATGGAGGAAGCAAGGGCGTTAGTACCGTTGCCGATAGTACGGCCCGGCTTTTCAGTTCGCATCGGCCATGTGCCGTTAATGGAAAAGCCCGCACGAATGATGGCGGAGAGCATCGTCTCCCAACCGGTCGACGCCGTGGATTCCACGTCGTTAGAAGTCTCGGTCTCGCTCTGCTTGAAGGCGTAGTAGATAGTCACGGGCACGTCCTCGCGGGCGTACTTGTTCACCTGTTTGAAGGTGCTGAACATGCCCTCCTCGAAGAACTCGCGCGCACCGTCCTTGCCGCGGTCCTCGCGGTAGGGTGTGGCAACCAGCTCCTCGTGCTTGGGTACGAGCATGGTGCTGAAGAGCTTGGGGTAAGTGTGCCTAAGCGATTGACGCAGCCAAACGTAGAAGAAGTCTGAGAGGTCTGCGTAGCCGATGTTGTCGTAATAAGGCGGGTCCGTCGATACGAGAATGCCTCGCATACCGTTGTCGCTCTGGGCATCAAATTGCCGAGCGACGCCAGCACTATCCGAATTTGGGAACTCATTAATGACCTTAATAACCCACTGCATCATATTGTCGAATGACCCAGATGAAGAAGAAAATAGATTCCCCTCCGCATAATCCCAGGTCATCGGAATCGCCTGACGACCAAACACGTTGCGAAGCTTCTCACCAGGAGCATTCCATGAGCAAATAGACGAGTGATAGTCCGTCAGCTTGTCAACGACGAACGCCAGGTACACACCGATGGCCTCACCATAGGCGCGGGCTCCGGTGCCGCCGTCCGCCAGGCCCACGCCGTCGTCGGCAAGACCGGCAGCGATGGCGTCCGCCTCCGCCTTTTTCTGCGCCTCACCGACGAGCGCCGAGAACGTCGTCAGCGCCGTCAGCTGTCGGTTGGTAAAGAGCTTTTTCCATTGGTCCATACCATAGGCTTGAACGCGAAAACCAAGTGCTTGAGCAGGCAAATTGCTTTGCGGCGCCTCTTCAGGCTCCGCAACAGCAGCGATAGTTTCCTGTTTACAACTCGGGGCAATATAAACTCGTCCATGCTGGCCCTCAGCGACAATAGACATGAGCTTGGCGCCCATTCGATTGTTTTTCGCTTCATCACGACAATACTTGAAATCAATTGGCGCTCCACAGTGAGCGCAAGTCGCTCCACGTCGGTTCACTGTGCCGTCCTGCGTCGCCTTGCCGGGCACAACATCGAAGCGCACCTCACCGCCCTCGCAATGAGGCTCGACGTGCCATTCCTTTCCCTTTTTCTTGGACAAGTCGAACGAACGCACGAGAATCGCCTCGTGTCCACACGCGGGATTGGGGCACTTAACCGTGCGCGCCCAGAGCCACGCAATGACGGTGGCCTCGCCGCCGCCCTGCTCGGCCGGCACTTGCACCTTGGGGTACAGGTCGCCGATACGACACTGGGCCTCTTCTTTCATCCAGGTGCCATAGTACTTAACGTCAGAAGCCAGGCCAGCGTTACCGCTCCAACCTCCATTGGTCAACTTGCCTCGAGCCTCGGGGTTAACGGCGGGCTTGCCCGCGAACAACGGCGGAATCTCAATCATTGCTTTATTGATGGTAACGGCCACCGGGTTGAGGTCCTGCGCATAGGCCTTAAGACCCAGACGCTGGGCTTCCAGCGGAATGGCGCCTCCACCTGCAAAAGGATCCAACAGGGGCGGCAAGTCGTCGCCCATCGACCTTTTAATCTCAGCCTTGGCGGCATTAAGCACACGATCGTTATTGGAGTTTTCCCACACCACGAGCTCGCGCAGGATGCCGAACAGGCGCTCGCGCTCGGCAGCCTGCTCCTCCACGGTGGGGAACTCCTCGGGATGCGCCGACGGGTCGTCCACCAGCGACGACCAGATAACTGCGCGCGCCGCGGCCAGTGGGCGGCGGGCCCACCAGAGATGCAACGTCGAGGGATGCCCATGGCGGATGGACTTCTCACGCGCGGACGCCGCATTGATATCGTCGAGCGGCAGAGCCACCTCGATGAGCTTCTTCTTTACTGCCATGTCTGCTCCCTCTCTAGTATCACGTCGCCTGCTTCCTTGAGGCGCGCGATGTCGTAGTTCGTGCTTGCCGCGGCATAATCCGGCGGACTTGTAAATGGATGTGCGATGTAAGAAGTCCGGGTCGTGTTTCCATCGACCTCGACCAGTGCGAGCACAAAGGCATCTGGCCTGTTGAGCGCACACATCACTTCGTTGTGCGAGACAGTGACCGTAGTGGCGCCCACGGTGCGACCCTTGACCTCAATCATTCGCAACGCCGGCCCCTTGGCACAAAGCTCATCGGGCACCGCGGATTCGATGTCGTAGCCGCAGTTATCTGCGCTTCGATCCCGCGGCGTAAAACCCAGCTCCCGCTCGATAGCCATGACGGCACGCATGCCGGCAAGCTCTACCTCGTGCCTGCCTGCCGCACTGGATTCGGTAGTAGCACACGAGTCGTGGAGCAGCATGCCAACCGGAATCACAAGCGCGCCGCCCAGCACCCTCGGAGTCGCGGGAGTGATGGTCTTTTCGCGCTGCAGCTCCGCCAAGCGCATTTGTCTACGGTCGCGCAAATCATCGGCGCGACGACGAGCATTCAGAGAACTCAGGCGTGTCTTCTTGCCTTGCTTTTCTTTCTCCTCCAGCTCCCACGCGCGACCATCCCAATAATTGGCCTCTTCGGTAAGACGCGCGTCAACGGCTCGCTCGATCTTCTCGATCTGCGGAATACGACGATTGCGTACCTCTTTGAGGCTCACAGGGAGGATCTCGCGAATGGCGAAATCCATGGCAAGCGCGTCAATGTCGCAGGTAAGCCACTCCTGCTCAGAAGCGATAGTGTGCGCGGCAGATGCCTCGGACGGACGAGGACCGCGATAGTCCAAATAGGGCGCATAGCCCGCATCACGAGCTTCGCCCGCAGCGTCAACTTCAACGAACCTAAACTCTTTGGATACCGTACGTTTGGTGCCGTCGGTCAGCGTCGTGCCGTCCTGGACAGAGTTCTCGATATAGAGCAAGAGTCTCGGCTTGTCTCCAAAATCTCTATCGTCCACGAGCACACAGCCCCGCTTGAGCGCCGAGCCCATTTGGCCAATCAGCACCTTCACCGTTGCGTCCAAGAGCGCCTCACCGGGGCATACCAACTCCGCGGGAACGAGTCCAGGACCCTCTTTAGATTCTTTGTCAAAGCAAATACGCTCATAGGAGGCAAGCACGTGGCCGCATTCGCCGCCCATGCTCATCGAGCGAACCGAGAACGGCACTTCGAGCACCTCGAACCTGCCAGACTCGCGAGATGCCACGCGTCCTCCCAAGCGCTTCATTGCCGCCATGAAAAATGCCTGGATAAAGTGCGGCTCGAGCTTGCGCGCCTCCATGCGTTCCATGTCCTCGCGAATAGCGCTTACGCCGCGAGCGTCCATGACGTCATCGGTAAGCGCATACTCTTTGAGGAGCCGTTTAATGGAACTCGTGTCGAGAGAAGCATCGACCACCTGGTTGAGCCGCGCCCGTACCTCGGGGTCATCGCCATAGCGAATCGCATCGAGGAGCAAGTCGCGAAGCGTCTTGCCTTCAAAGGTAACTCTGCCCAAGATGTCGAAAACCTTGCCGCCCAGCGCGGCACGTTCCACCTCGAGCTTGCTGAACAGGCGTTGGAACACCTCGCCCTCGCGCGTCTGCGTGGAGACAAGGTTCCACAGATGGCATACTTCGGTCTGACCGATGCGGTGAATACGACCGAAGCGCTGCTCGAGTCGATTGGGATTCCACGGCAGATCGTAGTTGATCATAAGGTGCGCACGCTGTAGGTTAATGCCCTCGCCGGCGGCATCCGTGGCAACAAGGATGCGCGAGTTCGCATCCTGCTTGAACATTTCCTCGGCACGATGGCGCTCGTCGCGCGTCATACCGCCCTTAATGGTGAGCACGGCAGAACGGTCGCCCAGGAGGGAGCCAATCTTCCCTGCGAGGTAGTTCAGTGTGTCCTTGTGTTCGGTAAAGATGATGAGCTTCTCACGTCGACCGTCCATGCCAAACATATTGGAATCGTCTTGCAGCAGTCGCGAAAGCTCCTCCCACTTACGGTCCTCGCCACTAATGCGAACATCGTTTGCCTTGCGCTCGAGCGTGCGTAAAATCGCGATCTCGGCATCGAGCTCAGCCGCAGTCGCCGCCGCAGAAGCGGTGTCTACGACGTCATCTTCCATTTGTTCGTACTCTTCGGAGTCGTAATCGTCCTCGTCAAAATCTCTGGAATCGATGCCCCATTTATCTGTATAGGCGACCTTGCCACTCGCAACGCTTTTTGCCTCGGCGAGCTTGGACTCAAGCCGTATGCGACGACGCCGAAGCGACTGGTAGATGGCCTCGGGACTCGACGCAAGACGACGCTGCAAGATAGTCAAAGCAAAGCCGACGCTGTTCTTATGCTTGCCACCCAAGCGCTCCGCACGGTTAAACTCCTCGGTGACGTAATGAGTCACCGAGTCATAGAGCTCCTGCTCGGCAGGAGATAGGTCGTATTCGACTGTGTAGGCGCAGCGTTCGGGGAATAGCGGACGCCCATCGAACTTGAGCAGCTCTTCCTTCACAAGACGACGCATAACATCGGAAACATCGCAGTCAAGCGAAGCGGCGGGCGGAAGGCCCTGAGCCTGGCCGGCAGTGGAGCGCGCCGCAGGATTCTTAACGCGGTTGCCTCCCGCAAACCGGTCCTTGTCCACGAGCGCCATAAAGTAGCGGAAGTCAGCCGGCTTGCCGTTGTGAGGCGTAGCCGTCAGAAGCAACAAGTTTTCGGTTGTGTCACCCAAGAGCTGACCGAGCTTATAGCGTTTGGTCGGTTTAAACTCGCCGCCAAAGTTTGTCGCGCTCATCTTGTGGGCCTCGTCGCATACAACGAGATCCCACGAAGTTGCCCTTAGCTTCTTTTGGATCTCGTCGTTGCGAGCCAGCTTATCTAGGCGGCCAATACAAAAATTGACCTCATCGAAGGGATTTCCGGTAGCAGAAGACTCCAGCACATCGTTTGTAAGCAAGCGGAATTTGAGCCCAAACTTTTGCCACAGCTCGTCTTGCCACTGTTCCACAAGATTACCGGGAGCCACGATAAGGCAACGCCTAAGATCGCCGCGAGCAATCATTTCTTTTATTAGGAGGCCCGTCATGATGGTCTTGCCTGCACCGGGGTCGTCCGCCAGCACATAACGCAGCGGCAAGCGCGGCAGCATTTCCTTGTAGACGGCCGAAATCTGGTGCGGCAGCGGCTCGATAGACGACGTACGAATAGCCAGATAGGGATCGAACAGATGAGCCAAGCCTATGCGATACGCTTCGGACACGAGTCGCAGGTCATCGGGGTCGGCATCGAACGCCCAGGCGCTGGACTTTTCGATGATGTATTTATCCTCGTCTGTATCGAAGAGAGGTCGGTCACCCAGTGCGCCCTGGTCCGTCTTGTAGATTACGTTTAAGACGGAATCGCCATGCCATTCGACAGCCTTAATGGTCACGGGCGAATCCCCCGCGATACCGCGAACGCGCGTACCGGGCGTTATCTCTGCTAGCTTTGCCATCACGCGCCCCGCTTTACGAGAAGCGGAAATGCGTGTCGCAAGATAACGCTAGGATTGTCTATCGAAGGAAGACACTCGCTAACGAGCACCCCCCCCCCGAAGAGTTTTCGTCTGAATGGCCACGAAAAATCTCCTGGGTTTTATTGATACCGGGGTGAACGATAAATCACCCTTGTTACAGCTTTATCTATTGTCTTTCAATCGGCTTGCCGTGTCATGGGGTTTTCTGCAAAAGGAATCGTTTTAACCTCGCACGGTTTGTTGCTCAACAATGCTGCGAATAGCGTGAATGCCTTGTGATCACTCCGCGTCGCCAGCGCCCATTAGCACGCTTACGGACGCTTTGGCACCTAACGCCCGTTGTTCGATGCGCGCCCTTTACTCAAACGCCTACACTTAAGCATCACAGGTCAATATCGCCAACAGGCAAGCGAGGCTAACATGCGGTCCGAAAACGAACAGATTCATTACCGTGCGAAGTTCAGGCTTTCGCCCTATTCGACCACCACGCCCTCAATCGTCGATGCATATCGTCAGATTTACACCTGGGTGCGCGACAAAGAGAAGCGCAAGCGCCATGAGCAGAGCGCCTTTGAGTTTTTATCAAGCAATAAAAACGTTGCCTTCGATTTTATATTTGGAAACCTCAGCTATCCCGTTGGCTATTCTGGAGGCATGACCACAGGCAGCCGCGTGAGCATTTGCACTCGTGCAGCCTTTGATGACAAGCGAGGCAGGATTCCCGTCGCTTGGGCCTTTGAATATGACGAGCCCGACAGTCATTATTCGTATCGTCACTGGCACACTTGCATTGGCCTTGAAACGGCCGATGACAACTCCTGCCTAGTCAATATTAAAGTCACCTATGCGACCCTGCCCGAATATGTGGGCTGGCCACTGCCAGAACCGGACCTCAATATTCCCCGCATCGCAAAGGTTCTGTTTTCGCTTCCCAATCATCAGGCATGCGTTGGAGAGACAGTCGTCAACACATCGTGCACGCGCCTGACGTTTGAGAACTTTGACGCCGAGTTCTCCGACAACCTTCTGAGCAGCCAGCGCGAGCTCCCTCTGATTCTAATAACCAGCGATGATACCGGTCGATATCCCGTCAAAGATCCCGGCAAGCTCGCCAATAACCTTATGGGCCTAGCCAACGTGTTTGCCGCCGACGAATCCGATGGTCGGCTCAAATCAAAGCTGTTCAATCTTTTTCTCTACAATACACCTGCCTATCGATACAACTGCCCCAAGTCGTCACTTCGTATTTACCAACCGAGCATCAATCTGTCTGACGAAGAAGACGCACGTCGACACCTCTGCATCAGGCGCGATAGGCTGAGCGAGTACGGCAACAAGACATCCACGATACTTAACCGGAGTCTGGGCCGCTCGTTCTTGCGCGGCAGGAGCGATATTGTAGACACGAGCGATATTGCCTGGTACAAATCACGTCAATCAATTGGGGCGCTACGCAGCCGCATGGCAGAGATGAAACGCCATGCAGAGAATGAAACCGTAGCCGAGGCAAAACGCACCGAAGCGCTTGCCGCTTCGTACAGCCAAGAGGCCATGGACAACCTTAAGGAGCTGCTGTCAAAAGAGACTGCGGACAGGCAGCTCTGGGAGGGGCTGGCAAACGATTACGCCGACAGCAACGCCGCGTATGAGCAGCGTATTGAGCAACTGGAAAACAGCCTGCTCGAGTTGGATGAATCCGAGAACACGATCGCCAACTTAAAGTATCGACTCCAAGAGGCGCTGGAGCGAGCCGACCGCTCGGAAAAGCAGGTAGCCGCACTCAGGACGGAAGCATGCTTTGTCGAGGGGCTCGAGGCATTTCCGCGCACCCTTGAGGACGAGCTTAAGTTTGCCGCGAACCTCTGGCCCTCGCGCATTTTCGTTTTACCCGAGGCATACGACTCGGCACGCCGCTATGATTTTGCCGATCTTGACGAGGAATGGCAGATCCTTAAATCTGTAGCGACCGTTATGTGGCAACTCAAGTTTGGGGAGCGCCCGACGACCGGAGACCTCTATAGCGAGTTTAAAAATCAGACCTCGTTTGACGCCGCGCCGACCGAGACCAAGCTGACTAAAAACGACACCGAGCTCATGCGGCTCCGCCAACGCACTTACAACGGTAAGCAGGTTTGCATCTTGCCGCACATTAAGGGCAACGGTCGCAACCGCCGCGACCCATTCCGTCTGCACTTTTGTTTTGATGACGAGGCACAGCTAATCGTAATAGGCCACTGCGGCAGCCACCTGCCAACATCAGGAACTGCCAGGCAGTAAGGCACCGCACCAGCATGGGCGAAGGGTGCCGCCTACCTCCCCTCCGCTTTCAGCTTCAGCAGAAGGTCGCCCAGCTCGGGGCACTTGCTGGAAAGGCACGTCTGGGGTCGCTCGCCCATCCCCCACCGCTGGCGGATCTCCTGGGCGTGCGGACTCACGCGGTAGTCCCCGTCCATCATCTGCTTGAGCAGCTTGGCGGTTACGCGCGCATCGGCCAGAGCGCTGTGGGCGTGGCCCGTCGACTCGTCAAACTCGATGCCAAACCACGTCGCCGCGTCACTCAAAGAAACGCGCCCGTGGCTGCCCACGTCCATGATCGAGGTGTAAAACGCCTGCAGGTCGGCCCAGTCCGTAGGAAATGCGGAAAGGTCGATGTGCTTTGCCTGACACTCGGTCAAAAGCTGTCGACGGTCCGCCCCGCTCCAACAGACCACCTGGGCGGAGTAGCGACCGATCCAATCGCTGAGCCTTTTGATCACCATGTAGAGCGGATCGGCCATCGCGGTGTCCACAGCCGATATCCCTGTGAGCTCGCGGACGGGAAACGCAACGCCTTCGGTAAATTCCGTCTGCACAAACTGCGAGAACTCGCCCATAACGTTGCCGTGGTAATCGAGCTTGACGGCGCCGACCTCGATAATCTCGTTGCGCAGTCCACGGCGCTGGCGCTGTTTTGGCACCGGCGCAAACTCAAAGTCCAGCACAATCTGGCGCGCAAAGTTCGTCGTATCGATAGCCGAGATACCCGGCGTCTTTTCAGCTGACACGGTTAGGGCCTTTCTCCGTTGCTTGCCGCTTGCTACATAGGCGGCTACATTGCCGTAAGGATAGGCGCTCGTGCGGACATGAAATCGCCCAGCGCGGCCCTCTGACACACTTGCTTAAAGCCGCGCTTTGAGAGAATCGCGTCGTTATTATTATCGAACATATATTCGTATTTATAGCTGCAGTTTGATAGACTGGTTATTGTTGACGGCAGTTCCATGTGCCGGGCAGTGCCCTCCATGCGACGGGAGGTGATGCCCATGACCGATCTGATTGATTTCGTGAAACTCCTGACCGCTTTGGTCTCGCTCCTCACGGCGCTTATCGGACTTTCCGAGGCACTTAAGCAGCGTACGAAGCAGAAAAAGAGGGGTCGACGCCACTAAGGCGATGACCCCTTAATCGAAGTAACGGCGCTGCCCAGCTATCACCCTTGGGCTGCCGTCGACCTTATTCTACCCACGGGTGCCAGGTTTACCAAATGGATTTTCGGTAAAGGAAGCACGGCACGCCCGCAAAACCACTACGCCCCAAGTGCCGCCATGGAGATCACCGCCACGCCGTCGTCGCGTGTGTAGGCAATGCTCCCCTTTCCAACCACAACCGCCAAAAACGCCGGCGCGGCATTCTGAGACGCGCTTTCCGCTTGAAGGGCGATCCGGAAAGCGCGACCCATTCCGAGCATTACATCAGAGCGCGCTTGGTTATCTCCGCTCGCACATCTCGGCAAACGAAATCAGCTTGGTATCTCCCCTGTTCGCCGCAGCTTCCTGACATCCTTGCGTAAAGCCGCTTTTTGAGAAAAGTGCATAGCTTTTGTGCTGCCGTCTAAAGAGCTCGCTTCGGTGCACGAGCTTTTGCAGCACGTCTTCGCCCGCCGGTTCATTGCGCCATTTGCACTCCGCAAACAGCGCAGTGCCCTCGCCATCGTCAACAATCAAGTCGATTTCTTCCTGCGTATGCGTGCGATTATCCGTCCCCCACCAGCGCCCGACGCTCGCCGGAACCACATCGAGCTGGCCCGCGCGCGCGAGTTCGTACACGTATTGTCTGCATATAAGCTCAAAGACCGTACCCATGTAATCCGATACGTGCGGCTCAATGCGCTTATACGCCATCTCGGCCATATCGTTTTGAATCAGCCCAATGTTCTGCGGCACAAACTTGTACCAGAACCTAAACATCTGGTCGCTCAGCAGATACACGGCTCGCTTATTGCTCGTCTCGTTTAGGGGCAGCTCGCGCTCGACAATCCCAAGCGACGCCAGCTTATCCACATAGCTCTTTACGTTGCTCGCAGGGATTCCCGTAGAGCTCGCAATCTCCGAGATCTTCGAGCGCCCCTGGGCAATTGCCTGCACAATCGCATCATATTGCTCGGGATTGCGGCACTCTTGCAACAGCAGGTTGCTCGGCTCCTCAAAGAGATAGCCCGTAGGAGTAAGAAAAAGACGTTTGATGTTGTCCTTGAGCGGTGCGACGGGATCGACTTTCTCGATATATGCAGGAATGCCGCCCGTCATGCCATAGCAAACCGCAGCGTCTTCGCGACCCATGCTCCGCCACAGGTCGAGGGTCGTCGTAAAATCGAGCGGCATGATCTTAAACTGGACCGTACGCCTACCGTATAGTGGACTCTCGTAGCCCAACACCTGCTCTTCCATAAACGAAAGAGACGAACCGCATAGAATCAGCATGAGCCTGGTCTCTTTGTACAGGTGATCAATCTTGTCTTGCAGCAACGAGCTGATCTCGGGATTCGATTGGGCGAGATAGGGATACTCGTCAATCACGACAATCAAACGTTCCGTGCGAGCCATGGTGGCCAATGCATCGAATGCCTCGTCAAAACTACGAAACGACACGTCTGCAGCACCAACCGAGCCTGCAAGTATCGCCTGGCTAAAGCCGTGCAGGTTTGCCTCCGCATTGGTGCGACGAGCTTGAAAATAAATAGCCTTCTTGCCTTGGATGAACTCTGTGATAAGGCGCGTTTTGCCCACGCGACGGCGGCCGTAAATCACAGGCATCTCAAAGGAGCCCGTGCCATACAGTCGATTGAGCTCGGACATTTCCGCTGTTCTTCCGATAAACACAGGGCCATCCTTCCTTTACGTTATAGCTAGCTATATTATACCTTCCTATAATATAGCTAGCTATAACGTAATTCGACAATCGCGCACGCAGAAGGGGCGGTTGAAGTGCGGCTTGGCGCCGTATGACGTCGGCGGACGAGGCGATGCGTCCGCCGACGAATAGCACCAATATTGGTTACTTCTTGCTCTCGGGCAAGACCAGATCCACGGCAGCGTCCTTGGCAGCATCGATGTGCTGAGCCACAACCGGCGTCTGCGGAAGGATCAGGTTAAGGACAATGGCCATGATGGCGGTGGGGGTTACGGCATTGGAGCCGATGACGGTGGACACCCAGGTGGGCATACCCTCGCCGGCAAGGCAACCGCTGGCCATCCAGATACCCAGGCCAAAGACGACGGAGGTACCGACGATGGTGGTAGTGCGCTGCGTGAGGCCCTCGCGGGTGAACATGCGCACGCCGTTCATGGTGATGGTGCCAAAGACGCCGACGGTCGCGCCGCCGATGACGGGCTGCGGGATAGCGGAAAGGACGGCAGAAAGCTGCGGGAACAGACCGGCGATGGCAAAAACGGCCGCGATGGTCACAAAAACCCACTTGTTGACGACCTTGTTGGAGCAGATGATGCCCACGTTCTGGCCAAGGGCGCTGGTGGGAAGACCGCCCAGCAGACCGCCGACCATAGATGTGATGCCCTGGGACACGATAGCGCCAGAGAGCTCGCGCTCGGTGGGCATACGGTCGATGGAGCCCAGGCAGGCGGCGGAGACGTCACCGATAACCTGGATGGCAACCATGGGGAACACGACGGCGAGGGTAATGCAGACCTCGGGATCAAACTCGAGCGCGTAGGGCATGAGCTTGGGAAGGGCGAAGACCTGAGCGGTGGCGACGCTGGAGAAATCGATCATGCCAAAGGGGATCGAAACGATCATGCCAACGATCATGCCAAAGAACACAGATCCCAGCTTGAGCGTGCCCTTGCCAAAGTTGGCGAGCGCAAAGACCACGGCAAACGTGATAAGAGCGACGCACCATGCCTGCGGGGTGCCCCACAGCGGCGTACCCATACCGCCGGCCATATACTTGACGGCCGTGGGATACAGCGAAACGCCGATGGAAAAGATGACCGTACCGGTCACGACGGGCGGGAACAGCCACTTAATCTTGCTGTAGGCCAGACCAAAGAGGGCCGCGACGGCACCGCCGACAATCTCGCCGCCCAGCAGCGCACCAAAGCTAAAGCCCGAGGCACCCATGGCCTGAAGGGCCGGCAGGAACGCGAACGAGACGCCCATGACGATGGGCAGGCCGCCGCCGATGCGACGGAAGGGAGCGAAGGCCTGAAGGGCCGTGTCGAGTGCCGAAAGAATGAGCGCGACCTGAATGATGTCGGTGCTCTGCTGGCTATTAAAGCCGTAGACGCCGGCCATGATGACCGCCGGGGTAATGATGCCGGCAAACGATGCCAACACGTGCTGAAGGGCACACGGGATCATTTCCTTAACGGGCGGCATGCCTTCACGAGTGAACAGGGCTTCAGTGCCGTTCGTAACCGTCTCCTGGGCCATTTGACCACCAATCCTAGAAGTAGTTGTTTTCGCATCTAGCGTCCTATTGTGACGCAGTGCGGGGCTGAGGTTGTGCCTTCGTTGCATATCGTATTGAAGATTTTCCTCATATTTAATAATAATTTTTTGTTATCAGACTATTCTTCAGCCGATATAACGCATTTCCGCAGGTCAGGAAAGTGTCTGGTCAAAATAACATCTAACTTTTCTTTTGGTCGACCGTTTGCCGCCAATTTCCTACCGCTCGTCTGTATTACGCGATGTACCTGCGAATATGCGAGTCAATAGATACCGTGCTACCATGAGAAAAAATTGTTATGAACATTTCCGATTTCACCCAAAGGAGTTGCCCATGAACGAGACCGTGCGCCGCTTTTTGCCGATGGTCGATTTCCTGGAGCAGATACTCGGCAAAAACAGCGAAATCGTCCTGCACGATTTCTCGGATCCCGACCACGCCATCGTCGATATTCGCAACGGCATCGTGAGCGGCCGCAAGATTGGCGGTCCCGCCACCGATCTTGCGCTCAAGATTATGCACGACCCCAAGTATCGCGACCTGCCGTTTATTACGGGCTACGAGGGGCGCGGCGCCGGTGGCAAGACGCCGGAATCCGCATCGTACTTTATCCGCGAGGATAACGAGATTGTCGGCATGCTCTGCGTCAACACCGATCTCTCGACCGTGCGCTCCATCAACGCCATGGCGCAGCAGCTTATGGCCTGTTTCGACGCCGCGCCGGTTCGCACGGAGCCCTCCCCCATCGAGGTCGAAAGCCTTTCGGAGTCCACACAGGAGCTCATCGACCGCAGTATTTCCGAGTTGCTCGAAAGCCGCGGGCAGGATGTCGCCTCGCTCGACCAGGCCGACCGCGTCGATGTTATCCGCCATCTCAACGGCAACGGCGTGTTTATGCTCAAGGGTGCCGTTGCCTGCGCCGCCGCCGCTCTGGGCATCTCGGAGCCCAGCGTCTACCGCTATCTGCAAAAGGTCCGCAAGGAGGGCTAACCCACTGATCCCTTGGGGACGGAGGAAAACGGATCATTTTTGCCCGAGAGGCTGCTGAAGACTTTGTCCTGCTTAGGCTGCGGGCATCGCCTGTCGCGACGGCGCCACTATACTTTTGAGTATCTGAGCATTTTGAAAGGCAGGATATGACCGCAACCGCCAGTCGAACCACCAACCGCAGGCCCGAGCTTTTGGCACCCGCCGGAGGCCCGGAGCCCTTTGCCGCCGCGCTCGCTGCCGGGGCAGACGCCATCTACTGTGGCATGGGCAGCTTCAACGCCCGCCGCAAGGCAACGAACTTTACCGACGAGGCCTTTGAGCAGGCCTGCCGCGCCGCGCACCTGGCCGGCTCGCGCGTCTACGTCACGGTCAACATCGTCATCAAGGAATCCGAGATGAGCGATGCGCTGCAGCTCATCCATCGCTGCTCCACGCTGGGCGCCGACGCCTTTATCATCCAGGACTGGGGCCTGTTCTTTGAGGTCAAGCGCACCATGCCCGGCATCGAGACACACATCTCGACCCAGGCGAACATCCATGATGACCGTGGAACCATCTGGTGCCGCGAACAGGGCGCCGACCGCGTGACCCTCTCACGCGAGCTCTCCATCGACGAAATCGCCGCCATTCACAATGCCGCGCCCGACGTTGACCTGGAGGTCTTTAGCCACGGCGCCATCTGCTTTTGCTACTCGGGCCTGTGCCTGCTCTCGAGCTTTGCCATGGCGGGCCGCTCGGCCAACCGCGGCATGTGCGCTCAGCCCTGTCGCCTGCCTTACGAGCTGATTGACGAGAACGGCTGCTCGCTCTCCCCTGCCGGTCGCGAGCGCGCGCTGTGCCCGCGCGACACCAATACCTCGCAGCTTGTTCGCCGTCTGTATGACGCCGGTGCCGCATCGCTCAAGCTCGAGGGCCGCATGAAGGCGCCCGATTACGTATACTCCATCGTTGATGTGTATCGTCATGGAGATCATGGCTTTTTCTGCCTTGACGATCGCCGCCGCGACGGCAGCGAAGCCGCCCGCCAGCGCCAGCTCAAGCGCTGCTTTAACCGCGACTTTACGCACGCCTATCAAGACGGTACCTCGGGTGACGAGATGATGAGCTACGAGCGCTCCAACAACCGCGGCCAGATCGTGGGCACGGTGCTCGGCAGCCGCCTGGCCAACCGCGATGTGCGCGGCCTCAAGCCCGACGACCGCCGTC
>CALFGH010000134.1 GCA_937958315.1 uncultured Collinsella sp. | reverse complement strand
CCGTTTGAGGCTTCTGGCTTGTAAAACAGTCCGTATTTCACCGCAACTGCTGAGGGGATGGGTTAGCGCAGCAGGCCGGCTACTTCGCCGGCTAGGGTGATGGTGCCGGCTGCTACGAAGGGCTCGCCGGCGGCATCGAAGGCGGCGAGCGCCTCGGATACGCTGGGATACACGCCAGCGAGCTTATCGGCGTCCACCAGGGCAGCGAGCTCCTCCGCCGGCAGAGCGCGGTCGGAATCGGTCTGCGTCACAACCACGCGCGGGAAGGCCGGAACAAGCACGTCGACGATGCCCGCCACGTCCTTGTCTGCCAGCGCGGCGCACAGCAGCGTGGGGCGATTTTCTACGCACGGATCGATCTCATCCAGCGCGCCCACAAAGTTCTCGCAGCTCTGGGGGTTATGGCAGGCGTCGATCAGCTTGAGCGGATCGGTTCCCAACACATCAAAGCGACCCGGCGTGGGGCAGCCCATAAGCGATGCATCGAGCTTGTCGTGGTCGAGCTCGCGACCCAGATAGCCCTCGCACAGCATAATCGCGCACGCGGCATTCTGCGGCTGATACGCCGGCTTAACCATCCTCGACGTATAGATCGCGCGCGGCGTGGTGCAGCTAAACTCCACCGTATCACCAACGTGTGCCGGAACCTTTGTTGTGGCATGGTTCACCACGAGCGGCACTACGCCGCACTCACGGCAACGTGCATCCATCACGCGCTGAACGTTCGGCTCATGCGTGCCCTCGCCCAAAACAACCAGGCGCCCAGGCTTAATAACCGCAGCCTTCTCCCCCGCAATGGCCTCGAGCGTATCGCCAAGGACCTTCGTATGGTCGAGTCCAATGCCCGTAATGGCGACGGCCACGGGATCGGTCGCACTCGTAGCATCCCAGCGTCCGCCCATGCCAACCTCAAGCACGGCCACGTCCACGCAAGCCTCGGCAAACATGGTCAAACCGGCCACGGACAAAAGATCGAAGGGCGTAATAGAACGGAGCTCCTCGCCAGCCGCCTCACGACGTGCGTTGAGACGACGACCCGCCTCATACGCCGCAGAGACACCATGGGCAAAGACCTCGTCTGAGACGACCTTTCCATCAATCTCCATACGCTCGGGATAGCGCACCAGATGAGGCGACGTAAAGAGTGCCGTCTTAAGGCCCTCACCACGAAGAATGGCAGCCGAGAATCGCGTCGTCGAGGTCTTTCCATTGGTACCGGCTATCTGGACGCAATCATAGAACTCGTCAGGACGACCAAGCTCATCGAGCATCTCGACGACGGTCTCGAGCAGCGGCGTGGAATAACGCGCAATCTTGCCCGTATCGGCCGCAAGTGCAACAGTCTCATCAAAAGAAAGCTCCGGAACCTCAAACGGCACCGAATACAACCCAGAACGCTTTGCCATAGCCAAAGTCCCCTCAACATAAAAAGAGGCCCGTAAGCAACAACGAGCCCCTCCCATTCAAAATATCAGCCAAACACCGCTTTGCAGCAGAATCAAGGCCACGACCAAGTAGCCCTACCGGGCAGCGGACACCCCGTAAACGCTATGGGAGCGGTTTGGTGCTTTGCTCGATACAAGTTCCGCACGAGCCGAAGGCCACTTAATGTGGCCTTCGTGCGAGCAGGACTGTTCGCAGTAGCGAGCAAAGCCCCAAACCGCGTCCCCCAGTGACCCTTACGAGAAGTCAGCAACCTGTGCAGTCAGTGCCGTCAGGATCTCCTTGAGCTCAGCTGCACGGTCCCTCTTCTTCTGGACCACCGCGGGCGCGGCCTTGGCCACAAAGCCCTCGTTGGCGAGCGTCTTCTCGCAGCCGGCGAGCTCCTTCTGAGCCGCGGCAATCTCCTTCTCAAGGCGTGCCTTCTCGGCCGAAAGGTCAACCTTGCCCTCGAGCACCACAAAGACCTCGACGCCGCTGTCGACCACGGCGATGCTCGCAGCCGGCTTCTCAACGTCGGTGCCCATGACCAGCGAGGCAGTGTTTGCCAGCGGCTCGATGGTCGAGCGCAGGCTCTCGAGCTTCTCGATGTCCTCGGCACCGGCGCGCACGACCACGTCGAGCTCGGCCTTGGGGCTCAAGCG
>CALFGH010000133.1 GCA_937958315.1 uncultured Collinsella sp. | reverse complement strand
CCTCGCGCGTTGCCGCATGGCGGTCGCCGTGGCGGGAAGCCCCACACGCGGCATCGAGTTCCTTAAGAGCGCCGAGCGCCAGGATGCTCGCCGCCAGATGGTCCGCGCCATCGATTCGCTCATCGCCGCCGACGAGGCGCAGCGGCTCCGACAGCCGGAGCAGCAGAAACGTCTGGCGGCGGCCATTGTGGCCGGATACTTGAATTTTGGGAATCATTGACAAAGAATAAGGGGATATCCATGAAAGAGCATTGAAGCAGCTTGAGGACCGCAACAAGCGCGAACTCAACGCGCGCGAGCGTTCGGGTATCATGGAAGCGCTGGCGAGCGCGCGGACGCTCATGCGCGACGTGCTGCTGACGCTTCAGGACGAGGCAGCCGACGTCGTGAACGAAGACGTGCGCGACACGATCGGTCGGCTTGCCGCCGCGACGAATGTTGCGGGTGCCACCCGGGCGCTCGAGGCGGTCGCAACTGCCGAGCGCAACATCGCCAGAAACGTTACTCCCCAGCTGGCCATCGAGGTCATGCTGTTCGATATCAGGAAGGCACTGAAATGCCGTTAGTCGTACCCGTTAAGTTTACCTACGCCTCGCGCGACCTGTGGTTTGACCCGCAGGATCTGGATATCCTCGAGGCCGATTATGCCATTTGCTCCACTGAGCGCGGAACCGAGATCGGCCTGGTCACGGCCGATCCCTTCGAGGTGCCGCAAGATGAGATCGGCCAGCCGCTCAAGCCCGTGCTGCGCGTGGCGAGCGACATCGACCTGCAGCTTGCCGACGACCTGGCCATCCAGGGCGACGAGGCGATGGTCGATTTCCGCCGTCTGGTCAAAGAGCTCGACCTCGAGATGAAGCCGGTCGGCGTTGAGTACCTGTTTGGCGGCGAGAAGGCCGTGTTCTACTTTGCGGCCGAGGAGCGCGTCGATTTTCGTCAGCTCGTCAAGGACCTGTCCTCGACGCTGCACATTCGCGTCGATATGCGCCAGATCGGCGTGCGTGACGAGACCCGCCTGGTGGGCGGCTATGCCCAGTGCGGACAGGAGCTCTGCTGCACGCGCTTTGGCGGACAGTTTGAGCCCGTCTCGATTCGCATGGCAAAAGAGCAGGACCTGCCGCTCAACTCGTCCAAGATCAGCGGCGTTTGCGGCCGCCTGATGTGCTGCCTGCGCTATGAGTTCGAGGCGTACAAGGACTTTAAGAGCCGCGCGCCCAAAAAGAAGACGCTCATCGATACGCCGCTTGGCAAGGCGCGTATTCAGGAATATGACACACCGCGTGAGCAGCTGGTGCTGCGCCTGGAGAACGGCAAAGTCTTTAAGGTCAACCTGGCCGATATGACGTGCTCGGAGGGCTGCAAAAAGAAGGCCGCCGAGCAGGGCTGCAACTGCCGCCCCGACTGCGTGACGCGTGACGTGCTCGAGCGCATCGAGTTGCCCGAGATGCGCCTGGCGCTCATGGAACTCGATCGCGAGAATGGCGTCGACGTGGGCGATGGCCTGTCGAGCGCCGATCGTCTGGCCGGCACATCGATGCCCAAGCGCCGTCGTCGCGATGCCGAATCCGATGCTCGCGCTGCTCAG
>CALFGH010000132.1 GCA_937958315.1 uncultured Collinsella sp. | reverse complement strand
GCAGCGGCACCCACGCGGCTCGACCGTCTCCTCGACGGGCACGTCAAAGCGGGTGCGGGCATCAAAGCGCGAGAACTCGGGGCGGATGGAAAGGCCCGAGTTGGCAATCGGCCCCAGTCCGCGCCACGTGGTGTCGCACGGCTTAAACACCTGCTCGACCAGCTGGCGCGCCACGGGGTTGCCGTCTGCGTTGACGCCACGGCGGTAGGCGTTGCCAATCGCGGGCCCGCCCTCGACAACCATCTGGACCAGCATGCAGATGCCTTGCAGGATATCGACCGGTTCAAATCCCGTGACCACGCCCGGGGTATCGAATTCGTTGACCAAAAAGCCAAAGGGTGCCAAGCCCGTGATGGTGGCGACGTGGCCCGGCAGGATAAAGCCGTCGATGGCGGTCTCGGGGTCGTTGGCGATGGCGCGCAACGCTGGCGGCGTGGTCTTGTGGGCGCAATAGACCGAGAAGTTCAAAAGCCCGCGCGCCTCGGCCTCCAGGATGGCGGCGGCGATGGTGGGCGTCGTGGTCTCAAAGCCCACGCCCATAAAAATGACCGGACGATTGGGGTTTTGCTCGGCAATGTCGAGCGCGTCGAGCGGGGAATAGACGATGCGGATGTCGCGCCCTGCCGCCTTTTGCGCAGCGAGCGAGGTGGACGATCCGGGCACGCGCATCATGTCGCCAAAGGTGGTGATGATGGCGCCGTCTATGTTGGCGAGCGCGATTGCGTGGTCGATGTCGCGGTTGGCGGTAACGCAGACGGGGCAGCCCGGTCCGCTCAGCAGCTTGAGCCCGGCCGGCATAATGGAGCGAAAGCCATAGCGGCCGATGCTTACGGTGTGCGTGCCGCAGACTTCCATAAGGTTGATGGTGCGGTCGCCGACAAGCTCGCAAATGCGATCGATGAGCTCGCGGGCCAGCTTGGAATCGCGAAATGCCGAAAAGTCGATACCGGAGCGAGCCGGCTGTCCGGCCGCCACTAGTATGCCTCGGCCGGGTTGCTGGAGAGCTGGTCTTCTTCGGCCAGTTCGGTCATGGCATTAACGAGCTCGAGCGTCTCTTGCGCCTCCTGCTCGTCGACAATCTGGATGCCAAAGCCGGCGTGTACGAGAATATAGTCGCCAACCTGCGCCGTCGGCACGAGTCGCAGCGACACGGGGCGCTCGATGCCCATCATGTCGACGGTGGCCTTGAGGTCGTCGTCGCGTTTGACTACTTTGCCGGGAACGGCAAGGCACATATTGTTCCCCTTTTATACGCTTTGCGCTGGATGGGCGCTTAATAATCCACAGTTGATGGTAGCGCTCGCGGGGTTCGCGGGCAAACGCGTTACGCCTGTGAGACGGCGGCTTGCGGGCTGGCCGAACAGCCTACTGCGATGCAACCTGCGCAAGACGAGCGCTTGCGACTGCCGCCTGACCGTAGGCGATGCAGCCGTCATTGACGGGTACGGTGCGGGGGACAAGGACAGTAAGGCCTGCGTCTTTAAGCTCGCGGGTGAGGAGCTGGAGCAAAAGTCGGTTCATGAACACGCCGCCCGAGAGCGCGACGGTATCGATGCCTTCGCGCGCGCAGATTTCGCGTGCGATTCGTGCCGAAGAGCGCGCGATGGCGATATGGAAGTCGAGCGCGAGCCTGTAGGCCGCAGTGCCGGCCCTGGTTCCCTCCAAAAGCGCCTCAATAAGCGATCTGGAGTTTAGAACATGGCAGGCGTCCGGACGGGATGATTCGGTTACGGAAAAGCCGGCTATATTGCCGGCGGGGCAGGCACTTTCACTGCTGAGCGCGCGCCAGGCGGCAGCCTCAAGCTCGATGGCGGGTTCGCCCTCGTAGGTTGCCTTGTCGCAGATGCCCAGAATTGCTGCCGCGGCATCAAAGAGACGCCCCATGCTGCTGGTACGCGGGCTGTTGATGCCGCGCTCGATCATGGTGGCTGTCACGCTGCGCGTTTGCTCGTCGAGGCTGTCCAAAAGCCGAGCGGCGCCTGGGTGCTCGAGCAGGCCGAGCTCACTGAGCAGGGCAAAGGCGTTGCGGCGGGCGTCGCGCACGG
>CALFGH010000131.1 GCA_937958315.1 uncultured Collinsella sp. | reverse complement strand
CTCGGCGGCACCGCCCAGGTCGCGCGCGAGATCGTTATCGCTGTTCTTGAGCATGCGGCCGGCAGCTTGCGCGGAAAGCACGCCGGCGACCTCCGCGGAACGGTCCTTGTTAGTCTGGGCTACCGCAAGCCTGCTCTGCAGCTCCTTCCACTGTTTGCCCTGCATTCCAAAGCGCGGCGCAAGAGCGCAATAGCAAAAGATGGCGAGTTCGATTGCGGTGAGTGCGATGGCGGTACATATGCCCGCGGGTTGGAATTCCTTTTGGTGGAACGCGATATCGTTGATCATTTGGAGCGGCAACATCAACAGGCATGCCACGAACGACATGACGAGTGCGGTCGCTGCGATCTTGGGGTATGTGCAGTACCGCTGGATGCGTTTCTTTTCTTGTTCGGTGAGCTGCTGCATGGGGCCTCGACTCTCATCGTTTTTGGGCGATGCGCACATGCTCTTGAGTATAGATGAGTGGAGGGTGTCTGTTGTTCAGACATAGCGGTCAACAGCGTGCTGTTGGCGGTCGTCGTGATCATGAACGTCGTTTTTGGAGCATGGAGCCGCTGTCATGGGGCGAATGACGCGCAAGGGGGCTGTCGCGGGACAGCCTCTCGCTGTTTGTGAGCGCCAGCAAATCGAAGGTGAATGGTTTCCCGAGAAGTGAACGACCTATTCTGGACCGCTGAAGCATTCGCACTTTTGGATGCAAAAACCGCAGGATTTGAGTGATAAAACCGCAGGAATTGGTCTTCCAAAAGTGTCGATGCTTCGGGGGTCCGATTTTACTCGTTCACTTCGCGGAAAAGCATTCACCTTCGTTGCGTGAGGCGACGGATGGAAGGGTGATTATCGTCAAGTAGCTACCTCTGCCTTGTGAATCATCTGAAGCACAAGGCATAATGCATGTGACAAGGGGGCAGTCCCTTTACCGCATTGATCTGAGAGTAGATGTTGATGATTCTATCGTTGGCCCCTATGGAGGGGATTACTGGGCATGTGTTCCGCCGCGTGCATGCGGAGTGCTTTGGTGCGCTCGACTGCTACTACACGCCGTTTTTGCCGCCGCCGCGGGTGGGAAACCGCTTTGGCGGCAAGGCGTTTAAGGAGATCGATCCTGCCAATAACCAGGGGCTCAACGTAGTGCCTCAGCTGATGTCTAAGAACGCGGACGAGTTTGTATGGGCGGCACAGGTGCTCGCCGACATGGGCTACCGCGAGGTCAATCTCAACCTTGGCTGCCCCTCGGGTACGGTTGTTGCCAAGGGTAAAGGATCGGGCTTTCTGCGCAACCTCGACGAGCTCGAGGTGTTCTTGAGCGATGTGTGCGAGCGGTCACCGTTGCCGGTATCGGTCAAGACCAGGCTGGGGCTTGAGAGCGACGACGAATACGAGCGTGTGCTCGATCTGTATTGCCGCATGCCGTTGGCAGAGCTGATCGTGCACCCGCGCGTGCAAAAGGACCGCTATACGGGATCGCCGCGCAAGGAGTTTTACGGCGAGACGCTGGAACGCGCGCCGTTCCCCGTGGCCTATAACGGTGACATTTTCGATCTTGAGGATATGGACGCGCTGGTGGAGGCCTATCCCGGCACGCGCCATGTAATGCTGGGGCGTGGCTTGCTTGCGAATCCCGCGCTCGCTCGCATGGTCAAGGGTGGCCCTGCTGCAACGGTTGCTGAGCTGCAGCGCTTCCACGACACGCTGTTTGCGGCCTATGCAGAAGAGATTGGCGGCAATGCGGTCTTTCGCATGAAGGAGTGGTGGTTCTACGCCAAATGCGCCTTCGCCGACCCCGCTACCGTTCACAAGCTCGTACGCAAGACCAAAAAGGTCGACGAATACCGCGCCGCCGTCGAGCGCGTCTTTCGCGAACAGCCACTTGCGCCCATAGCACGCTTCCACGGCTAGTTAGTCGTTGGGGACGCACTTTAACGACTAGTCATTTAAAAGAACGTCCCGAATGACTGTGTTGCAAAATACCGTACGCCAGCATCCAAAGATGTCGAAAAATGTCGACTTTGGATGCTGGCGTACGTCTTTGGGCTCGGTGGATAACTAGGCAATCATTGCATCGATCGTGATGAGCTCCCTGAGTCGCTCTGTGCGTGTCTGCCCATGGCGCTTTGCTTTTGCGTCAAACGCATCAAGAACCGACTCACCCACACGTGCCGATAAAACAATGCTTGGCTCATCAGAGATCGGCGGTCTTCCCAGCTTGATGGTGCGACCCTTCGGCCACTTATCTTTTTCGTATGCCTCCGCGGCTTTCTCCAACTCTCCGGGGGGCAAACCCCATCATCTTTTCGAGCTGCTTAGCGTCCATAGCGCCCCCTATCGATTGACATAATGTCGAGCGCTGGTTCTCGGAATCTCTTTTTGTATACAGTTTTGTAGACAAAAACACAAGCAGTTTATCAAGCTAATTAGCGTGTATTGACTAGTTTTTTCGATAGGAAATGAGCATCGATGGCTTCGATATTTCTTCGCTTTCCAGTCTGGAACATGAGCGCTCATTGAACCTGCAGAGGGGGCACTTTAACAAACTATCGAGATTCTGGTCAGGAGCTTTCACCGGTCTTCGGTGGTGAGAACAGCTCAATTCGCGACACAGTGTGTCGCGAATTGGAGTAGTCGCTGAGTGTTCTTTAACAACTAGTCATTCAAGAAAAGAGTGTCTAAGTGCCGGAATTGCCATTTTGAGTCGTCCCTAACGACTATTCTGGAGGGCTGTGTGCAAAAAAGGGCAAATATGAGTACTGTTGCCATTATGGTTGCATTTATTTTTTTCAAAAATGAGGTCCCTGATGAGATTTAATACCATTAGGCGTCTCTTTTATTGAACATATGGGGAGGAATAACGCCGTCTGCGGGCGCTTGGGGCGTTGAATGATCCCTGAAATGATTAAAATCGCTGTTACTAAACAAGTAGCAGTACTCATATTTGCCATTTTTTGAACACGGTCCTCTAAGGAGCCCTTTCCAGAGATGTCAGATGGCCTCAAACAGCCATAATCCAAAGGTCGTCTCAAACAACCAGTCATTTAAGAACGTCCCCAATGACTACCCCTGCAAAAAACTGTACACCAGCATCCAAAGATGTCGAAAAATGTCGATTTTGGATGCTGGTGTACATGTTTGGGTCGTATGGGTTGGGGCCAGCCGACCGCAATAGAACGCTAGAGCAGGTTCTCCTGCGCCCACGCGATGATGTCGCTCGATTCGTAGAGTGGCTTGCCGTCGATGAACAGGCAGGGAACCTGGCGTTTTCCGCCGACGGCGATGAGTGTCTGCTCGGCATCGGTATCGGTCGAGATATTGCGCTCGGGAATGGTCACGCCGTTATCGGCAAGGAAACGCTTGACCTTTATGCAATACGGGCAGCCGGTCATAACGTACAGCGCGAGCTCATGATTAGTAGCCATGGGTCTCCAATCGGTTGAGGTTTTGATTGAAATACCCAAAGCCGCCGCGGTCTATGCGCGCGTCAACGACGACTCGATGGCCTGAACTAGAAACGCCGTGGCTCCGGTGCCGCATGGCTTGTCGTAGTAGTCGATAAAGCGCTGATCGGCGAGGTAGCCGTGGGCGAGCCCCAGATAGGCCTCGTCTTGGGGCTCGCTGCCCCAGTTGAGAGCTATCCAGCGGTGATGCATCGCGACGAGCTTGCGAGCCTCGCTTCCATCCGCATCGCCGTCGCCCATGGCAATCGAGAGCTGACCCAGAATAGCGCGTTCAAGTTCCTTCATGTCGTTCCATGTCTGAGGATTCATGTCCAGTAACGTTTCGTTTGCTGCATCGATAGCCTCATCGCCATAGCGCGACCGCGCCTCGGCACCGTAGCGCTCCTCGTTTTCCTGCACGGTGTGCCAGCGCTCCAGCTGTGGCAGCACGGCTCCCATGAGCGAGACGGCTTCGTCGAGCGACATACCGGTGTTTTGTGCCAGCCGCGGGGCACAATCTTCAATCATCGCCTCCATGGTGGTGTCGTAGGTGTACTTACCGTGGTCGTAGCACCACTTGCAGTAATGGTCGGTCGTGGCGCCCGTGGCGTCGGTGCCGCAGTCGTCGGGCGTGAGTATCATGCCGCAGCTCTGGCAATAGCGCTCGGGCATTTCGAGCAGATGAGACAGGGGCTCGCCGGTCACGGCGGCGATGAGCTTCATCATGTCGATGCCCGGTGTGACCTCGCCGCGTTCCCAACGGCTGACGGCTTGGCGTGTGACGAAGAGCTTGGTGGCGAGCTGCTCCTGGGTAAGGTGATGGACGCGACGGACAGCAATGAGCTTTTCTGCAAAGGCCATAGCGGTTCCTTTCTGCTGGTTGATGGCTTAAGCATACGCGGCAGCAGGTGCCCTTCCAAGCAACCGTTGGTTGCGCGACGGGGAACCGCGGCGAAGAATTGCGCGCAACGCCCCACACCTCCATGCCGTACAATGACCGGCATGGAACCTATTGCACACATACATACCGATCTGCCGCAGAAGTTTGGCATTCCGCGCAACAGCTTTTTGGCGCCCCATCTGCAGGGACGCATCGTGTTTGAGCCGGAATTTGCCTCCAGTGCGGCGGTCGAGGGTCTGGACTCCTTCTCTCACCTATGGCTGCTGTGGCGCTTCGAAAACGGAACGCCCGGCGGCACGGCTAAGGACATAGCTGCCGATGCCAAGACGCAGGACAGGTCCGGCACCAACGCAAAATGGTCGAAAACCGTGCGCCCGCCGCGGTTGGGTGGAGCCAAGCGCGTGGGCGTGTTTGCCACGCGCAGTCCGTTTCGCCCTAATCCCATCGGTCTTACCTGCGTCAAGCTCGATCGCGTCGAGCTCACCGACAATGGTCCCATCATCCATGTGCTGGGGGCCGACCTGCGTGACGGCACGCCCATCTACGACATTAAGCCCTATATTCCATTTGCCGACTGTCACCCAGATGCGACGGGCGGCTGGATTGAGGGTACTCCGTGGCAAGAGCTCGACGTCGAGTTCCCACAAGCGCTGCAGGATATGGTCCCGCCCGCAAAGCTCCCTGGTTTGGTCGAGGTCCTTCGCCAAGATCCGCGCCGCGCGGGCAGCAAGCACGAGCCAAACCGCGTTTACCATTTGGCTTACGCCGGGCTTGATATATCGTTTACGGTCGACGGCGCCAGGTTGACGGTAACCGCCATCAACGACGCGCGGGACTAACCATCCGTCCGTATCCGTCAAAAACAACGCCTAACCCCGCTCCAAAACCGCCCACGCTGGTGGACAATAACGCCTACCAAAACAATCAACTTTGCACGGGAGTTCAGCATGAAATACGACTTTAGCTCGCTTATCGACCGCCACGGCATGGACTCCATCGCCGTTGACTCCTGGGGCGAGATCCCCGGTATGGCTCCGAACGCACCCGACGAGGGCTTCGACCGCATTCCCATGTGGGTGGCCGACATGAATTTTGCCACGGTGCCCACGGTCCAGGAGCACATCATTCAGCGCGCTCAGCATCCCATGTTTGGCTACTTTAACCCGCGCGCCGAGTACTTCGACCGCATCATCGAATGGCAGAGCCGCCGCAATGGCGTCGAGGGCCTGCGCCCTGAACATATCGGCTACGAAAACGGCGTGCTGGGCGGTGTCGTGTCGACGTTGCGCGCGTATGTCCAGCCGGGCGATGCGGTGCTGGTCCATAGCCCCACCTACATCGGCTTTACCAAATCCATCGAAGCCGCGGGCTATCGTATTGTCCACAGCCCGCTTAAGCTCGACGATCAAGGCGTGTGGCGTATGGACTTTGAGGACATGGAGCACAAGCTCGCCCAAAACCACATCCATGCCGCGGTGTTCTGCTCGCCGCACAATCCCTGCGGCCGCGTATGGGAGCGCGACGAGATCGAGCGCGCCATGGACATCTATCGCCAGCACGATTGCGTGGTGATCTCGGACGAGATTTGGTCCGATATCATCCTGCCGGGGCACAAGCATATCCCGACGCAGTCGGTGAGCGAGGATGCCCGCATGCGTACGGTTGCCCTCTACGCGCCCAGCAAGACGTTCAACCTGGCGGGCCTGGTCGGCAGCTACCACATTGTCTACAACGAGACGCTGCGTGACCGCATGTGCGCCGTGTCCGACAAGACTCACTACAACGAGATGAATGTCCTCTCCATGCATGCGCTTATCGGTGCCTATCAGCCGCAGGGCTACGAGTGGGTGGACGAGCTCAACCAGGTACTTGCCGGCAATATCGAGTACTTCTGCACGTATGCAGAAAAGCACTGGAAGGGCGTCGCGTTTTCACGTCCGCAGGGCACGTACATGGTGTTTCTGGACTGCACCGAGTGGTGCCGCGAGCATGGCCGCGATATTCAGTGGCTGCTCGACGAGGGGGCGCGCGTGGGCGTGGGGTATCAGGACGGCCGTCCGTTCCACGGGCCCTGCCACATTCGCGTGAATCTGGCGCTGCCGCTTTCGCGCGTAAGGGAAGCGTGCGACCGCCTGGACCGCTACGTTTTTAATGCACGGTAAGCGCGCACTGCATGCGGAGCCTTCTGCCAAGTCGGCTAGAAGGCCCCGTGTGGTAAGGCATCTGTAACCATTGGGCGCAGACCTGCTGCGGAGGTTTATTTTTCTTGAATCTGCTTGCCGCAAAGATGCTCAATCGAAATCTCGTAGAGTTGGACGCCCTTGATGTCCTTGGCGATTTCCTCCTCGACTTCTTCGGCAGAAGGGTAGTACTTAAGCGCGAGCTGGCGGACTTTGTCCTCGATGAATGCAGGCGCCTCATCAACCAGGCGACAGCGGCCAAAGACCACGGTACTCATAACGTAGGGAGCCCAGTCACCGTCCTTGTACCACTCGTTGCCGTAAACGGTAAAGCAGACCTTGTCATCGCGCTTGAGTGAATCGACCTTGTGGCCAGCCTTGGCGCCATGGAAATAAATCTTGTCGTGCTCGGCGTCAAAGAAGTAGTTGACGGGAATGGCGTACGGGTAGCCATCGTCGCCGTTGACGGCAAAGACGCCGCGCTTGCAGGTAGCGAGCAGTTCGCGCGCTTCCTCGTCGGTGATGGCGCGTTTCTTTCGACGTAAGGGCCTAAACATCGTTGGCTTCCTTTCTGGTCGTGCGTGGTGGTTGAGCACAAACTATAGCGAAACGGATCCGTTTTTCTTGATGCGCGCGAGTATGTTTTTGAGCTTGTTAAAGTCGAGCGGTTTGGACAGATGGGCGTTCATGCCGGCATCGTGTGCCGCCTTGGCGTCCTCGGCAAAGGCGTTGGCGGTGAGCGCGATGATGGGGATATCGGCTGCATCGACCTTCTCGCTCAGACGAATCGCGCGGGTTGCCTCATAGCCGTCCATGCCCGGCATCATGATGTCCATCAGAATCGCATCGAAGCTGCCGGCGGGACGGCCAACGTATAGGTCGACCGCTTCGTTGCCATCGGCGGCGCGAGTTACGACAATGCCTTCGCTTTCGAGCAGCGCCTGGGCAATCTCGGCATTCAATTCGTTGTCTTCGGCGAGCAGCACGTTCATGTCGGCGAGCGAGCAGTCGAGCGCCCTCTCGACCGTATCTGCCCGCGTCTGAGGGTTCTTGTCGATATCGAGCGGAATCTGGACGTTGAACGTACTTCCCACGTCAACCTCACTCGAAATCTCAATCGTACCGCCCATCAGTTCAATAAGCGACTTGACGATTGGCATGCCCATGCCGGTTCCTTGGAACTTGCTGCGCGCATTGTCACCTTCTTGTGCAAACGGCTCATAGATATGCTTTAAAAACTCGGGAGCCATGCCAATGCCGGTATCCGAAACGCTAAAGCAAAAGAGCGCGCGCCCATCATCGAATGGCTTGGTCTTTGAACTAAAGGTGACGGAGCCGCCGCGCTTGTTGTACTTAATGCTGTTGTCTAACAGGTTGATTATGATCTGTCGGATATGGGTGGGACTGCCGATCATGTATGGCCCCGTGGCGTACGGCAGACTATTGTCCTGCATTGTGATGCCGTTATCGGATGCGCGGAGCTTGCACAGCACCAGCGTATCGTCACAGAGCTCTTTGAGGTTAAAAGGCGCATGTTCCAGAGTTAGCTTGCGGTCTTCGATTTTGCCCATCTCGAGAATGTCGTTGATCAGCGAGAGTAGGTGATTGGCGGCAACACGCGCCTTGGCGCGGCTTTCGCGGGCGGCCTGCATGTCGCCGTCTTTCAATTCCTCAATTTCGATAAGACCCAGGATGCCGTTGAGTGGCGTACGGATGTCGTGGCTCATGCGCGTGAGGAATGCCGTCTTAGCGGCGTTGGCGGCATCGGCTTTTTCGCGCTCGGTCCGAGCGCGCACGAGCGCCCAGATGAGCAGGACGATACCGACCGACAACATACCGATGAGGGTAGCGGCAATGGCGGTGCGGTTGCGAAAAAGGAATCGAAGCGTGTCTGATTCCTGGGTCGTGTACGACGTGGATGAGTAATTGCTTGCGGAGAGCGATTCTCCGGCATTGATGATGCCCTTGTTGATGATTCCCAACAGCTCGGGCTTTCCGCGCGAAATCCAGCACGAGAGCTCACAGGTGTCAGGGAGCTCGACCGTCTCGTAGTCCTTGAGATCATGACGGTCGCCGATGGTTTTTATGCGTGAGCTGGGAGCGACGATGCAGTGCGCCGTTCCCTTCCTGAGGGCGTCGAACGCTTCATCGTCGGATTGGTATTCGGTCACGGTCGCTGTGGGGAACAGATTTACAAGTACATTTTGGTTGATAAACGATGATTTGGTGCAGGCGATGTTCTGAAGGTCTTTGTTCAGGTTGCTGCCAGTGTGGATGGCGGTGAGGGATATGGTCCCCAACGATACCGACTGCACAACGCCTGATTGCTCGGCAAACCAGTAATCTCGGTATACCGGCAGTGCAACGTCTATGCTTCCCTTTGACAGGGCCTTTGACATCATCTTGTAGCTATCAAAGGCGACGGTTTTGACCGTAATGCCAAATTTATCGTGCAGCGTCGTCGCAAGCGATGCGAGCGAGCCTTCCATTTTGCCGTCTTCGTCTTCGTTGCAGTAGGGGAGTTTGCCCGTAATGTAGCCGAGCGTGATGGTGTTGTTGTTTTCTTTGAGCCAGGAACGTTCGGGGCCGTTGAGCGATGATGAACCGCTGTTTTGGGCCGAGTAGTTAGATTTGACTTCGTCGATATAGCGTGGGTTGACGCTGGCGATTGCCGACATGGCGGCATTGATGTCGTCCATCAGGTCGGGGCGGCTTTTGGGGACGGCAAAATAGTAGTCACTCGAGCCAACGTAGAACATGGGCGACGCATCGGGCGACGAGATGGTGTCGTTCATGATGACGGCGTCGACTTCGTCGTTTGCGAGTGCGTCAAAGAGCATGGAGCCTCCGTCATACTCCCTGTATGTGCAGGTGATTCCTTCGTTGGCGAGCCACTGCTGGCCAACGAAGGTTTGCATAACACCGGAGTTGCAACCGATGGTAAGGCCCTGGAGCGCTTGGGGGTCACCCTTGGCCAGGTCGTCGCGATCGGGCTTGGCGTAGATGTAGTAGCGCTCGGCGCCCTCGGGGTTCGAGGAGAAGAGCAGCTTTTGGGCGCGTTCCTCGGAGTAGGAGATGTTGGGCATGAGGTCGATTTCGCCCGCCTCGAGCATGTCCATAAGCTCGGTGAAGGTGCCGGAGACGTATTCGTATTGCCAGCCCGGCGTGTAGTATGACAGCGTCTGCAGGTAGTCATAACCCCAGCCCGAGAGACGCTCGCCGGGGGTGCCGTCCTGGAAGCCTTCGTTGTTGATAAGCCAGCCAACGCGGACCGTCTTGACCTGCTGGTCAGAGTCGGCGGCAAAGGCGGGGACGGGTATGACGGCGCTCAGTACGGCGAACGCAGCAAGCGCGACGGCCAGGGTGCGACATATAACTGAACGAAGGACAGCGGAAGCTCTCACGTGCAATCCTAACGAATCGAGACAATACCGCATAAGGATACCAGCTCAGCCTGCCCAGTCGGCCGCCGCACCGCTAAACGGTCCCGTCCGGCAGTTGGGGACAGTCCATTTCTGCCGGCACAAAAGGAACGTCCCTAACTGCCGGTTGCCTAACTGCCGGTTGTGGGACAATACCGAGCAAACGTGATTGGGCGTCTGGGAAAAGGGGTCGAGATGAAAAAGCTGAGGACGCTTGCCGATGTTTTGCGCCAGGCCGGTTTCGTGCGTATCACGGGCCTGTTCCTCATCTTCTATCTGCTGTGCTCGACGGCTGTCTGGCTGTCCGAGCCCACGACCCTTACGTTTGGCGATGGCCTCTGGTTTAGCTTTGAGACCGTCTCGACCATCGGCTTTGGCGATATCCCGGCCGAAACGCCGGTCGCCCGTGCTATTACCGTCGTCCTGAGCGTCATCAGCATCTTCTACATTGCCATGCTCACGGGTGTGGCGGTGAACTACTGCAATACGCTCATCAAGCTGCGCCAAAAGGACACCATGGCGCGCTTTATGGACGATCTGGAGCATTTGGAAGAGCTCGATCGTGACGAGCTCGCCGACCTGTCGCGCCGTGTGCGCGAATATCGCCGACGCCAACGCTAGAACGGGCGCCGCGCGTCACGACGAGGGGGACTGAATATGAATATCACGGTATACCTGGGCGCCAGCGTCGGCAATGACCCGGCGTTTCTGCCTGCGGTGCAAGAGCTGGGCAACTGGATTGGCTCCAACGGGCACGCGCTGGTATACGGCGGGTCCAAATCGGGCCTGATGGGCGCGCTCGCCGATAGCGTACTCGAGGCAGGTGGACACGTGACGGGTGTTGAGCCGAGCTTTTTTATAGAGGCCGAGTTTCAGCACGACGGCATCGATGACCTCATCGCGACGAGCGATATGGCCGAGCGCAAGGCCAAGATGATTGAGCTCGGCGATGCGTTCATTGCCTTTCCCGGTGGGACGGGCACGCTCGAGGAGATTGCCGAGGTCATGTCCGCGGTGTCGTTGGGGCACCTGAGTGCTCCGTGCATCCTGTATAACCTTGACGGTTACTACAACGACCTCAAGGCGCTGCTCGGGCACATGATTGATAAGGGGCTTTCGAGCCCGAGGCGCCAGCAAGGCATCTACTTTGCCGACGATTTGCGCGAGATTGTCTCGATTATCAACGGATAAGTCTTGAGCCTGCCCCACTATGACTCCCAATGGTGCCGTTTGTGGCGCAGATGGTTGGCTTGTCTGGGCAACGCTCGCTCTACAATAAAACGTAATTATGTCGACTTTGACCGCGGGAGGACCCGATGGACAACCTTGCCAAACCCACAAACCGCGCGCTGTTTTTAGTTAGCGTTGCCGTGACCGGTGCGTTCGCAGGTGCCGCGGTCTGGCTGTTCTTTTTTGCGATGGAGCACGGTATCGACTATCTGTGGACCGAGATCCCCCACATGCTGGGCGCGGCGTCGCCCGAACTCGCCAGCGGCCCGTTCGGTTTTCTGCCGTATCCGTTTTTTGTCTGCCTGCTGGGCGGCCTGCTGATCGGTCTGTACGAAAAGCTTACGGGCACCAAGACCGACGACCTCAACCAGGTGATGGCTAAGGTTAAGCAAGATGGGCGCTACCCGTATGACAATCTGGGCAGGCTTTCGCTCGCGGCATTGCTGCCGCTGCTGTTTGGCGGAAGTATTGGACCGGAGGCCGGCCTGACCGGCGTTATCGCGGGTCTGTGCAGCTGGGTCGGCGACCGCATGCGCCGCTTTGGCGCCGAGTTTAGGGAGCTCACGCTGCTGGGCACCCAGGCTGCCCTGACGGCACTCTTTACCGCGCCCGTCTTTGGCTTTGTGGCGCCGCTCGCCGGTAGCGCCGACGGCCAGGGCGAAGACGCCGACGATGGGTCCGCGTCCGGCGAGATCACCATCAAGCTGCCCAAGGCACAGAAGACTGTGGTCTACGGTATCGCGATCGCTGGCGGTCTGGGCACCTACCTGCTGCTTGGCCAACTTGTGGGCGGCGGCATGGGCATGCCCAGGTTCGAGGCCGCCGAGGTGGGCAACCTGGAGCTTGCCTGGCTCATCCCGCTGGCGTTGGTTGGCACCGTTTGCGGCTGGCTGTACTTTGTCTCGGAGCACGCGAGCGAGGCGCTGTCCCATGCAATAGGGGAGCGTCCTGTCGTCAAGGCCATGCTGGCTGGTCTGGCGCTCGCCATCTGCGGCACGGTCTTGCCCTACACCATGTTTGCCGGCGAGACCCAGGCCGATGTACTTATGGAGACCTACCTCACCATTCCCGCCGGCGTGCTTATCGCGACCGGTCTTGTTAAGGCCATGCTGACGCCCGCCCTCATCAACCTTGGTTGGCGCGGCGGCCACTTCTTCCCCGTTATCTTCTCGGGCGTAAGCCTGGGCTATGGCCTTGCCATCCTCACCGGCGCAGATCCGGTCTTTTGCGTCGCCGTCTGCACGGCATCGACGATGGGCGCGGTCATGCGTCAGCCGGTCATGGTCGTGGGCCTGCTGCTCATGTGCTTCCCGCTCAAGGGTATCGTCTGCATGATTATCGCGGCCGTCATCGCCGCCGGCATCCCGCTGCCCAAGCCGCTGCGCAAGTAGCACGGTAGCGCGCAGTCAGTACAAACATCTCAAGTCCGGTGCGGGCGCTGTGTCACGGATTTGCGGGTGGACTGGATTTCGTTCGGTATCGGCGCTACTTCCAAATTGCAAGCGCGGCGGTGCCCAGTACGATGAGGGCGAGACCGATGGCGCTGCGGCGGGAGAGTTTTTCGTTGAATGCCAGGCGCGCAAATAGCACCGATACGACAATCGATAGTTTGTCGATCTGCACCACGACACTCACCTGGCCTGCAGCGATGGCATAGTAATAGAGCAGCCACGATGCTCCAGTCGCGATGCCCGATGTTGCGAGAAATGTGAGTTCGCGCCGGTCAACGTGCGCGACCTGCTCCAGTTTTCCCTTGGCTGCCACGATTGCCCATGCCATAACCAGTACCACGCTGGTGCGGATTGCCGTGGCCAGGTTTGACTCGACGCCTTCGATGCCGATCTTGGCGAGGACGGAGGTGAGTGCCGCGAACACGGCGGCGCCGAGGGCGTAAGCGAGCCAGGTTCGGTCTTGCTGCTGCTCGGGTTCGGCGGACTGCTTCTTCTCGATCATTAAAAACGTGCCGAGGGTGATGACAGCGGTTCCCACGAGCTTAACCGCAAGGTTGCTCGTCTCGTCAAAAAGCGCGATGGCGACCAGCGCGGCGAGCACGGTGCTCATCTTGTCGACCGGTACGACCTTATTGACATTTCCGATGCTCAACGCCTTAAAGTAACAAATCCACGAAGCACCGGTAGCGAGTCCCGAGAGGACGAGAAAGAGCCAGGATCTGGGTTCGATGCTGCCAATGGTTCCAATGGATCCAGAAATGCCCGCCATTGCCCAGGCGAAAACGAGCACCACGCAGGTGCGAATGGCCGTCGCGACATCGGAGTCGGTCTGCTTGATGCCGCATTTGGCCAAGATGGATGTGATGCCGGCAAAGAATGCTGACGCAAATGCTGCGACAACCCACGACACGGGTGCGGTGCCTCCTTGGATAATGGGTTTATCCTGCGAGTTTTATGGACATGAGGATACCGCCCCTCCATGAAGGTTTGATATGGCCGCGGCGAGACGGGGGTTATGTTCCGGGGAGCCATTTGGTGAAGGCTCGAATTGTCGATATGCTGTCGGCTTCTCTTTGGTTGCCAAGATTTAAACGGCATGCCGTGAAGGGCGGTAGCGACGTTGTCGCTGCTTCGTCTTATCTAGTAAATGAGGTGGGGTGCCGCCCAAGTCCTTTAGCTGTCGATTACAGATCGCGTGCTCGATAAACCTTGGTGCTGACGGCGCAGCTGATTGCACATAGCGCGAGGGCAAGTGCGGCGATGCCTGCACACAGACAGCCCAGAACGGCAGGATCGGGATTCGCTCCGGCAATCGACATGAGCCAGTTGCTGATGGGGTTGGAGGAGCTCAGCGTGGCCATGGCAAGGCATCCGAGCATGGCAAACAGGCCAACGGATAGGCGCAGCGCCTCCATGTGTCCAAAGCGAAAGAACAGCGGCTGCGCCAAAAACACCATCATGAGGGAGATGAGCATTGATGCTGCTGAGGCTATTGCAATCTCAAAGACAATCTGTCCCGTCAACGGGATACCCGCGCTGTTGAAGAGCGGGAAGGAGACGATGCTCAGAAGCGCGGCGGCGCACGCCATGACAGCCGAGAAGACAATGATGCTCAGGTAGCGTGCGCAGATGATGTCTTTACGCGAGAGAGACAGCGTTGCGCGATAGCGCTCCCAACCGTTTTGATTGTCGAAGCCGGCCAGCGAGCTCATGACCATGATGGGTGACATGGCACTGACCGCGCAGGCGCCAGCGCTCATGCTGGAATCGCCGTCCGATGCGTTGGCAAGGGTCAGCACGACGAATATGAACAAGCCGACACCCGCAATGCTTGGGGCAAGCGAGCGAACGATGGCGAGCTCGGACATAAAGGCGCGTTTCATTTCGAAGCCCCTTTCAGCGTGAGGCGAAGATAGTCATCAATGGTTGCCCGATCGCAGGGAATCTCGGGAAAGGCCTCGAGCGCTTCGCAACGGTTGGGCACGAGCACGTCCACGCTATAGGCGTGGTGGGCGGCACGGGCGCCTTCGACGCAAGCCATAAGCTCGGCGGCCTGTGCTTGGGTACAGTGGGCGATGCCGGCGCGGTCGGTAATGTCCTCGCGCGGCAGGTCAAACGCAATCGAGCCGTTTTCGATGCAGATGACGCGATCAGCGGTGCGATCGAGGTCGGACGTAATGTGGCTCGAGAGTAACACGCTGTGCTGGCCGTCGGCGACAAAGGCAAGCAGCTCATCAAGCAGTTCCTCGCGTGCCATGGGATCGAGGCCCGCGGTGGCTTCGTCCAAAACGAGCAGCTTGGCATTGTGGCTGAGTGCACAGGCAAGCTGCAGTTTCATGCCCATGCCGCGGGAGAGGTCCTTGACCTTTGTCTTGGGATCGAGGCCAAATCGGTTGATGAATCCGGCGAACGTTTCGCGGTCCCATGTGGGGTACGCCGGGCCTACGAGCGACTCGATCTGGCCCACCCTGAGCGTGGAGGGGAAGGGGCACGTGTCCAGGACAAGACCGACGCGGGAGCGTAGATGGCGTTGCGATTCATCGGGCGCGTCGGCGCCACAGCGCTGCCCAAACAGGTGCACCTCGCCGGCATCGAGCTTTATAAGCCCGAGCGCGGCGCGAATGGTCGTTGTCTTGCCGGCGCCGTTTGCGCCTACAAAGCCAACGATCTGGCCGGGCTCCACAGCGAGCGTGACGTCGCGTAGTGAAAAGCGGTCGCTCACACGGCGTGAGATGCCTTTGAGTTCTAAAAGGTTTTGCATGGTATAGCCTTTCTTTCAGATGGCTACTGCATGGTTTCGGGGGCTACCAGGTCGAGCATCTCGTGCAGTTTGTCGCGCGTGACGCCCAGGGTTTCGGCTTGGCTCGCCGCTTTCGCAAGTAGCTCTTCGATATGGCAGAGCTGGTTTTCGCGCAAGAGTTCCTGGTTGCCCTCGGCGACAAAGCAGCCCTTGCCCTGCACGGTGCAGATAAACCCGAGTTGCTCTAGGTCGGCGTAGGCGCGCTTGGTGGTGATGACGCTCACACCCAGGTCGCTCGCGAGTGCACGGATGCTGGGGAGTTTGGCTCCCGCAGCGAGCGTGCCCGATAAGATCTGAGCTTTGACCTGCGAGGTTATCTGCTCGTAGATGGGCTTATCGCTCGAATTGGATAGGATGATGTCCACAGCGGCTCCTTAGCTGTTGGGCTACACGTGTATATAACCGGTAAGCACAGTATATATACACTATGCACAGTTATGCAAGAGCTAAATGTGGAATAGACCATCGGCGCCGCGCTTGCTCCAAAACAATCTCAATCTGTAACATCTGGATCCGTTTTTGGTCGCCAGCTGTTACAGATTGAGATGTTATTTTCCCGCCTGCCTATTTGTCTCAATCTGTAACAGTAAGAGTCGATTTGCGCGGCTAGATGTTACAGAACGAGACATTGGCTGCCTGCCTTTCCGTTTATCTCGATTTGTAACAGCTAGACCCAATTTGGGCGGTCAGGTGTTACAGATTGAGATTGTGTCGGCGGGCAGGTTTGTTTGTCTCAATCTGTAACATCTGGGTCCGTTTTGGGTCGCCTGCTGTTACAGATTGAGACAGTCTGCTGCAGAATACTTTCGATAACTAGCCGTTCACGTTCTGACTGATGAATTTGTCCTGATAGGCGCCCTAGAGCGAGATTTCGCGGCTACAATAGTGCGGTTACAACGACGTAATGCACTCAATGCAAGAAAGGATCCGCATGGCAAGCCTGTCGGATGAAATCTCGTCGCGCCGCACGTTCGCGATCATCAGCCACCCGGACGCCGGTAAGACCACGCTTACCGAGAAGCTGCTGCTCTATACCGGCAGCATCCAGACCGCCGGCTCGGTCAAGGGCAAGAGCTCGGCCAAGCATGCCGTCTCGGACTGGATGGACATCGAGAAGGAGCGCGGTATTTCCGTTACCTCCTCGGTGCTGCAGTTCACCTACAACGGCGCCTGCGTCAACATCCTCGATACCCCCGGCCACCAGGACTTTTCGGAGGATACCTACCGTACCCTTATGGCCGCCGACGCCGCGGTCATGGTCATCGACGGCGCCAAGGGCGTCGAGGCGCAGACCAAAAAGCTCTTTAAGGTCTGTACGCTGCGCCATATTCCCATCTTTACCTTTGTGAACAAGCTCGACCACGAGGCTCGAGACCCCTTTGAGCTCATGGAAGAGATCGAGAATGTCCTGGGCATCAATACGTATCCCATGAACTGGCCGATTGGCAGCGGTCGCAACTTCCGCGGTGTGTTCGATCGCCAGACCCGTCGCGTTATCGCCTTTGAGGGCGACGGCCACGCCAACGCCACCAAGAAGGTCGCCGAGGTCGAGGCCGAGCTGGGCGATCCTTCCATGGACGAACTCATCGGCGAGGAGAACCATAAGAACCTGATGGACGACATCGAGCTGCTCGATGGTGCCGGCGACGAGCTCGACTTGGATGCCGTGGCCTGCGGCAAGCTAAGCCCGGCGTTCTTTGGCTCGGCGCTCACCAACTTTGGCGTGGAGCCCTTCCTCAAGGAGTTCCTGCGCCTGGCCCCGACGCCGCGCGCCTATACCGATACGCTCACCAACGAGCCGGTCGATCCCTGCCGCGACGACTTTAGCGGCTTTGTGTTTAAGATTCAGGCCAACATGGACAAGAACCACCGCGACCGCATCGCCTTTGTGCGCATTTGCTCGGGCAAGTTCGAGCGCGGCATGGACGCCTTCCACGTGCAGGGCAACCGCAAGCTCAAGCTTGCTACGGGCACGTCGATGATGGCCGATGACCGCGCCATCGTGGACGAGGCGTACGCGGGCGATATCGTGGGCCTGTTCGATCCGGGTATCTTTAGCATCGGTGACACCGTGTGCTCCGGCAAGCGCCACGTGCAGTATCCGCAGATCCCGACGTTTGCCCCCGAGATGTTCGCTCGCATTACGCAGGTCGACACGCTCAAGCGCAAGCAGTTCGTCAAGGGTATGGAGGAGCTTGCCCAAGAGGGTGCCATCCAGATCTTCCGCGAGCTAGGCGCCGGCATGGAGAGCGTCATCGTGGGCGTGGTCGGCGTGCTGCAGTTTGAGGTGCTCGAGCGCCGCCTCAAGGCCGAGTACCGTGTTGAGGTTCGTCGCCAGCCGCTGCCCTATACGGACATCCGCTGGATCCAGAACGACCCCGACACCATCGATATCCCGGGCCTTTCGCTCACGCGCGACACCCTGCGCGTCGAGGACATGCGCGGCGGCAAGCTGCTGCTGTTCACGAGTCCGTGGAACGTGGATTGGGCAACCGACCACAACCCCGACCTTATCCTGTCGGAGTTTGGCAACGTGGCCTTTTAACGCATCGGCGCGGTGACCCTGCGGGGCTGCCGCGCCATTTACTTGCCTGATGCCGTGTGAGCGGCTATCATACCCACCGTCGTCTCAAGACCGGGGCGTCCGAGCAGTTCGGGTCCGATATCCTGCTCGTTAAACCTAAAACCAAAGGAGTACATAATGATCAAGAAGGTCATGGAGGACTACAAGGTCCTGCTGCGGAGCATTCCCGCGGCAACGGTTTCGCTGTTTTTCGTGAGTGTCATCATGATGAACCTGCTGGCCAACAAAGAGCTCATCAGCCTGCCGTATCTGGCACTCGATTGCGGCTTTGTGGTGAGCTGGGTTTCGTTTTTGTGCCAGGACATGATCTGCAAACGCTTTGGCGCCAAGGCATCCATCAAAATCTCTATCCTCGCGCTGCTGGTCAACCTGGCCGTGAGCCTGTGCTTTTGGGCATGCTCGCTCACGCCCGGTATGTGGGGCGCCTACTACGACACGGGCATGATCGAGGTTAACACTGCCCTTAACGCTACCATCGGTGGCACCTGGTACGTGGTGCTGGGCTCTTCGCTGGCAATGCTCGTCTCTGCCGTGGTTAACTCCACGCTCAACCAGTCGCTCGGCCGCATGCTCAAAAAGAATAATTTTGCGAGCTTCGCCTTCCGCTCCTATGTGTCCACGGGTGTTGGCCAGTTTATCGACAACCTGGTCTTTGCCATTGTGGTGAGCCACACGTTCTTTGGTTGGACCTGGGTGCAGGTCCTTATGTGCTCGCTGACCGGCGCTGTCGCCGAGCTGCTGTGCGAGGTCTTCCTGAGCCCCGTGGGCTACAAGGTCGTGCGCGGCTGGGAGCGCGAGAATGTGGGTTCCGAGTACCTCGAGCGCCACGCAACCGCCTAAGGAGCAAATATGCGGGTTTTGATCACGGGCGCTTCGGGCGGTATCGGAGCCGCGTGCGTGCAGCGCTTTTTGGACGAGGGCCACGAGGTCGTGGGCTTCGATCTGCTGCCGCCGGCGATCGAACACGAGCGCTACCGCCATCTGATCGTTGATGTACGTGAGCCAGACTCGTTTCCAGACGACCTTGAACCCCAGGTAATCGTGAACGTTGCCGGTGTGCAGGATTCGGCTGACGACATCGCCGCCAACCTGTGTGGCACCATCAACGTGACCGAGCGCTACGCCTTTGTGGGAGAGGGGCTTGCCGCCAGGCCGGCGCCGGCTATCAAATCCGTGGTCAATGTGGGGTCGGCGAGCGGGCATACGGGATCGGAGTTTCCCGCCTATGCTGCCAGCAAGGGCGGCGTTATTGCCTACACCAAGAACCTTGCAAACCGCCTGGCACCGCAGGCCATCGCCAACAGTGTGGACCCGGGCGGCGTTATCACGCCGCTCAACCGTTGTGTGATGGAAGACGAGCACCTGTGGAACCAGATTATGGAGCTCACGCCGCTTAAGCGCTGGGCCACTGCCCAAGAGATCGCCGAGTGGATCTACTTTGTGGGCGTGACCAACCGGTTTATGACCGGGCAGAGCCTGCTGATCGATGGCGGCGAGGCCGGCCGCACACAATTTATTTGGCCCGAATAGGAAACGCGCCCGATGGAAAGTCGTCGGGCGCGTTTTTGATGTATCGATTTTTAGCTGAGGCAAGTCCAGTTGACGGGGGTCGAGCCGTGCTGTTCGAGTAGCCGATTGGCAGCGGAGAAGGGGCGCGACCCCATAAAAGCGGGGAGTTCTGCCGTGGCACGGTTGGCCGAAAGCGGCGAGGGGTGCGTAGAGGCCAGGCAGAACTTGCCGGTTGCCTTGCCCGCGCCGATTGCGGCGAGCTTGCCTTCGACCATCTGCTGGGCAAAGCGGCCCCATGCCAAAAAGACGACCGGCTGGGGCAGCTGGCAGCAGCGTTCGATAACGTAGTCGGTGAGCGTGCTCCAGCCCAGCTTGGCGTGCGAGTTCGCGGCATGCTCGCGCACGGTGAGCGTAGTGTTGAGGAGCAGGACGCCCTGTTGTGCCCATGGGGTTAGGTCTCCCGTGGCGGGAATGGGGCAGCCCAAATCGGCTTTGAGCTCCTTATAGATGTTGCGCAGGCTCGGCGGCAACTTGGTTTGCGTCGCGGGGACCGAGAACGACAGCCCCATTGCCTGGTTGGGTCCGTGATAGGGGTCTTGACCCAAGATGACAACCTTGACCTGGTCGGCCGGCGTGTAGGCGAGGGCATTGAGGATGTCGTCTTGTGCCGGGTAGATGGTTTGCTCGGCACGCAAAAGGGCGATGCGCTCGAGCAGCTGGTTCGTAGTGTCACGTACCGGCTGCGGCGCATCGCCCAACCAAGTTGCTATGTTGTGGTCGCGGGTTGCGGTGTCCATGGGGCTCCTTTATGGTAGATGCTCTGTTGGCATCTATTGTAAAGGCGCACCGGTTGCCTTTATGACACGGCTGTATGAAGAACGGGGTCTACGAGACGCGCTCGGGCGCTCCTGCCATACGGGCCTGTCCATGTGCACGGAGGCGCGGAAGCTCGACGGTTGCCACCATGACGCCGGTGAGGATGAGGGTGGCGCCAAAGAAGGCGATGGGGCTCAGGACCTCGCCGACCAGGAAGAACGAAAAGACGGCGGAGCAGACCGGCTCGAGCGAGAAAGCGAAGCCGGTGGTCTCGGCAGGCACGTGGGGCTGCACGAGCGTTTGGGTGATAAAGCCATAGGCAGAGCAGATGAGTGCGAGCGCGACGACAACGACAATCTCGCTCGGCGTGCCGGGAAGCGTGAAACCGCCAAAGGTGAATGCGGCGATACCCGAGAATAAGCCGCCGAAGCCCAGCTGCCAAACGCCCAGGGCCAGCGGGTCGACATCTTCGACAAAGCGCTTCGCCACAATGATATGGCCGGCATAGACAAAAGCGGAGAGCAGCATGATGAGCGCGCCCGGGTTCAGGCTGGTGAAGTCGGCGCCCGAGAGCAGCAACATACCGCAGGTGACGATGGCGGTGCCGACGAGCACTTTGCGCTCGGGGGCACGACGCAGCAGGGCGGCGTTGGCAAACGGCACGATCACGACCGTCAGGCTCTGCAAAAAGCCGGCGGTGGAGGCGGAGGTGAGGCTGGAGCCCAGGCACATGCAGGTGAGTTCGGTTGCCATAATGGCGCCGATGATGGCAGCGCGGACCATAAGGTCGCGGTTGATGCGGAAAGCGCGCTTGTGGAAGAGCAGCAGGCAAGCCACAAAGGCGATGATGCAGCGCAGCGCAACGATGCTCGTGGCGTTCATACTGTCCATGCCGATCTTCATGAGGGGGTACGAAAAGCCCCATGCGACGGGAACGGAAAATGAGAGCGCGATTGCTTTTTTGCGATCCATGGGACTCCTTTTGTTACAGAACGGTTTCGTAAAAAGGATTCTGCTCCCAGATGTGGATGTAGTAAAGCGAATGTATCTTCAGTATGATTAAGAAATGCTAATGTCATTAGGAAAAGCGCTGGCAAAACGTTTTACGGCTGCATTGATGTGGAGGCACGATGGCATCGCGGTATCAGATTGTTTGTATGGTGGTCGATCGTGGCAGTCTTAAGGGCGCGGCGGACGAGCTGGGCTATACGCAAAGTGCGGTGAGCCAGGCCGTCAAGGCGCTCGAGCGCGAGCTGGGTACCACGCTAATCGAGCGCGGAAAGCAGGGCGTTTCGCTTACGCGCGACGGTAAACAATATCTGCCGTACCTGCGCCAGATCGTGACTGCTGAGGCCGAGCTTGAGGGCAAGCGCCAGGAGCTGCTGGGGCTTTCGTCGACCGATATTCGCATCGCGACGTTTACTAACGTGAGTCGTACCGTGCTGCCGCGTGTGATCCGCGACTTTGGTGCGCTGCACCCGGGCGTACGCTTCACCCTCAAACAGGGCGATTACACGCGCAACGCTCAATGGGTGCACGATGGCATGGTTGATTTTTGTTTTACGGCACGCGGATTTACCGCTGGGCTCGAGAAGCGCGTCGTCTATCACGACGAGTTGGTAGCATTGTTGCCGGCCGAGCATCCGCTGACGGCAAAGGAAAAGGTGACACTTGCCGACCTGGCGTCCGAGCCGTTTGTGCTGCTGGATGAGGGCGAACAGAGTCTGGTGCTCGATGCATTCGCGGCGCATGGGCTGTCGCCGCACGTGACGAGCGAGGTGACCGACGACTACACCATCATGGCGATGGTGGAGGAAGGCCTGGGCGTGAGTATGCTTTATCGCCGTACCGTTGAGGGCGTGCAAGCCGATATCCGTGTGCGGCCTATCGTGCATGCCCCCTCGCGCGACGTGGTGGCCGCCTGGCGCAGCTGGGACACCATGCCCATCGCCACGAGGCGCTTTATCGACTATATGAGCTCGCATATTGTCAATTAATGACTGGCGTGGCGTTGAGTGCGGTGTTTAGCGGGCTGTCGCTTTGGCTTGGGCGGCGCGATAGGTGCGTGCCGGGTGGCAGAGTAATACCGCCACGACCATAAAGAACGCCGTGGTGCCCAGGCTGATGGGGTAGACCATCATGATGTTCGCAAAGGTGCGGAAGCGCGGGAACACGCAGAACACCCAATAGAAGCGGATGCCGCAGACACAGATCATGGTGATGAGGGCGGGCATGAGCGAGATACCAAAGCCGCGCAGGTAGCCGGACATGTTTTCGTAGAACATGCTAAAGGCGTACGCCGGGAAAATCGAGCACACGCGGATATAGCCGATCGAGACGATGTTGGGATCGCTGTTGAACAGCGACAAGATCTCGCGCCCCAGGCCGACAATAACGATAATTGTGGTGAGCGCGACGATACCGCCTTCGACCAGGCAGACCTTAAGCGTCTTGGTGCAGCGGTCGATCTGGCGGGCGCCGTGATTTTGTCCCACAAAGGTAGTGCAAGCCTGGCTAAAGCTGTTGAGCAGGTTGTAGCACACGTACTCCAGGCTCATGGCGGCGCTCGAGGCCGCCATGACCTCGGTGCCCAGGCTGTTGATGGCAGACTGGATGATGATGTTGGCGACGGCAAAGACGGCGCTTTGGATGCCGGCGGGCAGGCCGATCTTGACGATGCGCTTGAGGGCGACGGGGTCGATAGCTAGGTCGCGCGGGGTGACACGGACGACGGAGTCGGTCTTGAGCAGGCGGACAAAGAGCGTGGCGGCGCTGACGGTGTAGGCGATGGCGGTGGCGATGGCGACGCCCGCGACGCCCCAGTGGAGTACGGGGACAAAGATGAGGTCCAGGCCAATGTTGAGGACGGTGGACACGGCAAGCGCCTGTAGCGGCATGCGGGTGATGCCGACGGAGCGGAAGATCGCGGCCTCAAAGTTGTAGAGCAAGATCGAGGGCATGCTGAGCAAAAAGACGCGCAGATAGAGTGAGGCGAGCGGCATGGTCTCGGCGGGAACGTTGAGCGCGGCGAGCATGGGCTCGGCAAAGATCTCGCCCAGCGCGATGACGACAAAGCCTACAAGCGCCATCAAAATCGAGGTGTGGACGGCGCGTTTGACCATGTTCTGATCATTGCGGCCGATAGCGTTGGCGATGACCACGTTGGAACCAAGCGACATGCCAATAAACAGGTTGAGCATAAGACTGGTAAGCGGGACATTGGAGCCGACCGCCGCCATGGCGAGGGTTCCCTGGTCGCCCGAGAAATTACCGATGATGACCGTGGCGATGAGGTTCGATAGCTGCTCCAAGATGCTCGTGGCGGCCACGGGGAAGGCGAACAGGGGAATATTTCGCCACAGCGAGCCGGTGATCATGTCAATGTGCTTAGATGCGGTATCAGCCATACGCTCTCAATCTCTAATATGCTCTTTCGTGCTTATTTGCGCAGATGATGATACTCCTAATCGACTAGTCATTGGGGACGTTCTTTAACGGCTAATCATTTAAGAACGTCCCCAATGACTAGGTGTGGAAGGCGTGCGACAATGGTGGGCGTTGTGTAGTCCGCGCTAAGGAGTTGCCATGTTGTTGTGTCCCGTTTGCCATGAACCGTTGGTGGACGATGAGCGTGGTGCTTCATGTGCGGGCGGACACCGGTTTGACCGTGCTCGTGAGGGCTATCTATATCTGCTGCGTTCGTCCAAGAGCGGCGACTCCATGGGCGACCCCAAGTCGCAGGCACGCAGCCGCCGTGACTTTCTGAACCGTGGATACTACGCGCCGTTGCGCGATGCGATGGTCGAGCTGGTGCACGAGCGGACGACTGGGCGCGCTGCGTCTGCGAATGGTCCCATGACCTTGCTCGATATTTGCTGTGGCGAGGGCTACTACACCAGCGCCATGGGCGCGGTGCCGGATGTGGACGCTTACGGGTTCGACCTGGGCAAAGAGATGGTGCGCCTTGCCGCCAAGCGCGGCGATGCGACCTATTTCGTGGCCAACATGAAGGACATCCCCGTGGCCGATGGCGCCTTCGATATGGTGACCGAGCTCTTCGCTCCCTTTAACGAACGCGAGTTTGCCCGCGTGCTGGCGCCAGAGGGTTCGCTCTATACCGTGGTGCCGGGCGCCCGTCATCTCTTTGGGCTCAAGGAGGTGCTCTACGACACGCCGTACCTTAACGACGAGAAGCTGCCGAAGACTATCGAGCTCGAGTTGGTCGGAACGCAGCGGGTGTCTGCGAAGATAACGCTCCAGACCCAGGCCGACATCGAGGCGGTGTTCCAGATGACGCCGTACTACTATCGCACGCGCCCTGCCGACAAAGAGCGTTTGGCAAACCTGGATACCCTTCAAACCGACATCGACTTCATCATCGCCGAGTACCGCCACAGTTAACAACCTGCCAAAAAGGGACAGGTTTATTTTGACAGGTTTTATCTGGGCAAATGCAAAGGGCCGACCGCGGAGATGCGCGATCGGCCCTTTTTAGTTGCTTGGCTGCAGAGGTTATGAGAAGCGAGCGCTTACAGGCGGTCCTTGTTCTCGGCCTTAACGGCGTGCGCCTGCTGAACAAAGAACAGATCGTACACCACGATGACAAAGGCGACGATATTGACGGAGCTGCCGCCGAGCGCGGGAAGCGTGAGCGCGGCCTGGACGAGCGTGGCGATTGCGGCGACGATGCCGAGCTTAAACGCGCCATCCACCTGCGAAGGCTTGTTGGCGCCCTTGATGCCCGCAACGCCCGCGGCGAGATCGATGAGGCCCTTGGCGACCAGCACGACCGCGGCGAGCATGGCGTTCGACCCGTACGTGGAATCGAGGTTGCCGGTCGCGATGCCGGCGATTCCAATGACGAGACTGGCGATGCCCAGAACAAAATAAATCAGGGCAAGGATTTTGAGTGTCTTGCGAGCGGCGCTCATAGCTGGTCCTTTCGATGCGGGCGCGGAGAATCTGTCGCACCCAGATTGCGGCACATATCGTGAAGCACATTGTAGTTCAACGGGGCGATGCATGCGTTTGAAAGCGTCTCTTGCCTGTACGGTCCAACCTTTCAAAAAGGAAAGCTGGACGTAAGCCAAATCGATGGCAGTCCATGTGCGGCGCTGCGATGATGAGGCCGTAACAAGGAACTGGTCTCAAGGAGGAGTCATGATGTATGGAGCAGGGCAAGTGCGTGAGCCGCGGTCGTTGGGAAGGCGCATGGGTGATTCTGTGATCGCTGCCGTGTGCACGGGATTGATGGCGGTGCTTTGCATTGGGATGCTGTGGACCATGACGCATGTGGGACAATAGCGGGCGGTGGGGTGCCGACACAAACGGCGCTCACGTATTCGTTTTGCTTGTTAAGGAGTACCCATGGGCGTTGTCGATCCCTTTTCTGTTGCTCGGGCCGCGGGGCTTGAGCTGATCGGGAAGTTCGAGGGCCTCACACTCACCGACGGTACGATGGAGCTGCGTGCCGATTTTACCCGCATGCTGCCACGACTCAAGCAGGGCCGTTTGCAGCAAGAGCTACTGGTGAAGGCTGCGCGCACAAAAGGCATCGAGCAGCCATGGGCGATTGACGCCACGGCGGGCTTTGGCGAGGATTCGCTGCTGTTGGCGACTGCGGGCTTTACCGTCGATCTGTATGAGCAGGATTGCGTGATTGCGGCGCTCCTTAAGGATGCCCTGGATCGCGCGGCAGATGATCCGGCGCTTGCGGCTGCCGTGGCGCGTATGCGCTTACATGCGGGCGAGGACAGCATTGCCGGCCTTCGCCATACAGCTGAGTTGATCGAGCAGGGCGAGCTCGCCGCTCCCGACGTGGTGTATCTGGATCCCATGTTTCCTGAGCGCACCAAGAGCGCGGCGGTGAAAAAGAAGTTCCAACTCTTGCACCATCTGGAGCAGCCGTGCGCTGATGAGGAGACGCTGGTCGAGGCTGCGCTTGCGGTGCACCCGCGCAAGATCGTTATCAAGCGGCCGGTGAAGGGGCCGCTGCTTGCCGGCGTTAAGCCGAGCCATCAACTTGCGGGCAAGGCCGTTCGCTACGATGTTTTGGTGCCGCCGCGCCCGTAGCTTGCGTGCGATGGTTGGCGCTCCGTCAGTGCCGTGCCGATGTGGGGTCTATTTCCAAGGGTGCGACGTCAGGTGCCAGCCGCCGCAGTATTCGCATTTGTAGCAGGCTAAGCCGCGCCGCCCGCGGTTTTCGCAGTCGGCCATAACTGCCTCGGCCTCGGCGCGCGTGTCGTAACGGTTTTTGCGCTCGCACGACTTGTAGCGCCAAGCCTCATCGCGCTCGGCGTCCAAGGCGTCGCGACGCTCGTCCTCGCGTGCAAACAGGTCGCTCATATCGCCGCCGGTGGCAGCGCCCAAAAACTCGCTTTTGGCCTTTGACCAGGCGGCTCGCTTTTTACTTCCCATCTGCTTCGCGCCCCTCTCCAAACGCTGGTATCATTGCCCAATCAAAGTGATACCAATAAACGTGAGGTCGCCGCGTGATGATCAGAAAAACCCTCGATACCGACATTCCCACTGTCATGGCTATCTATGACGCGGCCCGCGCCTTTATGCGCGCGCATGGCAACGCCACACAGTGGCCCGAGGGCACGCCTTCTGCCGAGCAGCTGGCTGCCGATATCGCCGCCGGTGGCAGCTATGTGTGCGAAGTCGACGGCCGAGTGGTGGCGACGTTTGCCTTTTTGCCCGGCCCGGACGAGTGCTATGACGTAATTGAGGACGGGCAATGGCGCAGTGACACTCCGTATGCTGTGCTGCACCGTGTGGCGTCCGACGGCACCGCGCACGGTATCGCGGCTGCGATGTTTGCCTTTGCCAAAGAGCGTGCCTATCACCTGCGTATCGACACGCATCAAGACAACCTGCCCATGCAGGGCGCGAGTATTAAGGCGGGGTTCGAGCGTGCCGGCGTCGTGCATGTATCGGACGGCACACCGCGCGTTGCGTTCGATTGGCTGCGCGAGGCATAAGAGCGAGGGCGCGCATCAACAATTCGTGCGAACGAAAATGGCCCCACCCGGGGCCATTTTCGTTCGCTGCGCTGATTTAAAGCCGGCTTTCGCAAGGCGCGAACCTACGAAAATCGCTGCGCGGCAACGCGGGGCGATGAGCTCGGTCGGGGGATAGGGCTCGCTTCGCCCGCCGGCCCGTACATTGTATCATCCAGTGTGGAACGAGGATGCCCGTTGCCGCGTGCGATGGGCTTGCAATAAGAGGAGAGCCATGTCGAAGCAAGCGGTCGTTGGAATCTTGGCGCATGTCGATGCCGGCAAGACCACGCTGGCCGAGGCCATGTTGTTCAACGCGGGTCGCATTCGCAAGCGCGGCCGCGTGGACGATGGCGATTCGCATCTGGACACGAACGCGATCGAGCGTGAGCGTGGCATTACGATCTTCTCGTCGCAGGCCGTGCTCGACCATGGCGATACCCACGTCATGCTCGTGGATGCACCGGGGCATGTCGATTTTTCGGCCGAGGCGGAGCGCACATTGCGCGCGCTGGACTACGCGATTTTAGTTGTGGGCGCCAACGACGGCGTGCAGGGGCACACCGAAACCCTGTGGCGCCTGCTTGCGCGCTATGACATCCCGACGTTCATCTATATCAATAAAATCGATTTGGAGAATCCCGGCCGCGATGTTTTGCTGGCACAACTTGGGCAACGTCTCTCCGAGGGCTGCTTGGATGCCAGCGAACTGCTGGCGGGCGGGGCCGTTCAGGAGGACGCTGCCGCGTTAGACGAAGAAGCACTCGAGGAGTTTCTTGAGGCGGGCGAGCTTTCTGTCGCAACGCTGTCGCGCATGGTTGCCGAGCGCAAACTCTTTCCCTGCTTTGCCGGGTCGGCGCTCAAGGACCAAGGCGTGGACGAGCTGCTGGACGGCATATGCGCGCTGATGCGTGAACAGGCATGGCTTCCGGAGTTTGCCGCGCGCGTCTATCGTGTCAGCCGCGGGGATCGCGGCGAGCGCTTGGCTTGGGTTAAAGTGACCGGCGGCACGCTGCATGCCAAGCAGATGATTGACGGACGTTCCGGCGCCGAGGCATGGGAGCAGAAGGTCGATCAGGTACGCATCTATAACGGCGAAAAGTATGAGCTTGCCCAAGAAGTTGCTGCTGGCGGTATTTGTGCTGTGACGGGTCTTGCGCATGTTCGCCCAGGGGACGCCCTGGGCGCGGAGCCCGCGGGCGATGCGCCTGTCATTGCGCCGGTCCTCACCTATACGGTGCTTCCGGGCGAACACGATGTCCATGCGGTGTTCAAAGCGTTGACTGAGCTGGCGGACGAAGATCCCATGCTCGGCGTAAGCTGGAATACTCATCTGGAGCAGATTCATTTGCAGCTGATGGGCGCCGTACAACTCGAGGTCGTGCAGCGGGTGTTGGCCGATCGCTTTGGCCTTTCGGTTGCGTTTGAGTCCGGCGGCATTCTCTATAAGGAGACTATTTCGCAGCCGGTTGAGGGCGTGGGCCACTTTGAGCCACTGCGCCACTATGCCGAGGTGCACCTGCGTCTGGAGCCGTTGTCAGCGGGTTCGGGCGTGCAGTTTGGCACCGTGACCTCGACCGACGAGCTCGATCTTAACTGGCAGCGTTTGGCGCTCACCAACGCCATGGAGCGCGACCACCTGGGCGTGCTGACTGGCTCGCCCATCACCGATGTGTGCATTACGCTCACAGGTGGCCGCGCGCATGCCAAACACACCGAGGGCGGCGATTTTCGCCAGGCCACGTATCGCGCGATTCGCCAGGGGCTCATGCGGGCACGTGAGGCCGGCGCGGCGGTGCTGTTGGAGCCGTGGTACCACTTTGAGCTCGAGGTGCCGGGGGAGTGCGTGGGCCGGGCGCTCTCGGATGCCACGCGCATGGGTGCCGAGTACGAGCCGCCGACGATGGCGGGCGACCGAGCGAAGTTAGTGGGTCGCGTGCCGGCATCCGAGGTGCAGGATTACGCGCTGGAGGTGGCTGCCTACACGAGCGGTCGCGGACATCTGTACCTGGAGTTCGCCGGCTATGCGGCTTGCCATGATGCCGAGCGTGTCATCGAGACGGCCGCCTATGAGCCCGAGGCCGATCTGCCCAACACGCCCGACTCGGTCTTTTGCTCTCACGGCGCTGGCTACACGGTCAAATAGTACGACGTGCCCGCCGCGGCGCACGTAAAGATCGATCCCGCCACCTTCCGCCCCTGGCGAGCGGCAGACGCGGAGTTCTTCTGCCATAGGTGATAGAAGGGCGGTCCCTTTGTCACCCGCTGTTGGTATAACTCGGTATAAGTTGGTATAACTATAGGCAGCGTTTGCCAATCCGAGGAGGCCGACATGAATCCAAATCCCTTTAAGCCAACGGCAGGCAAGCGGCCTCCGATGCTCATTGGTCGCGAGTCGGTCATCGAAGATTTCGAGGAAGGGCTCGATAACGGCGCTGGAGCGCCGGGTAGGTTCATGCTCATTACGGGAAACCGCGGCTATGGCAAAACGGTTCTCCTGCGGGAACTGCAACGTCTCGCCAACGAGCGCGGATGGGCGGTTGTCTCCGATTCCGCCTCGCTTGGCTTATGCGACCGCTTGCCCGCCGCGCTTCGCTCGAATAAACCCGTTGTGACGTCAATGGAGTTCGGTCCGTCGTTTGGCCGGATGTCGGTCGAGGCGGCGCGAGCAAAGGGCGAGACGTTGCGAGGGCTGGTCAACGAGCGCCTCAAGAAACTCGGGCCGGGAAAGGGCTTGCTGTTTGCGATTGACGAGGCCCAATCTGCGTCTATCGAGGAACTGGCGGCGCTGGCCGTTCTCTATCAGCAAGTGCTCGGAGATCAAGATGCTACGGGCTTGTCCGATAGCGACCAGCGCGGTCTTGCGCTGGTGTTCGCCGGCTTACCCAGTATGGTTGATGACTTGCTCGAAGAGCCGAGCGTGACGTTTTTGCGGCGTGCTCAGCAGCGTACGCTGGGGGCGATTTCTTTGCCCAAAGTGCGCGATTCGTATATCCAGACGGTCAAAGACGCTGGTCTTTACGTTGATGCGGAGACGGCGGACCTTGCGGCGCGCAAGAGCATGGGGCATCCCTATATGGTTCAGCTGGTGGGCTATTACATGTGGCGGTCTGCTGTCCGGCGTGGCTCGCAGGTCATTGAAGAGCGCGATGTTGAGGCTGGGCACGCGGATGCCGTCTCCGAGTTCTACGAAGCGGTTGACGCGCCCCTGTATTACGGGCTGCGCAGTCCACAGCGCCTATTTATCGAGGCCATGGCAGTTGACGGGGGCAAGCCGACGCGCATGGCGGACATCATTGAGCGCTGCGACCGCACCCAAAGCTGGGCGAGTAAATATCGCGCAAGCCTGATTCGCGAGCGCGTCATCGAGGCTGCCGGATACGGCCTCGTCCGGTTTACCGTGCCCATGCTGGGCGCGTACATCCGCGAACGCGTTTTATGGCACGAGTAATGTGAAAAGGGACGGTCCCTTTGTCACATCGATAGATGTGAGGTCAAAACATGGTGATTCAAACTGAGCGATTGACGCTTCGTCCGTGGCGCGAGACGGATGCGGCGATCCTGTTTACATATGCGAGCGACCCGGACGTGGGACCGGCTGCGGGCTGGCCGCCCCATCGAAGCATTGAGGAGAGCAGGGAGATCATTCGGACAGTTTTTGCGGCACCCCATACCTTTGCTGTTTGCCTGGCTGCGACGGATGAGCCCGTGGGTAGCATCGGTCTCATGCCGTCTCGCTGCGAGTCAAACCGTCGAGATGACGGTCTCGAACTCGAAGTGGGCTATTGGATCGCCAAGCCATTCTGGGGCCGAGGCTTTGCTCCCGAAGCGGTACGAGCCATGCAGCGCTATGCGTTCGAAACGCTTGGCTGCAAGGCGCTTTGGTGCGGATACTACGAGGGCAATAACAAGTCATTACGCGTTCAGCAAAAGTGCGGGTTCGCGCCGCATCACGTTGAGCGCGACGTGCCCTGCGAGCTTATGGGCGATGTACGTACCGAGTACTTTACGTATTTGACCCGCGAAGACTGGCGCGGGCGGGCAGAAGGGGAGTGATGACGGTGTCGCAACAACCAAGTGCTATCGAGGTGCGTGGCGCACGTGTCCATAACCTCAAGGACATCGATATTGATATCCCGCTGGGAAGGCTCGTGGGTATTGCCGGCGTGTCGGGCTCGGGCAAGAGTTCGCTGGCACTCGGGGTTCTTTATGCCGAGGGCTCGCGCCGCTATCTGGAGGCGCTCAGCACCTATACCCGCCGTCGTCTGACGCAGGCCGAGCACGCCCAGGTGGACGAGGTACTGCACGTGCCAGCGGCGCTCGCATTACATCAGCGCCCCAGCGTACCGGGCGTGCGCTCGACCTTTGGTACCATGACCGAGCTCAACAATAGCCTGCGTCTACTCTTTAGCCGTTGCGCCCATCACGTGTGCCCGCATTGCGGGGCGCGTGTGGAGCCGAGCCTTAACGTGGCTGCGGGCCTGTCGCTCACGTGTCCGACATGCGGCCGCGAGTTCTACGCGCCGAGTGCCGAGGATTTGGCTTTCAATAGCGGCGGTGCGTGCCCTACCTGCGGCGGCACCGGTGTTATGCGCGAGGTAGACGAGGCGAGCCTGGTGCCCGACGAGTCAAAGACCATCAACGAGGGTGCGGTGCTTCCCTGGGGCACGCTCATGTGGGACCTGATGAAGCAGGTGGCCGGCGAGATGGGCGTGCGCACCGACGTGCCGTTTAACCAGCTCACGCCTCAAGAGCGCGACATCGTGTTTCACGGCCCGGCGGTTAAGAAGCATATTCTCTACGTTCCCAAAAACGGCGAGGGCGCCACGCCGCTCGACTTTACCTATTACAACGCCGTCTATACCGTTGAGAATGCGCTCGCCAAGGTTAAGGACGATAAGGGGCTTAAGCGTGTGGCTCGCTTTTTGCGCGAGGGACCATGCCGTGACTGCGCCGGCACGCGTCTCTCCGAGGCTGCGCGCCAGCCCCAGGTGCGCGGTATCAATCTGGCTCAGGCC
>CALFGH010000130.1 GCA_937958315.1 uncultured Collinsella sp. | reverse complement strand
ACGCTCGCCCCCTACGTATTACCGCGGCTGCTGGCACGTAGTTAGCCGGGGCTTCTTCTGCAGGTACAGTCTTGACTCTTCCCTGCTGAAAGCGGTTTACGACCCGAAGGCCTCCGTCCCGCACGCGGCGTCGCTGCGTCAGGGTTCCCCCCATTGCGCAAGATTCCCCACTGCTGCCTCCCGTAGGAGTCTGGGCCGTGTCTCAGTCCCAATCTGGCCGGTCGGTCTCTCAACCCGGCTACCCGTTGTCGGCACGGTGGGCCGTCACCCCGCCGTCTACCTGATGGGCCGCGGAGCCATCCCCTCCCGTCGGGGCTTTAGCCGGGGTGCCATGCGGCACCCCGGGGTATCCGGTATTACCCGTCCTTTCGGGCGGCTATCCCGGGGGAGGGGGCAGGTTCTCCACGTGTTACTCAGCCGTTCGCCACTCGCTTCCCTCCGGAGAGGGGTGCCGTTCGACTTGCATGTGTTAGGCGCGCCGCCAGCGTTCATCCTGAGCCAGGATCGAACTCTCCGTCCAAAATAAATGGGCTTCGAGCCCGTCCGGTCCTCACAACTATTAGCTGATCGGTTCCGTTCGATTCATATGGTTTTAGTATAGGAAAAGGAATTTCTCGGGGCCGCCTCTCGGCGGCCTTGCGAAAAACAAATCCAAGTTAGACCATTTCAAATGGTTCGATGTCTGCCCGGATGCGACACTGAAGTAAGTGTCCATCCTCGCAGTATCCGGTTCTCAAGGTGCACGCCTGCGCCGGTTCCCGGTCCGACCGGGCCGCGCGGCAAGGAGATATATTGCCAGACCGGAGGGGCCCCGGGGGCGGGAATCTGGTACTCCATATTTTGTACACAAATGAATAGAACCCTCAGTTGCTTCACTGAGGCCGTATTCGAAGCAGCAGCTTCTGATATTGGCGATGACCAGCTGGTTTATAGGTGTTAAGGCATCGGTCATCTCTGGTGCGCCACTTTACTCCAAAAGCATCGGCTATTTGTTTCCCGTCGGTAAAAGGCAGGTTTTGTTCGCCAAGCGTTCTTATATATAGAGAAGTTCGGGTTCGAACCCGTACACCGGCAACAAAAAAGCGACCAACCGGAGTCGATCGCTTTCAATTCTATGCTGGAGCATCTAGAGGGTGTTTCCGAACTCATTTTCTCGCTGCCATTCATGCTTTCGAAGCATCGTTCGACCTCCGCAGCCTCATGTTTTAAGGATCTGCCATGTTTATCACTGTTATTAATGAGTGTGTGGAAGTGATCCTCATACAGATACGTCGATCCGCCAGATAACTGAGAAGCATCTTTCTGCAGCCCTCGTTGTCTATCCTCACATCTCTCAGGTCTTCCGGAAATTCACAAGCAGTCTTAGGGTCAATTTGTTTCTGCTTTCAGAGACTTGTTTGAGAGTTTTTAAAGACAGTTCAAAACAATAAGTGAGACACCATAAAGCAGAGCAAGATGTGCCGGATAGAAAATGTAGAAGAAATATTTCAGCTTCAGCCCTCGCTCGCCGTTATAAAGATTGATAAGCAGCAACGAAACGACCGCGGCGGCAACATCAGGATTAAATACATTAGCTGTAGCAAACTCAAATCCGCCGCCAACTATATGGCACGACGAAAGGAGCACTGCGCATACTGCAGCAAAGAACATCTTGGCCTTGTTGTCGTGGAATAAATAGAACGCAGCCACAAGCAGAATGCCATACACACCGCCATCTAGTTTAGTGTATTCAGCTGCCAGTGCCGTCAAAACAATCAGAGCAATTTCTGCGATGTGCCTCTTCCATTTTGAAAGACTTTGTATCTTTTCCAGAACAATCAAAAAGACCAAGGAAAGCAGGAGCTCACACATAACATTTTGTTGCCGAAGGTCAAATAACTGCCCGGTTTGAACGAAATCGTATATGGGCTCCGCAATGATTGCGAAGACAAGCATATTTCGCAGGTACTTCTTTATGTCATGAGTATGCAAAAATCCCTCAACTATCAAAAAGCAAAATAAGGGAAATGCAATTCTGCCAAGAACATGAAGCACATCCGAAGCCTCGCTTAGAATCGCCCATTGTTCGTCTGATATCTGATTGTACGATGCGTGAGTCATGATTCCATTGGTCAGGACGATCCTGCTTACATGATCGAGAACCATCGAGATGGCTGCTATTATCTTTAATGTGCTGCCGCTAATTCCGTATCTATCTGTTTTCATTTCGTTTTCCTTCCTTTGGGTGGGCCGTCAGGGGTTCAGCCTGCTCCGCAGGCGGCCGCTGCGGCGCTTCGCGCCTTGCGCGCTGCGCTGGCAAACGCTCACGCGTTTACTCAGCTCCGCGCCCCGACGGGTTCGAACCCGTGCCGCGGCAACAAAAAAGCGACCAACCGGAGTCGATCGCTTTCTTTTCTATGGTGGGCCGTCAGGGGTTCGAACCCTGGACCTTGGGATTAAAAGTCCCCTGCTCTGCCAGCTGAGCTAACGGCCCGCGGGTGGCATTGTACCACGGTCTGGGACTATTCCCAACTCCATTGGCCGTTCTGGAAAATCACAACTTCGCGTCCATCGGGCGTAATGCCCACAATATCGATGTCGTCCGTGCCAATCATAAAGTCAACGTGGGTGCTCGAAACGTTAACGCCATGCTCCAGGAGCTCCTCCTTGGACATGTCGTACCCACCCTCGATGCATTCGGGGAAACCGACGCCCAGCGCAAGGTGGCAGCTAGCGTTCTCGTCATAGAGCGTGTCGTAGAACAGGACGCCACTTTCGCGGATCGGCGTGTTCTTGGAAATGAGCGCGACCTCGCCCAGATGAGCAGCGCCCTCGTCCGTATCGATGATACTTGCGAGTGTCGCCTTGCCCACACGGGCGTCGTAATCCACCACACGACCGTTCTCGAACTTGATCCAAAAATCGTCGACCTTGTTACCGTGATGGATAAGCGGCATTGCGGAATAGACGATTCCGTCAGCACGCATACGATCGGGCGAGGTGAAGACCTCCTCGGTGGGGATGTTAGGGAAGAAGGGGTGACCGTCGGGGGTCTCGCCCTTACCGCCGGCCCACTCATGCCCCTTCGTCATACCAATTAACAGGTCGGTTCCATTCGAAGCGGTATAGCGCAGACAGTCAAAACGATTGTCGTTCAGGAAGCGCAAGTTCTTTTCGAACGCCGCGTCATGAAGCTCCCAGTCACTCTCCGGATCTTGGCCGTCAGCACGGGCGGTATGCAGAATCGCATTCCACAGCTTGTAGATTGCAACCTCATCCGGATCACCCGAGAACACCTCGCGCGCCCAGGCAACAACCGGCGCTCCGGCAATGCACCACGGGTTGATGTTGTAATCCAGTCCGCGGCGGAAAATCTTGCACTGCGTGTTCCTCGCCTTGGAAGCGGCAGCGGGCTTGGCAGGATCGATGCCCTTGAGAGCGGCGGGGTCAGCACCCTCGATAAAGATAAAGCAGGCACCGTCCTGGGCCAGAGAATCCAGCTGCATGCGCTTCCACTCGGGCGTCTGCTCAAAATAGCTTTTCTCGACATGCTCGTACGCAAGCCTCGTCACGGCGTCGTCGGCCCAGATGACCGTCACGTGACCGGCACCGGCGTCATAAGCCTCCGCAACCACCACGCGCGCAAATGATGCGCACTCGACGGGAGACTGAACGACGACCTCCTGGCCGGGCTTAACGTTTACACCCTTGCGGACAACGAGACGCGCATAATTTTTAATCTTGGGCTCAAGGGTCTTCATGCCCTCAAGAGCTTCCTCGACCGTTAGGGCAGCTCGAATCATGTGCCACTCCATCTATCTGTAGGACAGTAAAAAGGCGCGCCGCAAAAAACGACGCGCCTTATATCTTAGCGATATCTATAGGTTGTAACGCTACTTCTTCTTAGAGGCCTTCTTGTCCTCCTCGGCAGCTGCGCGCTCGATAAGAGCGTTGAGCTTGTTCTCGGACATGCCCTCGGCCTGCGCGCGGTACATGTTGCGCAAGGGACGAATACGAGCGAAGTCGTAGATAAAGTCACCCAGGATGATGACATAGGACAAAACGATGCCGACCATCTGAACAGGACTGGACACCGTGCCGCCGGGAGCGAAGTAGAGCGAAGCCCAAATTGCCACGACGAGTATCATGCCGATGGCGAGCACGGCCCACCAGATACGACGGCGCTTGGTGTAGTCCTCATCCTGCTTGAGAAGAATATTCGACACCGTATAGATACGATCCTCGCGAGCACGCTGCTTGGCCTTGCGGGCGCGCTTCTCCTCCTTGGAAAGGCCTTCCAGGTTTTCACCCTTCTCGAGCTCTTTGCGGCGAGCTTTAGACGAAGCCGGCACGACGCGAACGGAGCTCGCTGCTTGGCGGGCGGGTTTAGCAGATGCGGCGGACTTGCGCGCAACCCCGGTAACTTCGTGGGATTGCGTGCGCTTGTTCGTGGCGCTACGGGTACTCACTTATGCGTTCTCCTTCATGCTTGTGAACTGGGAGCCCGTGATGATCTGGAAGGCCTCGCGATAGCGCTCGGACGTGCCATCGATGACCTCGGCGGGCAGGTGCGGGGTCTCCCCCGTCATATCCCAGTTGGCCTTGAGCCAATTGCGGACGAATTGCTTGTCGTAGCTAGGCTGGATCTTGCCCTCCTCGTAGCTGGCGGCGGGCCAGAAACGGCTGGAGTCGGGCGTGAGGCACTCGTCGATCAGCGTGACCTTGCCATCGATAACACCAAACTCAAACTTGGTGTCGGCAATGATGATGCCACGGGTCGCTGCATACTCGGCAGCAGCCTTGTAGATCTTGAGAGACAGATCGCGAATCTGCGTGGCGATGTCCTCGCCAACGATCTCGCAGCAACGCTCAAACGAGATATTCTCGTCGTGATCACCGATCTCGGCCTTCGTGGACGGGGTGAACAGCGGCTCGGGGAGCTTGGAGGCCTCGGTTAGGCCCTCAGGCAGCTGGATGCCACAGACGGTTCCGTTCTCGTCGTAGGTCTTCTTGCCCGAACCGGTCAGATAACCGCGAACGATGCACTCGATAGGAATCGTCTGGGCCTTCTTAACCAGCATGGCGCGGCCTGCGAGATAGTCACGATACTCGGCAAACTCCTCGGGGAAATCCGCCGGATCGATGGAGACGAGGTGGTTGGGGACGATATCGGCAAACTTGTCGAACCAGAACGCCGAGATGCGGTTGAGCACCTCTCCCTTAAAAGGAATCTCGTCGGGAAGAATAAAGTCGAACGCAGAAATGCGATCGGTGGCGACCATCAACAGGTTTTCGCCGGCATCGTAGATATCACGAACCTTGCCACGGGAATCCGGACGACGCTCCATCGTTGTCACGTGAGTCACTCCTTACCTAAATACGACAGAAATGCGGGTTCTTTCCCGCATGTTTTCGCAAACTCGGAGCGGCAGGGACGCGGCCCCTCCTTCACCGAATAGCGAAAAGCTAGTGCTCCATTGTAGTAGATGCCGCGTCCGCCGTGTGCTCACGGGGCAGATGAATCGTAAAAGTCGTACCCTTTCCAAGCTCCGACTCCACGGATATGTAGCCATGGTGACGCTCGACGATCTGCTTGGTCACGGCAAGGCCAACGCCCAGGCCGCCGGCTTCGCGGGCACGGCTGGCATCGGCGCGCCAAAATCGTCCGAAGATGCGAGACAGATCGTCCTTGGCAATACCGATACCGGTATCCGAAACGGCAATACTGACATGTTTGCGGTCGCTGAGCACCGACACCACGACCCAACCGCCCTCGGGGGTGTAGCGCATGGCGTTGCTCATGAGGTTGATGACGCACTGCGTGATCATGTCGGGATCGGCCTGGACGACATCGTCGTGACCCTGGGTCTCGTCCGCAAAACGCAGGCGCAGATCGCGGTCGGCAAACAGACGCTCCTGGCCGTTTACAATCGATCGCACAAAGGGAACCATGTCCACCGGCTCGAGGTTGAGCGGAGCCGTGCTGTTTTCCATACGCGATAGGTCGAGCATCTGCTGCACCAGACGAGCCAGGCGACGCGTCTCGGAAGCGACCGTCTCCAGATGCTCGTCGTCGGTGGGATACACGCCGTCCTGCATGGCCTCGACCGTTGCAAGCATGGCCATGAGCGGCGTGCGCAGCTCATGAGCCACATCGGAAGTCAGGCGCTTTTCGTGCTTCATATCTTTCTCGAGCGAGGTGGCCATCTCGTCAAAGGTCTCACCCAGCTGATCGATTTCATCGTCGCCGCGCAAGCCCGTACGAGCGGACAGGTCTCCATCGCGAATTTGCTTGGCTGTGCTCGTAATACGATGAATCGGCTTGGTGAGCATGCGAGACACGAGCGATCCGATAACAACCGAGATGCAGACCGCAACAACCGCGGCAAGGGCCATGGCGTTAAAGGTCTTCTCCCTAAACGCAGAATCTGCCTTGGTGAGCAGGGCGTCGGAGCCGATGGCCCATAGCTTTACCTGTCCGACATGCTCGCCAGAAGACGTTATGATTTCGACGTTGGCGACGCTATCGGAGTCGGTGGGCGCCGACGAGACCGGGCTATGCGAGGCCTTTTTACCGCTCGAGCTGCTCGACGGTGATTCACTCTCGCGCACATCGGCGGTCGCACTTGCCGAAGGCCATGAGTCGTCATAGACGACAACGCCTTTCTTGTTGACGACCTGCATACTCAGGTCGTCGGACACCAAACTCGATGTCGCGACCGTGCGCAGCTCGCCCGCAGTCCAATTGCCGTTTTCCTCATACGACGTCGCAAGCTTTTCGGCAGCAGAATTGGCGATCTCGACGATATTAGAGCGCGTGTAATCCGAAAAGACGGTGCCCCACACAACGGAGACAACGCCCACCAGCACCAATACCGTCATGAGCGACGTCAGGGCAAAAGCCAATGCCATGCGCGAGGGATAGCTCATCGCTGGCCGTGAATCGGAACGAGGCGTGTTC
>CALFGH010000129.1 GCA_937958315.1 uncultured Collinsella sp. | reverse complement strand
TATGTGGCCGGTGATGCCCGCAACGGCAGCTCGCTCGTGGTAAGCGCCATGGCGGACTCCCTGGCCTGCGCTGCCGAGGTTGCCGAGGCCTTGGGGCTGTAAGGTAGTCATTCAAGAGCGTCCCCAACGACTGGTCATTGGGGACGCTCTTGATGTCTGACTGCTCATTTGCTGACGTGCGGGCTCGCGGCGCCTTGCTGTTTTCGTGATGGCTGCGGCTGGGCAGCTCAAAATCTCTGTTTATTTGTCTATGTTTAACTGGGCTTTTGCTTCGGTATAACGTATCGGTCAAGCGTTCCGTCAAGTATTCGGTCAGCATCTGGTTTGCAGCCTGATGCCCATTTCACCCGCGCTGGTGGCGACCACCGGCTCTCCTCGTAAGCTCAAATTGAGGTTCATCAGTTTGAGGAGGATGTCATGGCTGATCATGTTTTGAACTGGGGGCGTCTGGCCGAGGCCGTCGGCAACGATATTGCCGACATGGCTCACTTTTGGATGCTGCGGAAGTTTCAATTCCTGGAGCCGGCACGCGAGCAGTTCGAGATTATCGTCGATCCATGGCTCAGCTATTGCGAGGAGCCCTCGCAAAACGAAATCATGGCCTACAACATGGCTTTTACCGATTGGCTGCTGTTTGAGCGCCCCTATTACCATGGCAAGACGCTGTTGGAGCTGTATGTTGACGAGCCGCCGGCGTCGCTTTCGCCTGCTTCGCTCAGGCGGCTCGAGCAGGTGCGCGACACGCAGTGTTTCTCGCGCTTTGGCATTTTGGACAAGGATCCTGCGACTGGTATGGTCGCGCTGCGCGACACGCGCACCAATCGTCGTTTTGATGTTTACGACCCACATATCGTGCAAAAAGAGCACTGGCGCGATGGTGCGATTGCGGTGCGTATTGCGTGCGTCGACGATGTCTGGCTGACGGCGGGGCAGCTCTACCTCTACGACATAGCGCGCCTGAGCGATACGGCGGTCGACGGGCCTGGCGCCGTCCATCCGGAAGACTTGGAAGACGGCTTCGATACCTCGTGTATCAGCTTCTTTCTGAGGCTGGTCCGCGACATCATGGGTGCCCAGGGGCGGTATGTGAAGTCCCTCAGCATCTACGAACAGGAATGGGAGTAGGGGATGGGCAGTTGTCGCCCGCTTTGCCCTCTGCCTTTTTGTCTCGATCAGTAACGTCTAGAGACCATTTGGACCCGTAGTTGTTACAGATCGAGATGAACAATGCAGACTCGACTGAATGTCTCGATCTGTAACAACAAGGGGCCGTTTGGCCATCTAACTGTTACAGATCAAGACGGAAGGTTGGCGCCTGCCGAAAGATCTCGATCTGTAACGGGAAGGGGCCAAAATTCGACCTACCTGTTACAGATCGAGACAAAGGTTGGACGCACGACTGAAAATCTCGATCTGTAACAACTAGAGGCCCAAAGACTGTTTTCCTGTTACAGATCAAGACATTTGTCAGCGGAGGCAACGGTGACGATGGCCCATTTGTCTGACGTGGTGGTGATGAAAGTGTCTAATACCGTTTTTAAACACAAGCAGGCAACACGTAACACCTTGGCGCGGAATAGGATGCTTGCCAGGCTCACGGAGGCGGCTGAACAAGGCGTGCTGCTTGTGACGCACGACAATGCCGAGCTTATGTGGCTGCGGCGCCATGTGGGCACAGACGATATTGCGGAGCCCGAATCGCACCTATTTTGTTTTCAGCATGAATGGGATGCATTGACGCCGCCGGAGCGAGCGAGATGGACCATCAAGGGGCTTGCCGAGTTTCACCCCGATTGGGCGTTTTGGGGATATGACGCCGCGCTGATATGGGGTCTGGAGGTGCCGAATGATCTGCTCGGGCCGCGTTACTTGGTCAAGACGGGTTGTTCGGTGGCGTTGAGTACGGGATATAGGCTGTTGCGTCCGCAGACGGCGGGTGCGCTTGAGCGCGTCGACGGCGTGCGGGTGACGCCGTTTTGGCGCACGGTGGAGGATTGTCTGCTGCGTGCGCCGTTTTCGTATGGTCTGGCGATCGCCGATTCTGCATTGCGGGCGAAGGGCATGTCACGCGACGACCTCTGCGAACGGCTCCAGGCCGATTGCGAGGGCAGGCGCGGGTATCGCAGAGCGCAGGTGATTGCGTCGCATGCGGACGGGCTGTCCGAAAACGGTGGCGAGTCTCGGTTCCGAGCGTTCTTTATTGCATACGGCTTTCCGGTGCCAGAGTTGCAGGTGGAGTTTCATGATCCGCTCGATCCGAATCAGGTGTTTCGGGTCGATTATTTCTGGAGGCTCGAGGACGGGACATGTGTCATCGGCGAGCTCGACGGAAAGGGGAAGTATACCTTGCAGAACGACGAGGGTCGGGAGTGGGTCGACCCGTTCGTGGCAGAACGTCAGCGGGAGTCCCATCTGACAATGCTCGGACACAAGGTGCTTCGGTTCATGTTTGATGAGCTCAAGAATCCGGGAAAGCTGGTTGAGAAGATGAGGCTGGCGGGTATTCCGCAGCGGGTCGATTTGGCTGAGGAATGGAGACACCAGTGGTATGGGCGCTGAAGCGGACCGTCTCAATCTGTAACAACAGAGGACCGTTTGGCCTCGTAACCGTTACAGATCAAGACGGAAGGTTGGCGGCTGACGAAAAATCTCAATCTGTAACATCTAGAGGCCGAAAACCTGTCTACCTGTTACAGATTTAGACGTTTGACGACGGGGCTGGGAATATCTCGATCTGTAACATCTGATGGCCAAAATTCGACCCAACTGTTACAGATTGATACAAAGGCTGGACGCGGTGCTGAAAGATCTCGATCTGTAACATTTGAAAGGTTAAAGACGGTCTATCTGTTATAGATCAAGACGTTTTGCTGGAACGACCGAAGCATCGCTGCACTGGTCTGTTCATCCTCACGCCCTTCTCTTCCTCCCGTTAGCCGATATGTTCGCAGCAACCCTGTCGCGCTGGATGATAATGGACAAATGTTCAAGTTAATCGTGAGGGAGGAGCTCGATATGGCGTCTGCCGATCGTTCCACGTTGTTTATCAATGCGACCGTCCTGGATGGTTCGGAACATATGGAGCCGCAGCCCGACATGGCCGTGGCCGTTGAGCGCGGTGTCATCACGTGGATGGGGCCGAGTGCTGTGGCGCAGGCGCCTGCAGGTGCCGAGGTCATCGACCTGGCAGGGGCGTATCTCATGCCAGGCCTCATCAATATGCATGTGCATTTGTGCGGTTCGGGCAAGCCGGTTTCGGCGGGCGATGCGGGCGCGCTGATGAAGAAGCTCGATAATCCCGTGGGGCGCGCCATTGTCCGCCACATTCTTAAGGGCAGCGCCCAACAACAGCTGGCAAGTGGCGTGACCACGGTGCGCGGCGCGGGCGACCCGCTGTTTGCCGATCTTGCCGTGCGCGATGCTATCGATGCCGGCAGGTATCAGGGTCCTCGCCTGGTGGCGCCGGGAACGGGCGTCACGGTGCCGGGCGGCCATGGCGCGGGCTTGTTCGCCCAGGTGGC
>CALFGH010000128.1 GCA_937958315.1 uncultured Collinsella sp. | reverse complement strand
GATCTTGCCCATGTCTTCGATCTCGGCTGCGTGCTGCGTGGAGATGACGACGGTCGTGACCTCGACGGGCTTGCCGTCCTCGTAGCGCACGGTGACCTGGGTCTTGCCGTCGGGGCGCAGATAGGGCAGGGTACCGTCGTGGCGCACGGCTGCCAGGCGCTCGGCCAGGCGGCTTGCCAGGTAGTGTGGCATGGGCATGAGGGTCTTGGTCTCGTTGGAGGCATAGCCAAACATCATGCCCTGGTCGCCGGCGCCGATCAGGTCGATCGGGTCGGTGGTGGCGCCGGTCTGGGTCTCGAAGGACTCGTCGACGCCCTGGGCGATATCGGGGGACTGCTCGTGGATGAGGCTCATAACGCCACAGGTATCGCAGTCAAAACCAAACTTGGCGCGGTTGTAGCCAATGCGGCGGATAACGCCACGGGCAATCTCCTGCACGTCGACGTAGGCCTGGGTGCGGATCTCGCCGGCGACGATGACGGTGCCGGTGGTCACGAGGGTCTCGCAGGCGCAGCGGACGTTTTCCACGTTGGCGGGCACGCCGTTGGGCGCAATATAGCCCTGCTCCTGCAGCTCTATTTCTTTGGCGAGGATTGCGTCGAGGACGGCGTCGCTGATCTGGTCGGCGATCTTATCGGGATGACCTTCGGTCACTGACTCCGACGTAAACACAAAGGACCCGTGTTGGGGTGGGATGGAACGAAGTTCTTCTGACATGATTGTCCTTTCAAAAACGCGTCCCGGCGACCGTTACCATTCCGCCAGGCTCTGTATGCAAGGGCACATCATAGCGCGTAAATCCAACATTCACACCCTTTCCGCACCTAGTCATTGGGGACAGGTTTAAATGACCAGCCATAAACTAAGAACCTCCCCAACGACTGGTCATTTAACTCTGTCCCCAATGAGTGGGTCGATGCCCTTTGTGCGGAGGTGGGCATTGTTGCTTTATACTGATGCGGTTAGACATCCATCCTGCAATCGAGGAGATTTCCATGGCATCAGACGTTCGCGTCCGCTTTGCACCCTCACCGACGGGCAAGCTGCACATCGGCGGCGCCCGCACCGCTATCTATAACTGGGCTTTTGCCCGCGCAAACGGCGGCACGTTCATCCTGCGCATCGATGACACCGACCCCACCCGTTCCACCGACGAGAACACGCAGATCATCCTGCGCGCTATGCGTTGGCTGGGCCTGGACTGGGACGAGGGCCCCGAGGTGGGCGGCGACTTTGGCCCCTATGCCCAGACCGAGCGCCTGGACCTGTACAAGCAGGCCGCCCAGAAGCTTTGGGACGAGGGCAAGGCCTATCCCTGCTTCTGCACCAAGGAGCAGCTCGAGGCCGATCGCAAGGCTGCGCAGGAGCGCAAGGACCCCTTCCAGGGCTATCAGCGCCGCTGCCGCGATCTGGATCCCGAGGAGGCACGCCGCCGCATCGAGGCCGGCGAGCCCTACGTCCTGCGCATCAAGGTGCCCGAGGACCGCGGCGACGTCGTCATCCACGACGCCGTTCATGGCGAGGTGACCTTCGACGCCAAGGAGCTCGACGACTTTGTCATCTTCCGCTCCGACGGCACGCCCACGTACAACTTCGCGACCGTCGTCGATGACGCCATGATGAAGATCACCCACGTCATCCGCGGCGACGACCACCTTTCCAACACCCCGCGCCAGGTCATGGTCTACGAGGCCCTCGGCGCGCCCGTGCCCACGTTCGCCCACATCTCTATGATCCTGGGTGCCGACGGCAAAAAGCTCTCCAAGCGTCACGGCGCCACCTCGGTGGAAGAGTACCGCGACGCCGGTTACCTGTCCGACGCCTTCGTCAACTATCTGGCACTGCTCGGCTGGTCGCTCGACGGCGAAACTACGATCATCCCGCGCGATGTCCTGGCCAGCAAGTTCTCGCTCGACCGCATCTCCAAGAACCCGGCGACCTTCGATCCCAAAAAGCTCGACTGGGTCAATGCCGAGTACATCAACGGCATGTCCGACGCTCAGTTTGCCGACGAGATCATGGTCCCCGAGCTGCACGAGGCGGGCCTCATCGAGGGTAACGTCGAGTACGGCGAGGACTGGATCGACGCGCTTGCCGCCATCGTCAAGCCGCGCACCAAGATGCCGGCCGACGCCGTGACCGTCGCCGCCCCCATCTTTGCCACGGCCGAGACGCTCGAGTATGACGAGAAGTCCGTCAACAAGGGCCTGGCCAAGGAGGGCATGGGTGCCATTCTGGACGCCGCCAAGGCCGCGCTCGAGGGTGTTACCGAGTGGACCGCCGAGGCCATCGACGCTGCGCTTGAGCCGCTGCCCGAGCAGATGGACCTCAAGAAGCGCGTGGTGTTCCAGGCCGTGCGCGTCGCCGTCTGCGGAAACATGGTGAGCCCTCCGCTTGGCGAGACCATGGCACTCGTCGGCCGCGACGACTGCCTGGCGCGTATCGACCGCGCCCGCACGATGGCGCTGTAACAGTCGCGTAAACGCATGTATCCGAGCCCCGCTCACCACGAGTGGGGCTCTTGTTTCTATAGACGTATGGGATGGGAGGTACAGAGACTATGGCCGAGCAACTATCGCTGTTTGGTTCGCCTGAACCGGAGGAAGCTCCGAAGTCTGCGGCCCCTGCCGCCGCCCCGGCGCAGCCCGATTTCGCACCCGAACCCATCGCCGCCTACTCGAGCGTGGTCCTCGACATCCCGACCCGTGCGCTGTCCGAACCGTTTGCCTATGGCATTCCGCGGTCTCTTGCCAACGAGGCCCAGATCGGCTCCACTGTCCTAGTTCATTTTGGCAACCGTGCGGCAGCGGGCTATATCGTCGACATTGCGTCTGGGCTGGGCGAGTTGCAAGGCAACAACGCCCTCGACCCCTCGCGCGTCAAGCCCATCGAGACCATCCTCAGCAAACCGCTCTTTGGCGTCGAGGCCGCCCGCATTGCGCGTTGGATGAGCCGCGAGTATGTCGCGACGCTTTCCGAATGCTTGCGTCTGTTCTTGCCTCCGGGCGGCAGCCCGCGTGTCGTTAAGGGCGATGACGGGGCGTGGACGGTTGAGCGTCCCGCCGTCAAGCCTATCCAAAACCGCTGGGTGATGCTTACGCCCGAGGGCTTTGACTATACGCCGCCCAAGACCGCAGTTCGCCAGCGTCAGCTCATCGAGGCGCTCCAGTGCGGACCGGTCACGACGCGTGACCTCAACCTGCTCTACAACAGCATGTCGGCGACCATCAAGGCGCTCGAAAAACGCGGCGTCGTGGTGGTGGAGGAGCGCCGCGCCTGGCGTGGCTGCAGCGAGCAGACCACGCTGTCCTCGG
>CALFGH010000127.1 GCA_937958315.1 uncultured Collinsella sp. | reverse complement strand
GGCCGGCCGTTATTTGTATGTCCCCGATGTAGGCATACCGCTCGTCTAACTAGGGGTTGCAATCGTCGTGTTCCGCGTTACCCTAATGGGCGCATTGTTTCCAAATTGTTAACGAGGGGTTGCCGTAATGGCTGACGAGCACGAAACAGAAAGCCAGGCATGGGCGATTGAGGCTGCCGCGGCAGAGGCGGCATCGCGAGCTGCCGAGGAGCTACATCGTCCTCCCGTGGTGCCGATGGAGCGCGTGGTTGATCGCACCGATATCGAGCGCGGCGAGCGTGCCGGCCAAAAGCGTAGCCAGGAGCCAGGCTTCCCGCGCTTTTTCGCCGAGCTCAATCTGGGCCTGATTCTTACGGCCTTTGCCATCGTTGCGTTTAAAACCCCTAATCACTTTGCTTTTGGCGGCACCTCGGGCGTGTCGGTTATTCTGTCCACGCTGTTCCCGACCCTGCCCGTCGGCGTCTTTATGTGGATTATCAACGCGGTTCTCGTCGTTTTGGGCTTTATCTTTTTGGAGCGCAAGGCAATCCTGTGGAGCGTCTTCGCCTCGTTTGCGCTGTCCGCCTATGTTTCGCTTTTCGAGCTCTTTATCCCGACCAGTGTCTCGATGACGGGCGATATGTGGCTCGACCTGTGTTTTGCCGTGATTCTGCCGGCGCTCGGCAGCGCCATCGTCTTTGATATCGGCGCCTCGACGGGTGGCACGGACATTCTTGCCATGATCCTCAAGCGCCGCACGACGCTCGAGATTGGCCGCGCCCTGCTGCTGGTCGATATCGGCATCGTGGCCATCGCGGCCTTCTTGTACGGCCCGCGTGTCGGTCTGTATTGCGTGCTCGGCCTGTTTGCCAAGACGCTTGTGGTCGACAAAGCCATCGAGAGCATTCACCTTCGTAAGGTCTGCACGGTCATTTGTTCCGAGCCCCTTAAGGTCGAGGAGTTTATCGTCAAGCATCTCAACCGTACGGCGACCATTAGTCGCGGCTACGGTGCCTTCTCGGGCAAGTGCGTGACGGTGATCATGAGCGTGCTGAGCCGTCGCGAGGCCGTGCAACTGCGCCGCTATGCGCGCGAGGTCGATCCGGGTGCCTTTATCACGATTGTCGACAGTTCCGAGATCGTCGGCAAGGGTTTCCGCGGCACGAACTAGCGCGAACGCATTCATCAAACAATCGAAAAGCGCCTCGCGCGTTGCAAATACGTCATCTAAGAGTATTTGTCCTCACATTGGGCGATAATGATGCCAAAGACATCGTTTGCGATCCAGGTGATTCGCTCAAGATACGAAGGGATGATTTCGATGTTCTGTTCGCAGTGTGGCGCTCCTATGGGCGATAACGACAAGTTTTGCGGCGTGTGTGGTGCCCCCAATGTCGGTGCTGCAGCTTCCACCCCTCAGGGTCAGCCTCAGCCTCAGCAGTTTGTTCCTCAACCTGTCGCGAACGCGTCCAAGGGCTGCACGGCTCAGGCGTTTGAGGATATGACCAAGACTCCGGGCGTGCTGCAGCGCGTGTGCCAGATTGCCTTTTTGCCGGCGCTTATCTGTGTCGTGTCGGTACTCGTGCTGTTCATCCCCGTTATCGGCGGTATTGCGGCTGCCATCGGCTTTTTGGCTGCCTACGTGGCAAGCGTGTGCGGTTCGGGCTTTGGCATCGAGTGGGGTCGCGACCTGTCGCTTAAGATCGATGACGGCATGGGTCGTCCGTTGATGCGTTCCACGTCGTTTGGTCTCGGAATCTTTTCGAGCGTTATTTCGGTCGTACTCGAGTTTATCGCTGCCATTCCCATTATCGGTGTAGTGCTTTCGCTGGTGGAGGGCGTGGTAATTGGCGCCGCGGGCTCGTATTCTTATTACGGCTCTTATGCGCTCGAGGCTGCGCTGTTTGGCTCGCTTGGCCTGCTTGTCCTGGCTATGATTGCCACGGCGGTCCTGGGGGTCTTCTTTAAGATGTTCGCCGACATTGCCGTGATGCACTTTGCGGTGACCGGTCGCGTCGAGAGCGCGTTTTCGCTCGATAAGGTTTGGGCAGCCTTTAAGAACAATAAGACCAAGCTGTTCTGCGCTTCGTTCCTTCCCGAGTTTTTGACGGGTCTGGTCGCCAACGTTGTCACATGGATCTTGACGGTCGTCTTTGGCGCCGTTGCCTCTGTCGGTATGTATAGCTACTACTATCGTCCTACGGGTATTGAGGCGATTGTTACCGGCGGTGGCATCACACTCGTGCTGTTCCTGGTTCTGGTCGCTTTTGTCACCGTATTTCTTACGGTCTTTGGCAAGATGCTCAAGCACCGTGCCGTTGGCTATTGGGTTGCACGTTATGCAAGCGAGTGGGCCGACGAGGACAAGGACGACGTCCTGACCTTTGTATTGCCCTTCGAGAAGAAGTCCGCTCCCTCGGGTTACAGTGCTCCGGATGTCGCGCCTGAGCCCAAGCCCGCGCCCGAGCCGGCGCCCGTGCCTGAGCCTGAC
>CALFGH010000126.1 GCA_937958315.1 uncultured Collinsella sp. | reverse complement strand
GGGGGCGATGCGGTCCTAACTCGCAATGGGTTGGGGCCGAGCGATGCCATTCGCGCACTTTGGGCCTATCTCGTCGAACATCAAACGTTGCCGGGATTTATGGTGGCGGATAAGCGTGAGGCGCCCCGTGCGGAGAGCCTCGCCGAACAGGGGTGTGGCCTAGCTTTTTCCTCGTTGGGGCTGAGCGCGTCGGATTTCGCATCGGCAGAATCTTCGGCGGAAGACTGGGATGCCGTACGAGATGATATGTATGACGCGATGATTGCCGACATAGAGGCGAATTGTCGATGATTGAGGCAAAGCGTCTCTTGGTAGATACGAACGTTTGGCTCGATTATTACCTGCAAGAGGGGGCGTTCGACGAAGCGAAGAGATTGGTTGAACTGGCCGAGGCGGGAAAGATCGACCTTCTGTATGCGCCCACGACGGCAAAGGATGTGTTCTATATTTTGCCTCGGCGTCTAGCCCGGCGGAATGCGAATGGGATTAACGTGTCGTTTGCCTCGGCGTCATGGGCCTGCATTGAGCACATGATGCAGGTGGCAACTGCCTCCCCGCTTTCGTTGGCAGAGTGCGAGATGGCGCGCATGCTTGGCAAGCGTATGCCGGATCTTGAAGACAACCTCATCATCGCTTCGGGCGAGACGGCGGATGTTGACTATGTGGTCACGAGCGACCGGCGCATGCTGGAGGCGATGCCCGAGGTGTGCTTGACACCTGCTCGCGCGGTCGAGATGATCGGGATCCTCGGCTAACCTTGTCTGTCTCGTTTCGCTATCATATGGGGCATTGTGAACCTCATACAACTTTGGAGGACAGTATGGCGGATAACGCCGAGATGCTATTCTCGCCTGAGCTGGTGTTTTTTGATTGGGAGTGTGCGACGCCGGATGAGGTGTTTGCGCAACTCGAGGGTGAGCTTGCCCCGCGCGGCTACATTGCGCCCGGTTGGCTTTACGGCGTCTGCACGCGCGAGGACGCCTATCCCACGGGTCTCGCCATGCCGGCGGCAAACATCGCCATTCCGCATACCGATCCGGGATTTGTGGCCAAGCCCTATATCGCGGTGGTAAAGCCCGCCGCACCCGTGACGTTTAACGCGATGGCGGGCATGGGCGCTCCCGTGCCGGCGCAGATCGTCATCAACCTGGGCATTGCCGAGCCGGGCGGC